>JAFWFV010000027.1 GCA_017515465.1 Clostridiales bacterium
AAAAAGCAATGGAAGAGTACATTGATTACTACAACAATGAGAGAATCCAGGTTAAATTGAAAGGACTGACCCCTTGCCAGGCAAGAAATCAGTCCTTATACTCAATTTAATTCCGTCCAACAAAGTGGGTTCACTTCAGATCCTTCCGGGGATTTGTTTTTTGTAAGTTATCAGGGGATCAGACCTCCAGGTAGCTTCCCAGGAACGTGAACTCAGCGGGTTCACTGTCCAGGTGCCCGATGAGCTTCAGTACATCCTCGGAATATATGGAACAGTCAATGTCCAGATAGAACATGAACTCGAAATCGCGGCCTGCTATAGGTCTGGATTCGATCTTTGTCAGGTTGAGACCGAGAGATGAGAACTTGACGAGCGTGTCTGACAGGGAACCAGGTGTATGGCCCAGAGCCAGCATGAGAGAGATCTTGGACGCGCCGGGGAAGATCTGCATTTCCTTGGAGATACATATGAACCTGGTGTAGTTGTGATCAGAGTTCATGATGTCATCCCTTATCACCGTCAGTCCGTACAGCTGGGCACAGTCAGGTGAGGATATGGCGGCTACGTCATTCCTGTCCGAATCGGCCACCATCCGTGCTGCCATGGCAGTGTTTGCCACGATCGTTACCTTGATCTGCGGATTGTTCTTAAGGAAGTTGCTGCACTGGCCCAGGGCCTGTTCATGTGAATACACTTCCTTTATATCCTCCAGCGAGATACCACTCTTGGCCATCAGACGGTGATTGATCTTGAGCCTGATACTCCTGACGATGTGGAACTTATGTACACGCATCAGATCGTATACGGCGATGACCGATCCGTATGTGCTGTTCTCGATGGGGAGAACGCCATACTTTACAGTGCCATCTTCGACGGCCTTGAATACGCCTTCGAAATTCTTGTAGAATCTGATATCCGCACCTGCGAACAGCTTGTCAGCGGCGATCTGTGAATAGGCACCCTCAACTCCCTGACATGCAACGAGTGCTGTGGTGGGAAAGGTCTGAGGCGTATTCCTGATCGCATTCCTGATCTCGTCAACGACGGGGGAATCACCCATGCCGTATTCTGTCAGCTTGTAGGATCTGGACAGGTTGAACATGGTAGCCAGGAGTACTCTGTCAAAGTCGCCGGCAGATCCCAGGAGTTCGCGCTCATACTTTCTGCATTTCAGAGCGATCTCACTGTTGGACAGGCCCTCATCTGCGAGCCTGGTCATCTCCAGACGCTCCTCAAAGAGTTTCCTGATCTCGGAGTCTATCTCCTCTATTCTTTTGTTCGGTTCAACATTATCGTTCATAGAAGAAATTATATACTTTTGAAGGAATGATCACAACTGTACGAAGATGCAGTCTGTTTTCATAAAAAAATGTAAGTATCGTTCAAAAAAACGGCGGACTGATCCTGACTGCAGCCATGTTAGTCGGAATGTTCGGCGAAACGGTAATGGGCGGTCCCCGAAGATTTGCCTAAACTTCGGGGGTTTTCAGTTGAATCTTTGGTATAATATTGTAGATATTCTGGAGGTTCTAAAATGGGCTTAAGATTTATATGTGCACTGTGGATGGCAAAACTGTCCATACCGGCACTGAAGATAACCGGACATAATGCTACCGATTTCCCCGGCAGCCTGGCGATAAAGATATGTCCCGACTTTCTCGAGAGGATAGGAAAACCTGCTACGATCGTAGCGGTAACCGGCACCAACGGCAAGACCACATGTGCCAACATGATCTGTGATGCATACGAGGCAGCGGGTAAGAAAGTTCTCTGCAACAGGTACGGATCCAACATCAATACGGGTCTGTCCACATGTCTCCTGCAGGGTGCGACATTAACAGGCAAGGCAAAGTACGATACTGCCGTTCTGGAGATAGACGAGAGGTCTGCCACCAGGGTGTTCCCGTCGATCACTCCCAAGTACATGTGCGTAACCAATCTCTTCAGGGATTCGATCATGCGCAATGGCCACCCCGAATACATAGCAGGCATCCTGGATAAGAACATCCCTGCCGAGACCAAGCTGATCCTCAACGGTGACGACCTGATCTCAGGCAGGATCGCAATAGATAACCCCAGGGCATACTACGGTATCGAGAAGCAGCCTTCAGATGTCGTAGAGTGTGAGAATCTCCTGAACGACATGCGCATCTGTCCCATCTGCGGCAGCAAGCTGGTCTACGATTACAGGAGATATCACCACATCGGCAAGGCTCACTGCTCCAGCTGCGATTTCAAGTCTCCCGAATACGATTATTCCGGTCACGATATCGATCTGGAAAAGAACACCATCAGGATCAGGGATAACGGCGGCGACTACGAGTATCCCCTGTCAAACGACAGCATGTTCAACATCTACAACACCTGTCTCGTAGTTGCACTCTTCAGGGAGCTGGGCTATTCGGGAGAGGAACTGGCCAAGATCATGGAAAAGGTAAAGATCCCTGATACCAGGTTCAATGTGCAGAAGTCAGGATCTGTCTCCGTCGTCACCCAGCTGGCAAAGGACAAGAACGCCCTGGCGGTATCACGTGCCACCGATTATGTAAGGCATCTGCCCGGACATAAAAAGATGTTCCTCCTGATCAGCTGCTACAAGGATGAACACCACTGGTCAGAGAATACATGCTGGCTTTATGACTGCGACTTTGAGATGATGAACGATCCTCTCATGGACCAGCTCATCTGCACAGGCCCGAGAGCCCCGGATTTCTATATGCGTCTGCTCTATGCAGGTGTTCCCGAGGAGAAGATCTTTTTCGAACTCGACGAGCGCAAGGCAGCAAGGGAGTTCGATCTTCAGAAGGATGACACCGTCTATATCTTCTGCGGTATCGATGCTTTCGATCTGGTTGACGACTGCAGGAAGATAATCCTGAAGCGTGCCGAAGAAGAGGGTCTGTGAGGTGATCAAATGAAGATAGAGATATTATTTCCCGAGATATGTAACCTTTACGCGGACCTCCAGAACATCGAATATCTGAAGAGATGCGATCCCTCGATAGAGATCATTCACACAGATCTTAACAGGAGGCCTCTCTTCCTGGACGGAGGTATAAAGCTCGTATATGTTGGCACCACGACAGAGCGCGGACAGGAACTGGTCATCAAGAGCCTCATGCCCTACCGCGATGAGATAGTAAAGTCCATAGAGGATGGTCAGTTCTTCCTGCTCACCGGCAATGCGTCAGAGATGTTCGGCAAGTTCATAAAGTGCGATGACGGCAGCGAGATCAAGTGTCTTGACATCCTGCCTACATATGCCGTCAGGGATATGATGCACCGCTATAACTCCCTCTGGATCGGTCAGTACGGCCAGGAGGATGTGGTAGGGTTCAAGAGCCAGTTTACCCAGTGCTATTTCACCGAAGGTGCAGGCTACGGTGATACATATAAGCCTCTGTTCATTGCCGAACGCGGGGAGGGACTTCATCCCGGCATCAAGGAGGAAGGCATCAGGTGGAATAACCTGTTCATGACATATCTCCTGGGCCCGCTTTTTATCGTAAACCCTCTGTTTACCCACTCCTTCCTGGAGATCATAGGTGCAGAGAATACCGAGATCGCCTACAAGGATGCGTCCATGAGGTCTTTCCTCAAGAGGTGCAAGGAGTTCAGGGAGCCGGAGAGGGGATTTACCTACTGATTTCCAAGTTTATTTCGGAATCGGCGCTGCGCTTAAAAGATTCCGAAATATACTTAAAAATCATTGCAGAGGTGGTTTTGGAATCGGCGCTGCGCTTAAAAGATTCACACACAAGGTTTCTCATCATGGCAAAGGAGGATCATATGCTTGACTGGATGGCGGCAAACATTGCAAACATCGTGATAATCGCAGTAATCGTTGCTGCCGTAGTGCTGGCGATCAGAAGTATCGTAAGGTCACGGCGGGCGGGCAGGAGTTCCTGTGGATGCGATTGCTCCTCCTGCGGCATGGCCTCCAGGTGCCATTCTGATAATAAGACTACAGAATAAGTGCAACAATCAGATAAAAATGGTAAAATCTCCAATGGATTATCCTGGGGTATCCCGGGTTGGGAATTGGAGTTTTTTTATGGCTGATACTATCAAGTGTCCCAATTGTTCCGCGAACCTGTTCTTTGAACCGGCATCGGGAAAACTGGAATGTGCATATTGCGGCGGGTCTTTCGATCCTGCCACTTTTGAGGCGGCAGTAGAAGAACTGATGTCTGAACCTGCTCCTAAGGCAGAGGCTGCACCTCAGCAGGATACAGCCGCTCCCACAGATGCAGAGCCTGCACCTCAGCAGGTCGGGCAGCCGGCAGAAACATCAGATGAAGAAGGCGATAACCTGTTCAGGGAGGATGCCGAGGATACACAGCAGTTTGTGTGCAAGAGCTGTGCGGGAGTTGTTATCTCATCCGCGAATACCAGTGCTTCCTTCTGTCCTTTCTGCGGATCTCCGGCGCTTATCGGCGACAGGCTGACAGGTGAATTCAAGCCTGAATTCCTCATTCCTTTCAAATACTCCAGGGAACAGGCCGAGGCGGCTTTCCTAAAGTGGTGCAAGGGCGGCAGATGGACCCCCATAAAGTTCGTTTCCAACGAGAACATCTCCAAGCTCACGGGCCTTTATGTTCCTTTCTGGCTCTTTGATGTTGATTACGACCTTAACGTTATCTCTGAATGCCGCAAGGATTCCGTATCGCATTCCGGCAGCAAGACAACTACCACCATGAGATATTACGAAGTAACATCCAGAGGCAAGTACAACTGGAGAAAGATCCCTTTTGACGGTGAGACCAGGATCAATGATGCCCTGATGGAGGCAATAGAGCCTTTTAATTACAGTCAGCTCATTCCTTTCGATTACAAGTATCTGCCCGGTTTCTTTGCAGATAAATACGACCAGGATGTTGATGCTCTTAAGGACAGGGTTATTAAGAGAGTAACCGGCTATCAGTCGGTTAAGTATAAGGAACTGACCAAGAAGTATGATTCCGTCAAGGTCAAGAGCGATGCCAGCAGGATCACTGACCTGACGGCACATTATGCGCTCCTGCCGGTGTGGTTCATGAACTATAAATATCTCGGCAGGAATTATTCCTTTGCCATGAACGGACAGACAGGAGAGGTAGCGGGAATAAAACCCATCAGTATCGTTAAGGGTTTGATCCTCTTCCTTCTGGTGTTGATAATACTGGCAACGATTACAAGATGCGGTCTTGCATTCTATCTCGGTGAGGTGGCAGGATGAGCAGTAACGGAACAAAAAAGAAGATCAAGAAGTCTATTTGGGGAGAGTTCAGTCTCCTTTCCGCAGGGATGCTCACAGCCCTCATTGCAGGTGCGGTGCTCTGTATCGTTTTCTATGTATTCATGATGATACCCCCTGCAAAGAAGGTCGTAATTGAGGATAATGCGGGGATCTTTTCCAAAGACGAGATGGAAGATCTCGAATCAGCAGCGAAAAAGTTCTCGAAATCCAACAATCTGAACTTCGTGATCGTCACCACCAGGGATAAGAATGAAGATCTCAAGGGTCATTCCAAATACTCTAACAGCGATGAAGACTGCAACAGGTTTGCCGCTGATTACTACAAGGACAAGTGCGTGACCAATACGCTGAAGGATAACTCAGGCTTCTGCGTTCTTATCGACCTTACTGTCGATGAGCCGGGAGAGAGATACATCAGGCTCTTTACCAACGGGTCGGCTTACTATTCGGTTGATAACGAAAAGTGTGTAGATATCCTCTGGAACAACAGGGATGTGCTCCAGGATGGCGACTACGCAGGCGGCGTTCAGGGAGTGATCAAGGATCTTTCACGCTATGATTATGAGAACTACGGACTGATCATGATATTTGCCATGTTCGGCCCCATGATCATGGCTGTCATTGTATGTGCGGTCGCCCTGCGCAAGGGCAAGCTCGACAAGGCCCCCAAATATAAGGAATATCTGGAAGGGGCAGATAGCGTGGTCTCCGATGAGAAATTCCTCAGGCAGAAGGTTACAGTATCCTACGACTCCGATTCTTCATCGGGCGGTGGCGGCTTCTCCGGTGGTGGAGGCGGCTTCTCCGGTGGCGGCGGAGGAGGCGGTCACTCCGGTGGCGGCGGAATGAGATTCTGACGGGAGATATAGGATTTGTTAAGCATAATAGTTCCCTCCTATAACGAAGGAGCCCATATCTACGATAATCTGAAGACCATCTCTGACACTCTGGACAGTGCAGGGCTTGTATACGAGATACTTGCAGTCAACGACGGCAGCAAGGACAATACAGGTGATGAGATCAGGAGGGCAGCATCCTCCATCAAGGGCGTAAAGGATGCAGGCTACGAAGTTAACCGCGGCAAGGGTGGTGCGATCCTCCACGGGATCAAGATGAGCACCGGAGACATCGTAGGTTTCATCGATGCCGACCTGGAGCTTCCCGCACATCATTTGATCGAATTCGTCAGGACGATGGAGGAGGAAAAGTGCAGCGTCGTCATCGGATCGAAGATGCACAAGGAGTCCAAGGTGGATTATCCTCCTCTCAGGAAGTTCGTATCATGGGGATATTATGTGATCCTCAAGATCCTCTTTGGCCTTAAATGCAAGGATACCCAGACAGGCATCAAGATATATAACGGCGATCTTTTGAGGTCCATCGGCAGCGTTCAGAAAGTCAACAGCTATGCCTTTGATATCGAACAGCTGGCGCTGGCCAACTATAAAAAGGCAACGATCAAGGAGATGCCCATCGAGGTCCATTATGCCAGGAGCGGGTCCTTTTCCAGGATCAGCCTCGGAGCAATATTCAAGATGTTCTTTGATACTATCGGGATCTGGTGGAACCTGAGGATCAGGAAGAAGTATTCTTTATAGTCTTCAGTGCTTTGATGTGTTTGTTGTTGTAGAAAGCGATCAGGATATAGACCGCACAGACAAACCATATTACAGGTTCGCACATGGCAATTCCGGTATAACCCCACAGTCTTACGAATACATATGCAGCCACGACCTTGAGTCCGAGCTCCATCAGGCTCGCGATGATGGGCGTGAACTTAGCGCCCAGTCCCTGCAGTACGCATCTGACGATCAGCAGGATCGCCAGCACATAATAGAAGGGCAGATCGAACCTGAGATAGAAGACTGCAGTATTGATCAGTTCGGGATTCGATGATCCGGAGATGAGCCTCGTGAACAGCCCGCCGAAAGCATAGATCATTATGATCATCAGGGTGGCGATCCCGAAGTCCAGGATGAGGACTTTCTTCAGTGCTGTCTTGATCCTGTCGTATCTGCCGGCACCGTGATTCTGGCCCGTGAACGTAGCCATGGAATTGGCGAGGGTTCCCACTGCCATCATGCAAAGGGAGGATATCTTGCGTGCCGTCGTATGGGCGGCGATTATGGTCTCTCCCAGAGAGTTGATAGCGCCCTGCAGGATAACTGTTCCTATCTGGACAACTGCAAACATCATGCCGAAAGAAATGCCTGATGTTATGAGTTCCGTGACCATTGAACGGTTCATGGTGATGTCCTCTTTTTTGAAGTGAAGGACGGGAACCTTGACCAGGATGTAGATAAAGCTGACGATCGCAGACATGGTCTGGGCAATGATCGTGGCGATGGCAGCACCGGGCAGTCCCCAGCCCAGGACCGCAACGAACAGGAGGTCCAGCCCCACGTTGCTTACGACTGATATGAGAAGGAAGAAGAAGGGCGCGGTGGAATTGCCGATGGCCCTGAGGATCGCGGAAAAGATATTATATGCGAATGAGAATGTGATCAGTCCCAGCATTATGATGGCATATGAATAACCTGTCTCGAACACGCTTTCGGGAGTTCCAAGAAATCTCATGATGGGTCGCAGCGACATCGTTCCGATGAGCGTTATAATAACGCTCCAGATGCATGCGAGGACGGTGGTGTTGGCGACGATCTCTCTCATCTTTTTCTCGTCACCCATGCCGTAATACTTGGACACGACTATGGAGAATCCGTTGCTCATTCCGAAAGTGAGCGACATGAACAGGTCGTATATGATCGATACCGTTCCTATTGCCGTCAGCGCATCATCTCCCATTGCATTTCCGATTATCGTTATATCGGTCAGGTTATATGCCTGCTGCAGGAGATTGCTCAGGAAAAGAGGTATGGCAAACAGGAGAACCGTCTTGAGTTCACTGCCTTTTGTCAGATCCTTTGCGCCTTTGTAAGCCATCTATCCTGCCTCTGTCTATTAATATGGTTTGATTATTATAATATTCATTTCCCGATTTTCAATACAATCCTGTAACAAGGTTGAATTTTTAATAAAAGTGGAATATATTCATCATAGATTAAGGGACAAGGAGCATTTATGGCATCCGGAAACAGCAACTATCAGGTATCGGAATACCGTCTGGCCAAGGAGATCATTACCCGTGGCGGAGATGTCTTATCTGCCGAATCCATAGAACCCATGAGGACTTCCATTCAGCATGGTACGACCAGTGTCTTTGAGCACTGTGTTTCCGTTGCAAAGCACAGCCTGCTGATAGCATTTTTCCTGGAGAAGAGATTCGGTGCCGACATCGATCTGGACAGTCTGATCAGAGGTGCGCTCCTGCACGATTATTTCCTTTACGACTGGCATGACAAAGAGGTTCCCGGCAGGAGGATCCACGGATTCACGCATCCCCGCAAGGCCCTCGACAATGCAGTCAGGGATTTCGAACTGAACTTCAAGGAGAGGGACATAATCCGCAAGCATATGTTCCCCCTGACACTTTTCCCGCCCCGCTACCGTGAGAGCGCCATCGTCTGCATCGCAGACAAGTGGTGTGCCATCTGCGAGACGTTCAAGATCGACGTATCAGACTACCTCATCGGCAGGGTCAACGAGCATCTGAGGATCGCCCGTTCCCTCAGCCATCACGAACCTGCAGCGATAAACATTACGCTGCATACCGCACACCGTGCCGAGAATGCCTGAACTTACAACTCTCTGTTACATCAGCAAAGGCGATGGCATCCTCTTCATCAACAAATCTGAAGAGGACGATCCCAACTGCGGCAAATATCTCGGGATAGGCGGCCATTTTGAGGAGGGTGAGACCCCGGAGGACTGCATCATCCGTGAGATCAGGGAGGAGACGGGGCTTATGTCTTCCGAACTGACGGATCTCACATACCGCGGCCTGGTTACATTCGTCTCCGACATATACGGTGTTGAATACATGCACATCTTTACTTCTTCATATGAAGGAGACAGGAACATCGTTCCCGGCAACTGCACCGAGGGACGTCTCATGTGGATCAGATCATCGGACATTTACGGACTGCCCATCTGGGAAGGCGACAAGATCATATTTGACTGCCTTTACAAGGAGAAAGCTCATTTCTTTTCTCTGAGGCTGGAATACAGGGGCGATGACCTGATAAAGGCCGATAAGAATATCTATAAATGAAAAGAACCGCATTGCTGCGGCTCTGTTATTATCTTGTCACAGATTCCTTATGCCAAAGCACCGGGGATGCCGTCCTTCTTGGACGCTGCCAGCGCCTGCTCAAATAACGGGTTCTTGCGGATAGACTCAAGCTCCTGAATATCCTTCGGACGCATGACAGACTTCAGAGCAACTGTATCGATCTTGCCGTCTGCGCAGAGCTTTCCCCGCTCGGCAGCAAGTGTCCTGATATACCGGGCTGCCAGATTCTGACCGCCGTTTACTTCCAGCAGTTCATCCAGATTAAGATCATCCATGGTTATATCCTCCTTATGGTCATACTGTTTTTAATCTAACTTCCTGCGCCCTTTAATTCAACAGATGAGCTGTAAATGAATTGTGAAAAACGGACACCAATATGTATAAGGAGTCATAAATTATAATAAATGGAAAATTTTCTCTGATAAGGCGAAAAAAGCTCTTGACTTAAAGAAGGGCAGGCGTTAATATATTCAAGCACTTCGCGAGAAATAACACTCGCAGAAGGGCGCGGATCTTGAAAATTGAATAGAATGCAAAACTTGAAAAATAACGAGCCTAATCGATTCTATTGAATTGAGTTTTTAAATTAGTAATTGATCCAAATGGCTCTCAAATATTTTTTTGAGAGTT
>JAFWFV010000003.1 GCA_017515465.1 Clostridiales bacterium
GATGACGACGATGACGATTCCGGCAGCGGAAGCGCATGGTATGAGTAATATCATCTGATTTGGCATTTCCTGCCTGGCCCTCAATATGGGTCAGGCAGTTTTTTAGTGGGAGGTATATATGAGCGGAGATCATGACGATCTGGATTTTGTGGAATCAATAATCAATGCACCCGTTTCTGAATCCAGGCAGGGCAAGACTGACATAGCATGCATAGTTGCTTTCGTAATGGCGATACTGGGCCTGCTTTCTGCAGGAATGTTTTCTGTTTTTGCATTGATAGCATCCATAGTCGCTTTCATAAGAGCCAGAAAGTTCGGACTCAAGGGGAAGGGACTTGCCACGGCGGGCATCATAATGTCTGCTATCGGCACCTTGTTCCTTATCATCTTTATCATGGCAATGGGATGATCATGCAATGAGAAGTTTTACCGTTTCCCCGGCACAGAATAACAAGCACGTCGTAAAGGCTTCGGTCGAGGCCTTTCCCCAGCTTGCGCCTGCTGATCTGTTCAGGGCTTTGAAGCGAAAGGATATCAGGATCGACGGCAAAAAGATATCTTCCGACATCGCAGTCAAAGAAGGGCAGACCGTGGAGATATGGCTGCCTGACAGCCTGTTCGAACAGGAAAAGAAACCTCAGCAAAAGCAGGCTCTCTATGCCAAGGTATATGAATCCGACAGGATAATAATAGTAAACAAGAGGCAGGGTGTTGCTGTCCATCCCGGAAAGAACACAGGAGGGGCGGATCTTATAGATCAGGTCAGGAAAGATCTCAACGACCCGGATGCTGACCTGTGCCACAGGATAGATATGAACACAGGCGGTCTGGTCATGATCGCCAAGGACAAGAAAGCCCTGGACGATGCTGTTAAGCTGTTCAAGGGCGATCTGATCACCAAGAGATACAGGGCGCTGGTATATGGCGTTCCCGTGGAGGGTGAGCCTGTGATCTGCGGTGATGATGCCGTAATGAAGGAGGTTTCATGCTTCCTGGAAAAGACCTCAAAGGGAACTGTCTTCATCCACGATGACAGACAGCCTGGTGACCTCATAGCAACATCCAGATACAGGGTCATGGGTACCTACGGCGACATATCGGATATCGAGGTGGAACTGGTCACGGGCAGGACCCATCAGATCAGGGCGCAGTTCGCCCACATGGGTCATCCCGTAATAGGCGACGGACTTTACGGCAGGGCCAAGATCAATGATTCCTTCTCCGGCAAGGACGGAAAGAAGGTCAGATACCAGCAGCTTTTTGCATCTACGCTGATATTTGGTAAGATACCTGCTGATAATTGTTTGAAGGAGCTGTCGGGCAGAAGGTTCTCTCTTAATCCCGACTTTGGTGTTAAACTATAAACATGGCAGATAACAGACCGATAGGTGTATTTGATTCAGGTATAGGCGGACTTACCGTTCTCCGTGAGATCTGGGACATGGTCCCGGGCGAGGGAACGGTGTATTTTGGTGATAACGGCAGGGCCCCATATGGTACCAAGTCCAAGAGCACCATAATCAAGTATTCCCTCCAGAACATGAGATTTCTGGAGGATCAGGACGTCAAGATGATCGTCATCGCATGCAACACCGCCAGCGCGCATGCGTATAAAGTCTTATCAGAAAAAGCAGACATACCCGTCATCGAGGTGGTAACACCCGGCGCGAGAGCTGCTGCAAAGGCTACCAGGAACGGCAAGATAGGCATAATTGCCACCAAGGGATCAGTCAACTCAGGAGTATATAAGGATGCAGTGGAGAGGTATTCCGCTCCCGGCACCGAGATCTACCAGCAGGCTTGCCCGCTTTTCGTATCCCTCGCCGAAGAGGGATGGTGGGATAACGACATAACCGCCGCAGTTTGCAGGGAGTACCTGACTCCCCTCAAGGAGGCAGGTATCGATACGCTGGTTCTGGGTTGCACCCATTACCCTCTGCTGTCTGATGCCATCCGCAAGTTCATGGGAAGCGACGTCGTCCTCATAAATGCCGGCAAGGCAGTTGCCGAGGTCGTAAGGGATACCCTGAACGCAGGATCTCTTGCTTCAGACGGTATAGATCCCGTCAGGGCTTTCTATACCAGCGACGAACCCGAGCTCTTTGAAGAGATCGCATCACCTTTCCTGGGCAGAGGACTGCCTGCAGGAACAAAGCATTTCAACACTGACAGGTACGAAGTATGAAGGCCACGGTAGAGATCAGGACCAACGTGTATCCCGAGGCATTAAGGACAACGGCCATCAGGGAGGAGAAGGGCGGCATCATATCCTATAAATGGGTCGAGAAGAGATCTGCCGAGGAAAAGGAATCCCTGTATGAACTCATCCTCGATACCCGCAGGAACAAGGCAACAGTCAAGAGATCCGGAAACATCAAGTCAGAACTGGAATTCAAGGCGGGGGAAGAGACCCTGGGCGGCATCTACACCTTCTACGGACTCATTCCCGTGAAGATAATAACAGAGCAGATGAACATGCCTTCCGCCATGAGCGAGACCTTTGAAATGACCTACAGGCTCAATTCCGGCGATGACGAACTGGTAAAAAATACATTTTCGTTAAAAAGGCTCTTGCAAAACCCAAACTGTTAATGTATTATCAGTAAGCATTGTTTGAGAAAGTAGTATCGGAGGTGAAGATAGATGGCACATCCTAAGCGTAAATGGTCGAAGACCAGAACGGCACGCCACAGAGCAGCATGGAAGCTTTCGTTGCCCGGTTTTGTAGAGTGCCCTCAGTGCCATAGCAAGATGCTCCGCCGTAAGGTTTGCAAGAATTGCGGATATCTGGATGGCAAGCAGGTCATCAAAGTCGGCGAAGAGATCTGATTTTGATTCACAGAAAGCGACTAACATCAGGCAGTGAGAATAAACCCACTGCCTTTTTTGTGTGAAAGTAGGATCATCATGAGCAAACCCGTCGTAGCGATCGTAGGCCGTCCTAATGTCGGCAAATCGAGTCTTTTCAACACTCTCTATGGAGAGCGTATATCTATCGTACACGACACTCCCGGCGTTACCAGGGACCGTCTGTATGCCGAGGCCAACTGGCGCGGCAGGGATTTCATAATGATCGACACGGGCGGAATCGAGCCCGAATCCGACGACGTCATCACGCGCAATATGCGTCTCCAGGCAGAGATCGCCATTGAAACATCTGACGTCATTATATTCATGTGCGACATCAACGCAGGTATGACCGCATCTGATCAGGAGATCGCAGTAATGCTCCGCAAGAGCGGCCGCCCCGTCGTATGCGCCGTCAACAAAGTTGACAAGGTAGGCGATCCGCCTGCTGATTTCTATGAGTTCTATAACCTGGGCCTGGATAACTGCATCGCCATGTCCGCCGCCCACAGACTGGGCATCGGCGAACTCCTGGATGCCGTATTCGAGCATTTCCCCGAAGAAGACGATGAGTCATCCGGCTCCGAGACCATCAGGGTCGCCCTGATAGGCAGGCCTAATGCTGGCAAATCCTCGCTGGCCAACAAGATAATCGGCGAGGAGAGGAGCATTGTATCTGACATAGCAGGCACCACCAGGGACACCATAGACTCCTATGTTGAGAACAAGTTCGGCAAGTTCACCATAATCGATACCGCCGGAATGCGTAAAAAGGGCAAGATCGAGGACAAGGTGGAAAAGTACTCCATGGTCAGAGCACTGGCAGCAGTCGAGAGGGCTGACGTATGCGTCATCCTGATCGATGCCTCAGTAGGCATAACAGAGCAGGACACCAGGGTCGCGGGCATCGCCCATACCGCAGGCAAGGCGTGCGTCATCGCCATCAACAAGTGGGACCTGATCGACAAGGAAACAGGCACTCTGGAGCAGATGACCAAGATAGTAAAGGAGCGTTTCTCCTTTATGGACTACGCACCCGTAGTATTCCTGTCAGCCAAGACCGGCCAGAGGATCGACCGCCTCTTTGAAAAGATCGTCATCGCCAATGAGAGCTCCCATAAGCGCCTGACCACAGGCGTATTCAACGACATGCTCAGCGAGGCGATCGCAGTAGTTCCCACACCCCAGGACAAGGGCAAGCACCTCAAGATCTACTACGGCACCCAGATCGCCGTCTGTCCGCCTACATTCGCTTTGTTTGTCAACAACAAGGAACTGTCTCACTTCTCCTATGAGCGTTACATCGAGAACCAGATCAGAGCCAACTTCGGCTTCGAGGGCACACCCATCAGGCTGTATCTGAGGGAAAAGGGCGAGAAGGCTGATTGATAGCTGGTATGGTGCTGCTGATTCAGACTAATGTTCAGGTAAATTGATTTGGTCTGACAGCTAGTCTGAATAATTCCACTAATGTTCAGGTAAATTGATTTGGTCTGACAGCTAGTCTGAATAATTCCACTAATGTTCAGGTAAATTGATTTAGTCTGACAGCTAGTCTGACTGCCGTTCCTGATCAACCCGATTTTATATGATAAGCAGCTAACTGAGATACTATTGATGACAATTGTGCCCTAATTAGATCGGTTCCGGGTGCATAAGTGATATCGCCGGAAAAGATAAAGAGATCTCTGCCAATATAGACTCCGTCTGCCTGGGCATATTCCAGCTTGGTCATGTTGTCATGGTTATAACCCGCGTCACTGCATTTTCCAAAGTATTCAACAAAGACGCAGCGGTTGAATTCCCGTATCACGATAACAAAATCCACGCTGAAAGTTTTGCCATGGAAGGTCACATTTACATCGTATTTGAATTCCAGCCCTAATTCATCAAGTATGGTCGCATAAATCATCTCGGCTCTTGACCTGTAGTTGCGGCCATTATAGTAATACTTGCTCTCCTTCTTCCAGGTGCATGAACTGTCAACCAGAGAATCATAAAAGTCATTGTCGAATTGGTTATCGGTATTGACAATGACATATGAATGATCTCTTCGTTCGTGGCGATGGGCCAAGATACTGTTGATACGTAATATGTGGTGTTCCAAGCCTGACCGCCTGTTAAAGATCTTCTCAAATCTCTTCCAGGAACTGCTGTTATGCGATATCTCCCTGTACTTTTTGTGACTGTCGTCGTAGATCCTCAGCACCGGATTAGTACGTCTTAATCCACTCCTTATCACAGGCAGTTCATCCAACTGCCTGGTCAACGTATCTTTTCGCATCAGGTAGAATTCGGACGGGATCATGGTATAAACATTCATATCGTGCTCCTTTCATATCTACCTTGACCTTAACACGGACCCCGGAGGAAAAAGTTACGAAATGGTCCGAAATGATAACAATTTGTGATCTTTTGCATCCTGCAATGTTCTGTGATACTTATCGCACTGAAACGCCCCTGATAACTGATATTTTGGTAAATATGTCAGTACCTTGGGTTGGCAAATAAGTAGGAAAATATTATCCGTGCAAAATTATAAATATTATTAATAAAAAGCGTTCAGAGGAGCAGTTATGGCAAAGATTGAGAACATGCGCAATATCGCGATCATCGCACACGTAGACCACGGCAAGACTACCATCGTTGATTCCATGCTTAAGCAGGCGGGTATCTACAGGGAGAATGAGCAGATCGTGGAGCAGGTAATGGACAGCAATGATCTGGAGAGGGAGAGAGGTATCACTATCCTTGCCAAGAACACTGCTATCGATTACAAGGGCATCAGGATCAACGTCGTTGATACTCCCGGCCATGCTGACTTCGGCGGTGAGGTTGAGCGAGTACTTAAGATGGTTGACGCAGTCCTCCTCGTTGTAGACTCCTTTGACGGACCCATGCCCCAGACGAGATTCGTTCTGCGCAAGGCTCTGGAGATGGGTTTGAAGCCCATCGTCTGCATCAACAAGATCGACAGACCTGACGGAAGACCTCTGCAGGTAGTGGACATGGTCCTGGATCTGTTCATCGAGCTGGGTGCTGATGATGACCAGCTGGAATTCCCCATCGTATATACATCAGGAAAGACCGGTATCGCCACACTGGATCTCAAGGAGTTCCAGGAAGGCAAGCAGCTGGATTTTGCTCCGCTGCTCGACACCGTTATCAAATATACACCCTGTCCCGAGGGTGACGTTGATGCACCTCTGCAGCTTCTGGTATCCAACATCGACTCTGACCCCTATATCGGCCGTATCGCCGTTGGCAGGATCGAGAGAGGTTCCGTAAAGCAGGGTGAGAACGTATCCATCGCAACATTTGGCGAAGAGGGCAAGAGAAATGCCAGGATCGTTAAGCTCCTGAGATTCCACGACCTGGGCAGGGAAGAGATCAGCGAGGCATCAGTAGGTGAGATCGTTTGCGTTGCAGGTATCCCTGATATCAATATCGGTGACACTATCTGCGATGCTGCAACACCCGAGCCTCTGCCTTTCGTTAATATCGACGAGCCTACCATCGCCATGACATTTTCTGTCAATGACAGCCCTTTTGCAGGTCAGGACGGTAAGTTCGTTACGTCAAGACATCTGAGAGACAGGCTCTTTAAGGAGATCGAGACCAACGTTTCAATGAGACTGGAAGAGACTGACACAACTGAGGCTTTCGTTGTAAAGGGCAGAGGCGAGCTCCACCTGTCCATCCTCATCGAGACCATGAGAAGAGAAGGATACGAGTTCCAGGTAAGCAAGCCCAAGGTCATAATGAAGGAGATCGACGGCGTTATGTGCGAGCCTGTTGAGGATCTTGTCATCGACGTTCCCGAGGAGTTTGTAGGTCCCGTAATGGAGAAACTGGGAAGCCGTAAGGCAGAGCTTTTGAACATGCTTCCCCCTGACAAGGGATATACCAGACTGGAATTCAGGATCCCTTCCAGAGGCATCATCGGATACAGGACCGAGTTTTTGACCGACACTAAGGGCAATGGTATAATGAACAGCGTAATCAGTGGCTTTGAGCCTTTTGTAGGCGACATCGCGACGAGAAATCACGGTGTGCTTGTTGCTTTCGAGAGCGGAGAGGCCATGACGTACGGACTGTTCAATGCACAGGACAGAGGCGCACTCCTCATCGGAGCAGGAACTCCTGTATATGAGGGTATGATCGTAGGCATCAATCCCAAGCCCGAGGATATCACCGTCAACGTCTGTAAGAAGAAGCACGTTACCAATATGCGTGCGGCAGGTTCCGACGACGCTATGCGTCTCACGCCTCCTCTTAACTTCAGCCTTGAGCAGTGCCTTGAATTTGTTGAAGATGACGAGCTTTGCGAGGTAACGCCCAAGAACATCAGGCTCAGAAAGAAGATCCTGAGTTCCGAGCTCAGAGCCAAGGCTCAGGCTGCTGCCAAGAAGAAGGACTGACAAGAAGGAATAAATGATTTCGAAGAAGATCAGGATCGCACTGAGGATACTTATTATCCTCGTACTGCTTTTCTCATTTGCCGTTATTGGAGTTATATTCGGATACAACTACGTTCTCTCACAGGAGAAGAGGTTTGATGCGCTCTCGGCCAGGATCGAGGCAGGTGCATATAAGGACCTGAAGGCAGATACTCCCGGCGTCGTTACGGTCGTTATCAATACCGGTGATTCCACTTCGGACATCGCGGAAAGACTCTATGATGCGGGGCTGGTCAGCAACACCTTTATCTTTTCTCTCCTGAGCAAGATCAACGGCTTTGACGGATCTTATGTTGCAGGAACACATTACCTGCTCAACACATTCTCATATGATGAGCTGATGTACTTCCTGACGCTCGAACCCGCCAGTGTCAAGGTAACGATCCCCGAGGGTCTGACATACCAGGAGATCAAGCAGCTCCTGTGGGATGCCGGCCTGACATTTGACGAGGCAGAGATGGATGAGTGCATGAACTCGACCAATCTCTTCGTAGATTATGATTTCGTATCCCAGATAGAACTGAACGATGACAGGGATTATGTCCTTGATGGATATCTCTATCCCGATACCTACATCTTCGACATCAATGCCTCGCCTGAGTCCATCATACGCAAGTTCCTGAGCAACATGGACAGCAAGCTCTATTCAGACTATTATGCCAGGGCAAAAAAACTGGGCATGTCAATGGATGAGGTCATTACGCTGGCATCCATCATCCAGGCCGAGACGGGCAGGATCTCCGACATGATGTATATCTCCGCAGTCTTCCACAACAGGCTCAATTCCAGCAGTGAAGCGGACCATATCCTGGGTTCATCCGCTACCATCAATTACATAATCAAGACTAATGGCGGCAGAGCTACTCTGAACCACACTTCAGAGCAGCTGAACGCTGACAGTCCCTATAACACTTATACACATCCGGGACTGCCGCCGGGACCTATCTGCATGCCCGGCAACAATGCCATAGCTGCTGCTCTGTATCCGGAGCCTAACTGCAACTACATGTTCTTCTGTGCAACCGGTGACGGCGGCACAGCGTATGCCACAACTCTGGCTCAGCACGAGGCTAACGTAGCCAAGTATTCTTCCTCCTGGGAGGAGATCGACCGTGAGGCCGAGGAGCGCGAGAGGAACAGGCACTTAAACGAGGACGGTACCGTTAACGAGACAACGGCGGCAGGTGACGGAAATGTCTGATAAGAAGATAGAAGTCTTAAGCCCGGCAGGGGATATGGAAAAGCTCAGGACCGTTGTCAGATACGGCGCGGATGCCGTATATATGTCCGGCAAGAGCTTTGGCCTGAGGACCTTCAGCGGCAACTTTACCCACGAAGAGATGGTTGAGGGCATCAGGTTTGCCCACGAACATAACGTTAAATGCTACGTCACGATGAACATCCTGGCAGTTGAGGAAGACCTTAAATACCTTGATGAAGAGATAGACTTCGTTGCTCATGTTGCCAAGGCTGATGCGGTTCTCGTATCAGACCCCGGAATACTGAGCAGGATCAAAAAGGTGGCGCCTGATCTGGAGATCCACATCTCCACACAGGCCAGCGTAACTAACAGCGCGGCATGCAGCTTCTGGCAGGAGCAGGGCGCATCCAGGATCGTTCTGGCCAGAGAGGTATCACTTAAGCAGATCAGGGACATCAGAAAGCAGATCAGTCCGGATCTGCAGCTGGAATGCTTCGTCCACGGAGCAATGTGCGTGGCTTATTCAGGCAGGTGCCTGCTGTCCAATTATCTGACAGGAAGGAGATCCAACGGCGGAGCATGTGCACAGCCATGCAGATGGGGTTATTCCGTAGTAGAGGAAAAGAGGCCTGACATCGCCATGCCCGTAGAGGAGGATGCCAGGGGTACATACATATTCGGCAGCAAGGATCTGTGCATGATCGAGCACGTACCCGAGATGATAGAATCCGGCATCGACAGCCTCAAGATAGAAGGCAGGATCAAGGGCGCATATTACGCTGCCTGCGCAACAAAGGTATACCGTGAGGCGGTAGACAGATACTACAGTGATCCGGAACACTTTGAGGTGGATCCCAAATGGACATATCTCCTCGACAAGGTGGTCCACAGGGATTACGATACGGGATTCTTTTATCAGAGCCCTTCAGAAGATGCAAAGATCGATTCTTCCAAGTCTTACAACAAACCTGCATTCGTGGTAGGTGTTGTATCAGGGACAAATGAGGATAAGACACTTACCAGGGTTGCCCAGAAGAACAAGTTCTACAAGGGTGACGTTCTTAACGTTCTCATGCCGGAGGGATACATGGATCCTGTTACTGTTCAGGCGATGTACGACAAGGACATGAATGAGATCGACAGCTGTCCGCACCCTGAGATGACAGTATACATCAGGACGGATAAGGTCCTTCCTGAGCTTTCATTCCTCAGCAGGGACGGTGACAAGGATTTCGGGATACTGCCGGACAACAAGTGATCAGGCGGTTATCAGCAATACCCACAGGACAATGATGATCATAAGACCCGTGATGAGTGCGGGATTGAGACCCTTGAAGAAGGGTTCGCCGTTCTGCTTCTTTTCTTCCGGATCTTCCTCTTCCGTTCTTCCCAGCAGGTCGCTCTTGTAGGTGAAGTCGAAATCATCCAGGGAAGACTTGAGCAGTGCAAAGAGTATGAAAGCAACGAATATCGCAGGTACGGAGCAGTAGAAGACCGTGGAGTGGATATCCGAATAAGTCTGAAGGGTGGTTATGTCGACCTTGGACAGGATGGATGTTATGGCAATGTCTGTTCCCGCCTTGGCCAGGAGAGCCAGGAAAGGTGCGAATATGTTGCCGGTCCTGTCGCGGAGGATAATGAGCCAGAGGCCTGTGAGGATGGTTCCGGGCAGGTCCACCAGATTGAGCGAATAAAGACCGAAGAGGACGACTATCACGGCCGTTCCCAGGATCTTGTTGGAGCCTGACAGGACAGTGTAGAGAAGCCCTGTAAAGAACAGGCATAATCCGATCGCCGGAATGGCGTTCTGCGTGAGGATCTCCAGGAGCGTTGTCATCTTGGACGGGTCGGTGTTATAGCACATGTACTCGGGGAATACCATCTTTCCGCCAAACCTGAGGAGCAGGTAGGAGGAAAAGTTATGGCATGAGGAGTATACGAGGCTCAAAGGGATCCCTGAAACGAGGCCTAAAATGAGAGGCCCTACCCCTGTAAACTCGCCGCAGATGCCGGAAGCCGTAAGTTTCCTGTCTGTAGATGACAGGGCAACGGCCGGGATTATGAGCGAGATGAGCGTCAGGAACGGAACGTATAATGCGTTAAATACCAGTGAAGTGGGGGAGAAGGGAACGTCAGCCCTGAATACTACCAGCCTGAGCAGATGGGAAGTTATGAGTCCTACTGACATGAGGAATACAGGGTATCCCCAATTCATCCTTTTGGGAGGCAGGAAATTGATCTTAAAGAAATTCTTGACCCCTTCAAGAAAGCCTTCCATCAGAACATGACCCCCAGTGCATTGAAATAGCTGAACATATGCACATAGAAGAAGGGTTCCATAGCAATGAATACAGCACATCCCGTTGCCAGGAAAGGCCCGAATGCAAGGTAGTCGGGATCATCGGCATAGTGGATCTGCGCTCTCTTCAGTTCCAGCTCGCGTCTCTTCTTTCTGGGATTGGAACTGTTCTTTATGATCTCCTCCTCCTCGCGGATCCTCTTTCTCTTCCTGATGAGCATGGGGATTGCAAAGATAAGTGCGGAAAACACTGAAACATAGAGGATCACCACGAGCCCGTAGCATCCTGACAGCAATCCGAGTGCGAACATGAGCTTCATATCGCCCTGTCCCATGCCTTCCTTGCCTGCAAATGTCATGCTCAGGAAGCCGATGAGCCAGAGAAATCCGCCTCCTGCCACGGCAGCTATGATCCTGTTGAGCATGGGCAGGTACCAGGCAGCCTTGTCAGAAAACCAGAAATTGCCGCTGGTGTAATCGGATACTGCGGCCAGAACCCCCAGGAACAGTATGAAGATCGAGAACTGGTCGGGAATGATCCTGTTGAGCTTGTCAGCCATCAGGATCATGAACAGAACAGGCATCAGGAGGAAGATGACTGCGATCCTGAGCATGTTTCCGGACATATAGTATTCGGGAGCAAATATGATCGAGGCGCAATAGCAGAGCGCGAGCCCCACGCAGGTGATGACACCGTGGGGAAAGAGCTGCATTCTCTTTGCAGGCCTGAAATTCGCGGCATTAACGTCGTAATCGTAGTCCTGGAGCCAGCTCTCGGGGAGTCTGGCAAAGAGAAAGGTGGTTGCCAGCCCCAGAGCGGCTCCTGCTGCTATGCTGATGGCAAACCATACCCAAATGCTTATCTCCATTGACTTGTAATATCTCCCGACATCATTTTTCACTGTAAAGTTTAATATAGTGGGCGTGTTTTTACAACTTTTAACAATGTTTATAAAAAACAACTAAATTTGCAAATATATGTATAGTTTTTGCCGAAAAGTATCTATTTGTTTGCGATTGAAAAGAATTATTGTTAGAATTTACGGGTAGTAATATAAAGGGGGGATGCGGATAACCGCATCAACACTGTCTATGAACAACAAGATCACATCTAAAGTACTTGAAGAGATGATGCAGTCTCATGTTAAGGCTGAGACAGGTATGTCTCTGGAGAGAGCTACTCTCCGCGACTACTGGATGGCACTGGCTAAGAGCATTGTTGAACTGATCTCAGACGACTGGTACCGCACCAGGACACAGTATGCAAAGGGAAGGCAGGTTCATTACCTTTCTGCTGAGTTCCTCGAGGGCCGTTCAATGCTCAACAACCTCGTAAATCTCGGTATATATGACCAGGCTAAGGAAGCTTTCGAGCATTTCGGCCTCAACATTACTGATGTACTCGAGCAGGAGACTGACCCGGCTCTCGGAAACGGCGGTCTCGGCAGACTTGCTGCCTGCTTCCTCGATTCATCTACAACTCTTAACCTTCCCGTTACGGGTTACGGTATCCTCTACCGTTACGGTCTGTTCAGACAGGCCATCGAGAACGGCTTCCAGAAGGAATATCCTGATTCCTGGATGGAGAGAGGCTATCCTTTCATCGTTGCAAGATACGACCGTAAGGTAAAGGTGCACTACAATGACATCGACGTATGGGCGATCCCCTGCGATCTTCCCATCACCGGTTACGGCACAAAGAACGTAAACCTCCTGAGACTCTGGAAGGCAGAGCCTGCCGAGGAATTTGACTTCAATCTCTTTAATTCACAGAGATTCGACGATGCCGTTATCGAGAGGAACCGTGTCAACGACATCTGGAGAGTCCTCTATCCTAACGATACATCCTACGACGGCAAGGTCCTCCGTGTAAGACAGCAGTACTTCTTCGTTTCTGCATCCATGCAGGACATCGTCAGGAAGTACAAGGAGAATCACGGTGATGACCTCCGCGATTTCGCAAAGTACAACGTTATCCAGCTCAACGATACACACCCCGTTATCGGTATCCCCGAACTCATGAGGATCCTGGTTGACGAGAACGGTATCGACTGGGTCGAGGCATGGGAGATCACAAAGGCAACATTCGCTTACACCAACCACACGATCATGGCTGAGGCTCTCGAGAAGTGGGATATCTCCATCTTCAGGTTCCTGTTCCCCAGGATCTACGAGATCATCGAGGGTATCAAAAACCAGTTCAGGGCACAGATGTATGAGGCAGGCCTCTATTCTGAGACTATCGACCGCATGAGCATCCTCGCAGACGGCAAGATCCAGATGGCTTGCCTGGCGATCTACGGCTCACACTCCGTAAACGGCGTTGCAGCTCTCCATACAGACATCCTCAAGAAGGAAACACTCAAGGAATGGTATCAGATCTATCCTGAGAAGTTCTCCAACAAGACAAACGGCGTAACACCCAGAAGGTGGCTCAGAGCCTGCAACATCGAACTTTCCGACCTGCTCACAGAGCTCCTCGGATCAGATAAGTGGGTTACGGATCTGTCACAGCTCAAGAAGCTGGAGAAGTTCAAGGATGACGATGCCGTAATGAAGCGTTTCCTCGCCATCAAGAAGACGAAGAAGGAACAGCTGGCAGCTCACCTGAAGAACATTTCAGGCGTAGAGCTCAATCCCGATTCCGTATTCGATATCCAGGTCAAGAGACTGCACGAATACAAGAGACAGCTCCTCAATGCTATCTATGCACTGAACCTCTACGACAGGATCAAGGAGGATCCTTCTCTGGATCTGCCTCCCGTTACCATCATCTTTGGTGCAAAGGCTGCTCCCGGATACTTCAGGGCAAAGGCCATCATCAAGTTCATCAACGAGATTGCCAGACTGATCGACAGCGATCCCGATGTAAAGGGCAGGATCAAGGTCGTATTCATCGAGAACTACAATGTCTCCAACGGTGAGAAGATCTTCCCTGCGGCAGACGTATCCGAGCAGATCTCCACAGCAGGTCTCGAGGCATCCGGTACAGGCAACATGAAGTTCATGATCAATGGTGCCGTAACACTTGGTACAATGGACGGTGCAAACGTTGAGATCTGTGAGAATGTCGGAGATGACAACATCTACATCTTCGGATGCCGCGCACAGGATATGGCAGCTACAAAGGCTTACTACAATCCCAAGTGGCAGTATGAGAATATCCCCGGCCTCAAGAAGGCTCTGGACAGACTGGTCGACGGCTCATTCAACGACGAGGGAACAGGTATGTTCAACGACCTCTTCAACGGCCTCATCTACGGATCCAACTGGCAGCCCGGTGACACATACTACGTACTCGGTGATTTCGACGATTACAGAAAGACCAGAGACCGTCTCTACACAGACTATAAGGACGAGCTCGCATGGGCAAGAAAGTGCTGGGTCAACATCTGCAATTCCGGCAAGTTCTCGTCCGACCGTACCATCTCCGAATATGCAAAGGAGATCTGGGAAGTCAAGGCTACCAAGATCAAGTAAGCTTTTACACAGGATCATCAAGGCGGCTCCTCTCGCAGGAGCCGCTTTTCGTTTGGTATACAAATTGCCCGTCAGCACGGTGGTTTTGTTGTGCAAAAAGTAAAAAGGCTTTTGATTATTGGTTGATTTTTTACATAAAGGCATTCGCTGAGTTGAGGTTTTTTTGACATTATTACAAGAGATGGAATCGGTAAGTTGCGGTAATATTTACTTGTGACAAGAATAGCTAATGCCGTTTGCGTCACTCTCATAAATATTTGCCCGAGATTTTATGTTGTTGTTTAGGACCGTTTCTGAAAGGAAACGGTCTTTTTTATATCTTCAATGTTGCATAAATACAATATTTTTGACTTCTTGTGTGTAAATTGCACAAAAACGGAAGCTTGCTTTTAGACTTTTTTGTATTTTTAGTTGGTAAATACAGAACAATATATTATAATAGCTCTATAACGACGGACTATGTCCGCCTGTAATTGTGAGCAGGAAGGAATTATATCGTGGATCAGGCTTATTTGTTTAATCGTGGCGAGAATTATATGGCATATAACTTTCTCGGTGCGCACCCCTTCGAAGATGACAAGGGAAATAAAGGATATATGTTCAGGGTCTGGGCTCCCAAAGCGAGAAGCGTCAGCGTTATGGGCGATTTCAACGACTGGGATCCGATGGCCAATCAGATGTTCAAGCTGGGAGACACCGGCATCTGGGAACAGATCGTGTTCGGTGCCGAGCAGTGGGACAGATACAAGTACAGGGTCATAGGTGCCGATAACAGAGTGTATGAAAAGGGCGACCCCTATGCCAGACACTTTGAGACGAGACCTAATAACGCCTCTATCGTCTACGATCCCAATGACTATATCTGGAAAGACGATGAATACTGCAGGAACAGGAAGGATGCATTAGCGCCCCGTCCTATCAACATCTACGAGATACATCTGGGATCCTGGAGGAGACATCCCGACGGCAACATGTTCACATATAGGGAACTGGCTCTGGATCTGGTCGAATACTGCAAAAAGATGAACTATACCCACATCGAGCTCATGCCGATCCTCGAACATCCTCTCGATGATTCATGGGGATATCAGGTAACGGGTTACTATGCCGTTACCAGCAGGTTCGGAACTCCTGCTGATTTCAAGTTTATGGTGGACGTTCTCCATCAGAACGGCATCGGAATCATACTCGACTGGGTTCCCGCACATTTTCCCAAGAATCTGGAAGGTCTGGTCAGATTCGACGGAACACCATGTTATGAGTATTCCGATCCCAGACTCGGCGAGCACAGGGAGTGGGGAACATACGTGTTCGATTATTCCAAGAACGAGGTAATCTCATTCCTCATCTCCAATGCTATCTTCTGGCTCGAGGAATTCCACCTGGATGGTCTGAGAGTTGATGCCGTCAGCTCCATGCTCTACAGGGATTACGGCAGGCAGCAGTACATCCCCAATATCCACGGCGGCAATGAGAACCTGGAGGTCATCGAATTCTTCAAAAAGCTCAACGGAACCATCAGATATCATTACCCTCATGCCATGATGATCGCGGAGGAATCCACCGCATGGCCCAAGGTATCACATCCAGTCGAAGAGGGAGGCCTCGGCTTCACACATAAGTGGAACATGGGCTGGATGCACGATACCCTCGATTATTTCTCAACTGATTCTTATGCCAGGGAGTGGCATCACGATGAGTTCTGCTTCTCGATGATGTACGCTTTCGCTGAGAACTATATCCTCAGCCTGTCCCACGACGAGGTCGTACACGGAAAACATTCCATGATCGACAAGATGCCGGGTGATATCTGGCGTAAGTTTGCCAACCTGAGGATCCTCTATCTCTATCAGATCAGCCATCCGGGCGCAAAGCTCAATTTCATGGGCTCCGAGTTCGGTCAGTTCATCGAATGGAGATTCTATGAGCAGCTGGAGTGGTTCCTGCTGGATTATGAGTCTCACAGGCTCCTGCAGGATTACGTATCCCAGCTCAACAGATTCTATCTCGACCATCCCCAGCTGTGGATCGACGACCACACATGGGCAGGATTCGAATGGATCGACGCATCGGATACGAAGAACAACGTATTCATCTACAAGAGATCATCACCTGAGCCCAAGGAGAACGACATCTATGTTGCTCTCAACATGGTTCCCCAGCCCCTCGAGGAATACAAGATCCCCGTATACGAGCTGGGCACGTACAAGATCGTATTCAACACAGATGACATGTCTCATGGAGGCAGCGGATATCCCACTGCAACTGACATGAACGGATGTGTTGAGGCAGTCGATGAGGAGTATAACGGCAAGCCGTACCACATCGTCATTAATCTTCCCCCTCTGGCAGGCATCTACTTCATGAAGGTCAAGGATCCGGCTCCCAAGAAGGCTGCGAAGAAACCTGCGGCAAAGAAACCTGCCGCAAAGAAACCTGCCGCAAAGAAACCGGCAGCAAAGAAGCCCGCAGCTAAGACAGCTGCTAAGAAGGCACCTGCTGCCAAGACAAAGACCACGGCAAAAAAGCCCGCTCCTGCCAAGAAGGCAGAGACCAAAAAGAAATAAAACAAATTACATATATTCGGAGGTAAATCATTATGGCAAAAGCTGAAGTCGTAGCAATGATTCTTGCTGGCGGACAGGGTGCGAGACTCGGTGTTCTAACAAAGAAGATCGCAAAGCCTGCAGTTCCGTTCGGAAGCCGTTACAGGATCATCGATTTCCCGCTGTCCAACTGTGTCAATTCAGGAATCGAGATCGTAGGTGTGCTGTCACAGTACCAGCCCCTGGCACTCAATACATACGTAGGAAACGGTCACCCCTGGGACCTTGACCGTCAGAACGCAGGAGCGTACATCCTGCCTCCTTATCAGAGGTCAGGCAAGAGCGACTGGTACAAGGGTACGGCAAATGCCATCTACCAGAACAAGGACTTCCTGGATGACTGCAACCCCAAGTACGTTGTGATCCTTTCCGGCGACCACATCTACAAGATGGATTACGGTGCAATGCTCAAGAGCCACATCGAGAGAGGTGCTGACGCAACGGTTGCCGTTTACGAAGTACCGTGGGAGGAGGCTCCCAGATTCGGTATCCTCAATACTGAGGGTGATGACTCCATCGTTGAATTCGAGGAGAAGCCCGCGCAGCCCAAGAGCAACCTGGCATCAATGGGTGTTTACGTATTCACATGGAGCGTACTGAGAGAGGCTCTGATCAAGGATGAGGCTGACGAGAATTCCAACAACGATTTCGGCAAGAACATCATCCCGATGCTCCTGAACGACGGCAGAAAGCTCTTCGCTTACAGATTTGCAGGTTACTGGAAGGATGTAGGAACGATCTCATCCCTCTGGGAAACAAATATGGATATCCTCGACAAGCCTGAGGACATCAACCTGGTAGACCGTTCATGGAGGATCTTCTCCAGGAACCCTGTAAAGCCTTCCCAGTACATCGGTGCAGAGGGCAAGGTAACAAATTCCGCCCTTACAGACGGATGCCGTATCTATGGCGACGTTATCCACTCAGTTCTGTCCAACTCCGTAGTAGTTGAGAAGGGAGCAGTGGTCAAGGACTGCGTGCTCCTGCCGGGTGTTACTGTCAAGGCCGGCGCTCACCTGGAGAGATGTATCGTAGATTTCGGTACGATCATCGGTGAGAACGTCAAGGCAGGCCCTTCCGTTTCAGGCGAAGGTCCCTACACAAATCACAAGATATGCTCTGAAGGTATCGTAGTCTTCGAGAGAGGACTTAAGATCAAGGATAATGCAGTTATCCCGGGCAACAGCATGATCGATTCTGACATTAAGACTTCCGACGAAGAAAATGTCATTGAAGCTACATTCAGGGTATAAGGAGGAGTACATAAATGTTTAATAATGCAATGGGTCTGATTTTGGCCGATAACAAAAAGATCTCTCTCGGAGAGTTATCTAATCCCCGTGCTCTGTCTGCCGTTCCTTTCGGAGGAAGATACAGGATCATCGACTTTATGCTGTCAGATATGGTCAACTCCGGCATCAAGAACGTAGGTGTCCTCACATATAACAAGTACAAGTCACTGATGGACCACGTAGGCACAGGTGCCGCATGGTCACTGGACAGAAAGAATGACGGTCTCCATATCCTGCCTCCTTACGTTAACTCTGAGGCTACAGCAGCTAACGTTCAGGGTGACGAGGAATTGACCGGCGTTCTCGATTTCCTCAGGACATCTAGGACGACATACGTGATCATCTCCTCATCAAATGTCGTTCTCAATACAACATTTGATGATTTCATCAAATCACATGAGGAGTCAGGCGCTGATATCTCCGTTCTCTTTAACAGGGACGGCATCAAGTACGGCTCACCCTCATATATCCTCGAGCTTGACGATAACGGCTTTGTAAAGGATATGCTCTTTAATCCTCCCAAGCCCACATCCAACAAGTGCTCACTCGGCATCCTTGTACTGAGAAGAGATCTTCTCATCGATATAATCGCCAGACAGATGTCTCACGGCAAGACACACTTCGGCATCCATTCCATCGTCAAGATGTTCGATGAGCTGAAGGTCCACGGCTTTGAGTACGGCGGAACGGCATTGAGGATCAATAACGTTCACTCATACTTCAGAGCATCGATGAACCTCCTGACCGAGGGTGTCAGGAACGACCTGTTCTGGAGCGGTGAGCCGATCTACACAAAGGTCAAGGATGAAGCTCCTACACTCTACTTTGATAACGCTGACGTCAAGAACAGCATTATCTCAGACGGTTGCAGGATCTATGGCAAGGTTGAAGAATCAGTTATTTTCAGGAGCGTTACGGTTTCCAAGAACACGACACTCAAGAACTGCGTAGTAATGCAGGATGTACACATCTCCGAGAATTGCCATCTCGAGAACGTTATCCTCGACAAGAACGCATTCGTTCGTCCCGGTGTCCGTCTCGTTGGTCATCCGGATTATCCTATCGTAATTGGAAAGGGTGCGGGTATCTGATCATGGAAAAGACGATCAAAGTATTATTGGTATCATCTGAAGTCAGTCCTTTCGTTAAGGTCGGCGGTCTTGCAGACGTTGTAGGTGCATTGCCTGTTGAGCTTAACAAGCAGGGAGTGGATGCGAGAGTAATCCTTCCCCTCTACAAAAAGGTTAAGGTCAAGTATGCTGACCAGCTGAAGTTCCTCGGCTGGAAGATGGTACATATGGGATGGAGATACCTCTATGCAGGCCTGTTCTCACTGGAACAGAACGGAACGGTCTTCTACTTCGTTGATAACGAATACTACTTTAATTTCGATCAGATTTATGTTGAGTATGTGTTCGATATCGAGAGATACTGTTTCTTCCAGAGAGCTGTTCTGGACTTCCTGGGCGATTTCATGAACTTCGAGCCCAACGTCCTGCACTGCAACGACTGGCAGACGGGCATGATCCCCATGCTCCTTGATGCTCATTTCAAGAAGCACGGATATCACCTGGACGTTCAGACCGTTTATACCATCCACAACCTGAAGTATCAGGGTGTTCACAGCACAGAGGTCGTAAAGGAGATGCTCGATCTTCCCGATGAATACATCAGAGAGGATTTCTGCATCAAGGACCGTGCCATCAACTTCATGAAGGCTGGTATCGTATTCTCCAATTCAGTAACGACTGTATCTCCTACATATGCTTATGAGATCATGACCGATTACTACGGTGAGGGCCTCAACTGGACACTGCAGAAGTATGCGTACAAGGTATCCGGTATCCTCAACGGAATGAACGATCTCGAGTACGATCCTTCCAAGGATGACAAGATCCCCATGAAGTACACGGTCAAGAACTACGAAAAGGGCAAGGCCGTATGTAAGAAGTCTCTGCAGGAGCAGCTGGGCCTCGACGTTAATCCCGGTGCTCCTCTGTGTGCCATGATCTCCAGACTTGTAGACCAGAAGGGCTTAGACCTCCTGCTCTATGTTCTCGAGGAGATCCTCTACGACGGCATGCAGGTCGTAATCCTCGGTACAGGCGATCCCTATTACGAGAGAGCCTTGGTCGACATCGCCAACAGAAATCCCGGCAAGATGTGTGCATGCATCGACTTTGACGGTGCACTGGCTCATACCATCTATGCTGCATCGGATATTTTCCTGATGCCTTCCATCTTTGAGCCATGCGGTCTGTCACAGCTCGTATCCATGGCTTATGGTTCAGTACCTATCGTCAGGGAGACAGGCGGACTCAAGGACACGGTAACTCCTTATAACGAGTTCACGGGTGAGGGCAACGGCTTCTCATTTGCAAATATCAATGCTCACGAATTCCTGTTCGTTACAAAGTATGCAGCTGATCTGTACAGGAACCATAAGGATGTATGGAACAAGCTCATCGAGACAGGCATGAAGGGCGATTATTCATGGAAGAAGAGCGCTGCCGAATATGCAGGTCTGTTCTCACTGATCACAGGCATCGCACTGCCTCAGCCCGAAGCTCCCAAGGCGGCTGACAAGGCAGAGCCTGCTGCAAAGAAGGAACCTGCAAAGAAACCCGCGGCCAAGAAGCCTGCAGCAAAGAAACCGGCAGCTAAAAATCCCGCAGCAAAGAAAGCACCTGCTGCAAAGAAAGCACCTGCTAAGAAGGCAGAGGAGAAGAAGCCCGAATAATGAATGACGGCAAAACAGTAAATAATGCTGATCAGAAAGCGCGGGAGCGTGTTTATCACGCCTCGCGCCTTCTTAAGTACAGAAGACCTTTCGGCGCTCAGCCGGAGGGCGGTTTTGTAGATCTCTTCTTTGAATGTCCGAAGAAGTGCAGGGAGGTAACCCTGTGCTATACATACGGACTCTATAAGTTCTCCTATCACGAGGAACCCATGTCCTTTATAGGAGGAATGTATAAGGTAGGACTGATGCTTCCCGATGAGTCAGGACTGCTGTTCTACTGGTTCAGGTTCATAGATGAAGAAGACAACATCCTCTATTACGTTGCTGAAGCAGACACCAGATATGGTGAGGGCAAGGTGTATTTCGAACCTCCCAGGATCGGTCCCGAGGAGGACAAGTATCCTTATGCTTTCCAGATAACCATATACGACAAATCTTTCCACACTCCTGACAGGATCAAGGGTGCCATGATCTATCAGATCTTCCCGGATCGTTTTGCCAGGAGCGATGACTTCAACTACAACGCCATGATCAATTCTTGTGACAGGCCTGAGAGGATCTATCACAGGGACTGGTATGAGGATGTTGATATCTACGGCAAGCCCGATACGGGATATCTGGCCTGCGATTTCTACGGCGGTTCCCTCAGGGGCATAGCCCAGAAGATGGATTACATCAAATCCCTGGGCATAACGATCCTGTACCTGAACCCCATATTCGAGGCCAGATCCAGCCACAGATACGATACGGCTGATTACATGAACGTGGATACGATCCTGGGAGGCAACAGCGCCTTTAACGAGCTGGTGATCGCCTGCAAGGAACACGGCATCAAGCTCATACTGGACGGCGTGTTCAGCCATACGGGTGCCGACAGCAGATACTTTAACAAGTTTGACCGCTACGAAGGCACAGGAGCTTTCAGGTCCTTCGAAACAGGGGAGGAGAGCCCTTACAGGTCATGGTATAACTTCTGGCGCGATGAGGAAGGCAACTCTTTATACGATTCCTGGTGGGGATTCCCCGATCTGCCCAACGTTAACGAGGACGACCTCTCATACCGCAAGTTCATCTTCGGTGATAACGGCGTTGTAAAGACTTGGCTCGGCAGGGGAGCAGGGGGATTCAGGCTCGACGTTTCTGACGAGCTTCCCGACAGCTTCATCAGGCAGATGAGAAAGACAATAAAGCGCAATTCCGACGGCAAGGGAATACTGATAGGAGAGGTCTGGGAGGATGCTTCCTGCAAGTGTTCCTATGGTTCATACAGGGACTTCATGTTCGGCAACACCCACGACTCCGTTATGGGATATACATTCAGGCACATAATACTGGACTTCCTCTGCGGCTACATAGATGCCGGCGTTATGGATTCCAGACTCGAGGGATTCCGCGAGAGATATCCTGCCGAGGCTTATTACTCGATCATGAACCTGGTGTCCTCACACGACGTTCCCCGTATCATGACGATGCTGTCAAAGCCCGAGGATACCGATAACAGAGAGATCCAGAAGGAAATGAAGGTATCTGCATCACAATATGCAGACTGCGTATTCCTGTCCAGGATCGCCTATGCCATCCAGATCGGGTATATTGGAGCATGCTGCCTCTACTACGGTGATGAAGTCCTGATGGAGGGATATAAGGATCCCTTCAACAGAAGGACGTATCCGTGGGGCAGGCTTACTGGTAAGCAGGAGGAGAACCTGGCATATATCAGAAGGATAGCAAGGCTCAGGAGAGACAACGCCTGCCTCAAGACAGGTTATTACAAGACCCTCTATGCAGAGGGTGATGTATTCTCGTTCATGAGATACCTTAAGGACGGCTGCGATTTCTTCGGCAAGGAAAGCTACGGCAGCAGCAAGATAGCACTCCTCATAAACAGGGGAGACGACCCCAAATACCTGAATGTGGACGATACCGGTGACGAATTGAAGGTAACTCCCGTAAAGAAGGCTTTCGTATCGCTCAATGACAGCTTTATCGTGAGAGGCATACCCGGGGCGATGACCACCATCGGACTGCCGCCAAAGTCTTTTGTGTTCTGCATCTGGTAACCTTTAATATCTTTATTAAAAACGACATTTATTGTAAAATCGTTACATAAGCCCAAAGATAGGAGAGTTCAAAATGTCTGATTTCAACGATATCCAAGTTAACGACGGAACAGAGAATATCAAGCAGGAAACCACGATGGACATTACCGACAAGAAGTGTCCCAACTGTGCTGCAACAATAGAATACGATCCCGATACGCGTATGCTGGCCTGCCCTTACTGCGGCTATTCCAGGGAGATCCCCGCACCTGAGACGGGCAACGATCTCGAGGAACTCGATTTTGAATCTGCAAAGCTCAGAAAGAGCCTGGACTGGGGTACAAAGACAAAGCAGCTCATCTGTAAGAACTGTGCTGCCGAGGCTATGTACGACGAGGCAGAGACTGCCGGATGCTGTCCTTTCTGCGGATCCACACAGGTAATGCCTGTTGATAACGACGAGAACGTCATGGCTCCCCAGGGCGTCGTTCCTTTTGAGGTATCCAATGAGAAGGCCGGCATATTGTTCAAGAGCTGGCTCAAGAGCAAGTTCTTCGCTCCCAAGGTAGCAAAGGAGAGCTGCAAGCCTGAGAACTTCCAGGGTCTCTACCTGCCTTACTGGACATACGATACAAATACCACATCCTCCTACGATGCAAAGCTCGGCTTCGATAAGAAACAGGGAGACAAGACCGTAACCACATGGCGCCGTTACAGGGGCATCTATCAGGAATTCATCGACGATCAGGTCGTATATGCCAGCCAGAAGACAAAGAACCAGTACATCAATAACGTTTCTGTATTTGATTTTGCAAAGCTCAAGCCCTACGATCCCCAGTTCATCTCCGGTTTCGTAGCCGAGCGTTACACATTGGGCCTCGATGACGGCTGGACAGTAGCCAAGAAGGTCATCAAGGACAGATTGAGGAGCAACCTCACATCCAAGCTTAGAAAGCAGTACAAGGCAGATCACGTCAGTGAACTCAACATGTCAACGAGCTTTGACGACATTACGTTCAAGTACATACTGGCTCCCATCTGGATCGCCAACTATAAGTTCGGCGACAAGGAATATTCCTTTGCAGTTAACGGTCAGACCGGTAAGGTATCAGGTTCTTCACCTATATCTCCTATCAAGGTCATCCTCACGATCCTTGCCGTTATCGCAGTTTTCATCCTCCTCATGATCTTCTTTGGAGGGAACTGACAAAGGCCCTGAAACAGCAGTCCTTAAGCCCTGCATCGTGCAGGGCTTTATTTTTTTAATATCCTTGTTGTTAAATATGCCAATAGTTTTTACAAATAGTTAACAAATGTGACAAAATGTCCCAAATCGGCCGAAAACGTTTGTATTATTGAGAAAACCACGTTATTATAGGAATATCTATGACTATGAAAATGGGGGAAAGTCATGTTTAATAAGCTAAAGAAAGTAACAGCAGTTGTTACAGCAGGCGCGTTGGTTGCAGGAACGTTTGCATTAAATGCAAATTATCTGTCTGATGGACTTGTCAGAGGCGTAAACGCCGCAACAATAATGGATTATGATTCGGCAAACAGTATCAACTATTCGGCTGTTCTTGGACGAGCAGTGGATTTTGGTATCTTAAGCAATGTCTTAGAACAAAATGGTCATATGGAGACCAATTTTGCTGTCAATGAGTATATTCACAATAAGAGTCAGGCTGATGTCGATCTTGCCGGGCCTGAACCTTCTCAGTTCATCGTTGCCAAGATAACAGGCTCTGATCCGTATCTGGCACTTGGAGCTACCCCATGTTCCATAATGAACATTACAACAACCAAGGATATTTCCGAGAATTATGTCCGCAGGCAGCAGGGCTGCAGCGCTCAGTTCGTGTATGAGGTTCATACTGAGTCGGATATTAACAGCAATGTTAACGAGATGATCGGTCATATTCGTGATGAGTCCGATGATTTGCTCAATGGTCCGGCACTTCATCTTGAGGACGTAATGACTGGACCTGATGCTGCCGGTCACGTCACCCTTGATGTTACTGATCCCCAGTATGAAGGTGCTGTTTTGTATATAAATGTACTTCCCGGAAGTGAACTGGAGACTGCAATACAGACCAGCGGAAGACTTCATGTGAAAAAGAATTCGAGCACTGTAGTAGTTTTTAATGTTCTTAATAGCGGAAATATCACACTCGCTCAGTATGATGTAAATGTTGACGGCAAGACTGTAGATACCAGAACAGATTCTGCCAATCAGACGGATCATAATTCAGATGTAGATCTCGAGATATGCCGTAAGGTTATCTGGAATGTACCCAATGCTTCACATGTCGATTTTGATATAACAGCAGGTTTGTTTGTTCTTCCTAATCCTGATACGACTTCTGCTGTTGTAGGTTCGAGCGCAGGCTGGGTGGCATCTGCAGGGAAGGTTAATATCGAAGCCGGTGAGTGGCATTTTGTTTATCATGGCCGTTCCAAGGATATCAATAATGATGATGTTTCATCAATTCATTTTGCATCCTATAAGGCATTTACAGAAGAATTCAACGGCACAAATACTGAGAGACTCAGGAATATCTATGCAGGCGAAGGTGATTACACATTTAGCTTTGTTGAAACGGAATCTGATTATGTCACTATAGTTGATGGTTCTTTTGACCCAGTATCTACAGATGAGACAGGTAAGCTGATTTTTCCTTATGTATCCTTTAATATTGCTGATTTTGTTGAAGGAGCAGATCCAGTACATAAATATTATGTTATAAAGGAAACATCAATCTCTGATCCCAGCGGAATAGTATCTAAATCCGAAGGTGAGATAGATATTGATCTCGAGATTACCAAGGAAGATGGTACGCTCAAATACAAAGTATCTTCTGTTAAGTATCTCCTCGCAGATAAGAACGATCCCAAATCTATTGCTGCGACCAATAACAGAGTTTCAATGACAAATATCGAGTTCTCGCTTGGCGGTTTCTATAATGAAGTTCAGTATGACAAAGGAAACATCAAGCTGTCAAAGATCGCTGATGTTACAACTCCCGGTGTTTCATTTGATGACAGCGTTGAATTCGAATTCTATGTTATGAAGGGTTCACAGTATGTCGCAGAGAATACTCAGACCGGAAAGTTCTTCCTGAGCCCGACACCTTACTATTTCAACCTGAAGGCAAATGAGACTAAGACTCTCACAGGATTGAACCTGGGTGAATATAAAGTCTATGAGAAGGACTGTGATGATGTGCCTTCGTTCAATTATGTCGGCACGACTGTAGCAGTTGACGATGGCAGTCCTGTTGCAAGCAACGAGGCAACACTTACTCTCGATGCTGATGATCAGACTGTTGAAACGAAGTTTACCAATACTTACGATTATGTAGATCTTAATGGTAAGGGTAGTATAAATGTAACCAAATCAGTAACCGGAGTTGAGTCTGATATTTCCGATAAGGAATTCGATGTTGCCATTCAGGTTATTGACCAGTCAAATAATTCTTATCGTTTTGCTCAGGATATTAATGGTACTCTTGGTGACACCATACATTATTTCAAGATCAAACAGGGTGAAACTCTTACTGTAGCCGGTCTTCCTCAGGGAACATGGGGCAATAAATATAATCAGATTATCTATCAGGTTGTTGAGAGAGTCAGCACAGCTGGTGTTAAGGGATACGCATGGAGTTCTAACCTTGACGTAATTGATGGTGATAACCAGTACAGCAATTGGCAGTATGCTAACAAGCCGTTCTATGGTGGAGATTATGTAAATAATTTTAACCTTCAGAACACATATCAGAGGATCTACAATTCTTTGACACTCAGGAAGACTGTTAGTGGTCTCGAGAATTACAGTGGTACAGCACCTGCATCATATTCATTCTATGTACAGTCTGCTGACGACACCACAAAGTATCTGCAGAGAGATGGTACGCTCTCTACTACAAAGACAGCATTGCCGGTTCCTGCTAATGGACATATAACTATTAATAATGCACCTGCAGGAGACTACTATGTAACAGAGGAACTCAGCAACACAGCTGTAGACGGTTATAAGCTCACTGTTACCGGAGAAGGCATAATTACGGTACCGGATAATACTTCAACACCAGGTGACGCAACTATTACCAACTCTTACAAGAACGTTGTTAATGTTGTTGCCAAGAAGAACCTTATCGATCAGGATGGTAATCCTGTTGAACTGGTTGGCGGCGAGTTCCAGGCAAAACTTGATTGCGATTATCCTAGTGTTCATCAGACAGTAACGAATGATGTCAACGGTGACTTCATCTTTGATACTGTAGAATTGCCTGAATGGTATTCTAATAATTCATTTACTATGAAACTGACGGAGGTTGTAGATTCAAGCAGCACAACATACGAATATGACACATCTTCTTATGACGTTGTTGTTACTGTAGGACCTAACGGAGTGATTACTTCAATTTCACACCTCAATGATGTTGTATTTACGAATACTAAGATCCAATCTGCGGAAGCATCTGACTCTGCAGCGGCAGCATCAGACTCCGCAGCAGCGGCTTCTGACTCCGCAGCGGCAGCATCTGAGTCTGCAGCAGCAGCATCTGACTCCGCAGCGGCAGCATCTGAGTCTGCAGCAGCAGCATCTGACTCCGCAGCAGCAGCATCCGACTCCGCGGCAGCGGCTTCTGACTCCGCAGCAGCGGCTTCTGACTCTGCAGCGGCAGCAGCATCTGATTCCGCAGCAGCGGCTTCTAACTCAGCGGCAGCATCCGATTCAGCAGCAGCGGCTTCCAACTCAGCGGCAGCATCCGATTCCGCAGCAGCGGCATCCAACTCCGCGGCAGCATCCGATTCCGCAGCAGCGGCATCCAACTCCGCGGCAGCATCCGATTCCGCAGCAGCGGCTTCCAACTCGGCAGCAGCTTCTAACTCAGCGGCAGCTGTTTCCAACTCTGCAGCAGCGGCATCCAACTCCGCGGCAGCGGCTTCTGATTCTGCAGCAGCTGTATCTGCTTCCGCAGCAGCGGTATCCAACTCCGCAGCAGCGATTTCTGATGCAGCAGCATCATTCTCAGCAGCAGCAGCTTCTGACTCAGCAGCAGCGGCTTCTAACTCTGCGGCAGCAGCTTCCAACTCAGCAGCCGCAGCTTCCAACTCTGCAGCGGCTGATTCCGACGCAGCAGCATCTAACTCCGCAGTAGCAGCATCTGATTCTGCGGTAGCTGCTTCTGATTCTGCAGTAGCGGCATCTGACTCTGCAGTAGCAGCATCTGATTCTGCAGCGGCAGCTTCTTATTCAGCGGCAGCGGCATCTGATTCTGCGGCAGCGGCATCCGATTCTGCGGCAGCGGCATCCGATTCTGCGGCAGCAGCTTCTGATTCAGCAACAGCAGCATCTGATTCAGCTGCAGCGGCATCCGACTCAGCAGCAGCGGCTTCCGATTCAGCGGCAGCGGCTTCCGACTCTGCAGCAGCAGCTTCCGATTCTGCGGCAGCAGCATCCGCCTCAGCGGCATCTGCATCCGAATCTGCAGAGGCATCCCAGTCAGCGGCAGCAGCTTCCAGCGGACCTGCTCCTGTAATGCCTTCAGACATGGCAGCTTATGAGTTCCAGCTTAATAAGCACGATCAGTATGGAAATCTTGTCGTTAATGCTTATCTGACGATCGAATCTGTTAACCATGATATCGATCTGTCCGGTGCTGTTATCCTCCAGGATGATCAGCCTGCTGACAGCCTGAACTTCCATAACAGATCAGGTGACGCATTGCCTTATACAATGATCACATTCAGAACAACTAGCATTCATGACGCATTCGTTTACAATCTGCCCGGTGGTACTTATATCATCACTGAGACGATCACTCCTGACGGATATGCAGATGCAGCACCTATCACATTCACAGTTGCAGATAATGCTACTGAAGTACATGTAGAGGGTACACCTGCTTCCGAATTCACCAGACAGGTATTGATGCTCGACCTGGCGGATCCTTCTGCAGATCAGAGCGCACCCGGACCTAACACTCCCGGTAACGCGGTTCCTGCAACAGGTGAGGACAATACGTTCATGGTATGCATGGCAGCTATCTGCATCGCAGTATCTGCAGGCATCACGGTATTCGTTCTCTATAGGAGGAAGTCTTCTGAAGACTGATCGCTTTTAGCTAAGATAATGAATGGCTGATCTTAATGGATCAGCCATTTTTTATGCCGTGGATAACAGCTGATCTTATCAGGCTTCTTTTTCTTATTTATATTATTGGTGTATAATCAAGTATATTTTGGTTTGGAGCTTGTTATGAAGTTTTTTGTAGGATCGATAATTCTTTTCTTTATACTGTCCTTTTACATCTACAGGTATTATCTGGTTAATTTTAATTTCCCTGTCAACAAGGATTACAGATTCGAAAAGGATATCAAGAAGCTTTATGTGTTTTTGTTCTTTCTGGTAGCTTTCGTGATCAGGATGCTCATTGTCTTTTACAATGTGAGCAAGGGATCTGTAGGCTACTATTCTGACGTTAATAACTACAAGGTCTGGGCCAATGATCTTTATAAGCACGGACTGTCTTCGTTCTATACTTCAGGCGGGTATGCCGGCTGTCCTCCGGGATATGTATACATACTCTATTTCCTTGGAGCGTTATTGAATATCACAGGTCTCAATGAGTGGTCTTCATTTTATGTGCTGATATTAAAGCTTCCTGCGATCCTTGCTGATGTTGGCCTGGCATATCTGTGCTACAGGCTGTCAGGCATCAGGAACAACATAAACAGGTTTGGAGCCCTGGCAGTGTCACTGTTCATCGTTATCAATCCCATGACGATCCTGGACAGTGCCATCTGGGGACAGAATGATTCCGTATTTGTATTCTTCATAGTGCTGAGCCTCTACCTTATCGCTGTAAAGAAACAGGTATTTTCCTATATCAGTTACTTTGCAGCAGTACTGATCTCGCCTCAGGCACTGATGTTCGCGCCCATCATAGTGTTCTCGTTTATCAGGACGGTGATGGAGACCGTAAGATCCAAGAAGGATGTGGCAAGGAACATTATCATCCAGTCAGCATCTCTCGCAGGGTCAGGCCTTGTCTCTTTCCTTTTGGTACTGCCATTTGGCATAAAGGAAGCATTTTCCGAGTACTACGATTTTGCTAACTCACTGTCATATGGTTCATGTAATGCATACAATTTCTGGGAACTGATAGGACAGGGATGGATGGCATCCGATTCAACTGTTTTCGGGATCCCGATCAATGTATTGGGCGCTGTCTTCATGGTATCGACCGTAGTCTTGTCAGCTGTCCTTTTCTTCAAGAACATGAAATCCGATTCCATCGGTTTCTTCCTTGCAGCAGCTATGTCCATCGCATTCTTTACGTTAGCGATCAAGATGCATGAGAGATATCTGTTCCCGGCAGCAATCTTTGCTATCTTTGCTTTCATTATCAGGCCCAGGATAGAGATGCTCATACTGGCAATATCTTCATGCCTTGTATCGTTCTTTAACATGTATCACGTGCTGTATTTCTTTGATGCAAATGAGTACAGCAGGAATAATCCCGTAACCAGGACTGTCTGCATAATGGAGATCCTGGTATTCGTATACCTGATAGTTACTGCCATCCGTCTTTATGTCAAGGATACTGACGAGGCAAAGGGCTTTGAGGATATATTGAGATCCAACGTTCAGTTCTTTGAGCGCATGAAGCTCAGAAAGTGCGAAGTCCGCCACACAACAGCAATCTCCAGGATGACAAAGAAGGATTACATTATTGTATGTGTGATCATGTTTGTTTACATGCTCGTAGCTTTCTACCATCTGGGCAACATGTCCGCTCCCACATCCGAATACTCTCTCGTAACGGAAGGACCTGTAACGCTCGATTTCGGCGAGGAGAAGCATATCGGAGAGATGTGGATATATCTGGGACATGAATTTGACCAGAACTATACCGTTACATATTCATCCGACGGACAGAACTGGTATTACCTCCACGATGAGGAGAACGTCTGGCAGACAGGCGCAGTATATAACTGGAACAAAGAAAATGTGGATCTTACGGCCAGATATCTTTACATAGCCCCCGCATCCACCACATATGCAGATGCGGTAATCGAGCTGGCCTTCCGTGATGTGGCAGGAAACCTGATCACTCCCGTTAATGCAGAGAACTATCACAACCTTTTTGATGAGCAGGAATTCGCTCCCACCGAAGATACATACATGAACGGAACCTATTTTGATGAGGTACATTACACACGCCATATCCATGAGATGAAGCAGGGGATATACACATATGAGAATACACATCCCCAGCTGGGCAAGGAGATAATGGCGATCGGTACGTTCATATTCGGAATGAATCCCTTCGGATGGCGTTTCATGGGAACTATCTGCGGAATAATCATGATCTTTGCCATGTACGTGTTCTCTAAGAAGTTCTTTGACAGCACGACTCTGGCAACTGTAACGACACTGGTATTCACATCTGATTTCATGCATTTCGTTCAGACCAGGATCGCAACCATCGATGTATATGCGGTCATGTTCATCATGATCTCCTACATCTTCGTATACGAGTATACACAGCTGAACTTCTACGAGACTCCTCTGCGCAAGACATTCAAGCCTCTGTTCTGGTGCGGTCTGTTCGCGGGTCTGGCCATCTGTTCCAAATGGACTGGCGTGTATTCCGCAGCAGGCATAGCGTTCATACTCATGGTGCAGTACATCTACAGATACAAGGAGTACAATGCATCACTTGCAGCATTGGGCAGGGAGATGAAGCCCGGCAAGAACTTTGACGTAGTAAAGACATTTAGCAGATATGCATGGAAGACTGTAGGCTGGTGTGCATTGGTATTCGTCGTAATACCTCTCATCATCTACACGCTCACATATATCCCATTCAACGACGGTGTAGAGGGCAGGGATCTGATCACCAAGATGATCGAGGCACAGAAGACCATGTTCAACTACCACACCCAGCTGGTGGCAACACATGCCTATTCATCAGACTGGTATCAGTGGCCTGTAATGTATAAGCCCGTTCTCTACGTCATTGAGAACGTATCTGCCGAGATCAGGCGTGATATCGTGCTTATGGGCAACCCCGCCATCTGGTGGGTAGGAATGCCCGTATCCATATACATGATCTATCTCTGGCTCAATGAGAAGGACCGCAAGGCAGGTTTCCTCCTTGTCGGTTATCTGGCTCAGTATCTGCCCTGGATGCTGGTAGAGAGATATACATTCATATATCACTATTTTGCCAGCGTTCCTTTCATCACCGTAATGTGTGTATACGCATTCGACAGGCTCGGCAAGCGCTTCCCCAGGATCAACAAGGCAGTGTTCGTATACTGCGGTATATGTATCCTCCTGTTCATAATGTTCCTGCCTATCCTGAACGGTTCTGAAACGCCGGTCTGGTATATAGAGCACATACTCCATTGGGCTGAAAAGTGGGCAATGTAATGGGCACATTATCAGTTGACGATCACATCAGGAAAACGGTCGTTGAGGGGATAGCAAAACATCCCTTTATATCAGCGGCAATATTATCAGTTCTGATCCATGTTTTCACCTTCGGCGGGGAATGGAATATTCCCGATAACGCTGTCTGGTTTGAGAATGCGTTTGTCATGGCTCTCGTTATCTATTTTATCCACAGGGCAAATGCGGGAAAGAAGAACAGAGTTGTATTCCTGATCGGAACTGTGGCTGCGGTCATTATCGATCTGATAGTCCTCAAGATCTATTCGTCTTCTGCAAACATCGCATTGTGGCATCTGTTCGGCGGTTTTGCATTGGTCCTGGCCATTTGTGCATTTCTCTACGACGGGACCAACGGTGCGCGTGTCAATTCGCTTTTGCTGATCGGCGGAGGCATCGTATTCAGGCTCTACTATATCCTGAGGGCATCCTGCTTTGACCGCCAGCACGACGTAGGCATATTCAATGCCGAGGATTACGGCCATTTTGGATACATACAGTATCTGATCGATTACAAGCATCTGCCTGATTTCGATATCAGACCCCATGCCCAGTTCTTCCATCCGCCGTTCTACCACACGATCGCGGGGATGTGGATCGACTTTAATGAGACCATATTGGGAGTAAATCATGATTCATCCAGAGAGGGGCTTCAGTCCCTGTCTCTGTTCATCTCCATACTGATAATCATCGTTACGTACAAGATACTGACACGCCTTAACATAAACAGCAGGGGCAAGATGGCAGCACTGCTTATCGTATGCTTCCATCCTGCTATGATCCTCCACGCAGCGAGCCTCAATAACGATCAGCTGACTACGTTCTTTATCCTGCTTACGGTCTATAATACTCTGGTCTGGTTCAGAAGCCGCAGGACTGCTGACATCGTAAAGACCGCACTTTCCATCGGACTCGGCATGATGACCAAGCTGTCTGCTGCTGTTATAGCACCTCCTGTCGGTGCGGTTTTCATCGTGGCCCTGATCGCTAACTGGAAAAAGGAAAAGTTCGTCCTCATCAGACAGTATCTGCTGTTCCTTATAGTCTGCGTTCCTCTGGGTTTGTGGTTCAACATCAGGAACCTGATAAAGTGGGGGATACCCCTGAACTACATGTGGGCCATGAAACCCGATAATCCCATGTATCTTGGGGATACGCCTTTCATTGACAGGATCCTGGATTTTGATCTCTATCAGTTCGCCGTTCCTTTCGAGCGTTTTACGGAGAGGGGAGCAACTTATAAGGAGCATAATCCCCTTATCGCCATAATGAAGAACTTCCTGTTCGGGGAATACATTTCCGAGTACAGTTTCGGTTCCATGCCCGAGGGTGAAAAGGCAGCATTCGTGTTGTTCCTGCTCGGTATCGCTCTGGCAGTCATCGTCTTTATCGCAGCTGTTGCGGTAATGATCGGCGATAGATCTCTTAAGGCTTTTCCCAAGCTGTTCCTCGCAGGTGTCTATCTGTTCTCCATGGCAGGATTCTACTATATGTGCAGCGACCAGCCCTATGTGTGCACAATGAATTCCAGATATCTGGTGCATGTTCTGGTAATAAGCGCAATATTCTTCGGAGCGTTCATCAGCTGGAGCGGCAGATGGAAGTTCAGGTTCTGCAAGGTAATACCTGCCATACCTGTTGTCTTGATACTCCTGTTCATTGCTTTGACGATATTCGTATATATCGCGGTATTATCTCCCGAACCCGTGTATCCGGCAGTGATCATCACGCTGCTGGCAGCAACCGCTTTTTCTATTGTGTGGGTCGGTCATTTATGTAAAAATAAAACAAGCAAGAGTATGGAGAAGAAAAGTGTTTAAGAAAGAACGCCAACTGATCGAATTCCTCGAGAAGCATGCATATCTGATAATCCTCGTGATCGCAACCATTCTGGCGGTGCTCATGCGCTGGTACGGCCGTGACATGAGGAGCGGTGATTACGATATCTATCTCGTTAACTGGTTCAACGATATCAAGGCCAACGGCGGGTTTATGGCTCTCAGGAATCAGGTGGGCGACTACAACATTGCTTATCAGACAGTAATCGCCTTCCTTACGGGTCTGCCCATGGATCCTCTGTATTCGTATAAGATCGTCTCCATCATATTCGATTTCGTTCTGGCAGCAGGAACCGGCATATTGGCATGTGATGTCAAATACGGCAAGTTCTCCATAAAGCTCTTTACTGCGGCATACGGTCTTGTTCTGTTCCTGCCTGCAATATTCATCAACAGTGCATTCTGGGCACAGTGTGACAGCATCTATGTATCGTTCATTGTCCTGGGACTGTATTTCATCCGCAAGGAGAGATTTGTCATCGGATTCCTGTTCATGGGCCTGAGCCTGGCGTTCAAGCTGCAGATGATATTTATCCTGCCATTCATTATCTATCTCTACGTGTCGAATAAGAAGTTCAGCTTCACACATATCCTGTGGATCCCTGTAACACTATATCTTTCTACGATCCCGGCTCTCGTTGTAGGGAGAAAGTGGACTGCATTTTACGATATCTACGCCAACCAGACAAATACATACAATGAGATGACCCTCAATGTTCCCAACTTCTGGTGGGTGTCTGGAGGCTTTTACGAATACCTGAAGATGCCTGCCATCATAATGGCCGTCATGATCCTGGGATTCGGGCTCCTGTTCATCATCAAATACAAGGTAAAGCTGACAGACAACAGAAATTATCTCCTCATCGCAGCATGGAGCGTATGGACGTGCCTGAATTTCCTTCCTGCCATGCATGAGAGATATCTGGTACCCCTGCTGATCCTGCTGCTCATTATGGCGCTCTACGATCTGAAGAGATACGCGAAGTATTTTGTATTCATGGCCATGATCCTGGTCATCGTATACGGCCGCTTCCTGTTTGGCACAAACTTTGACTTCACCATCGCATCGCTGTCCTTCAATGCATTCTATGCATACTTCTCTTATGAGGTATTCGTAACATGCAGAGGAAAGGGCCCCGATGAAGTGGAGAAGAGATCATCCGGCAGCGGCATCAGGGTCAGACTCCGCGGCAGGGATTTTATCTACAAAGAGTAATTGTAATTTGTTCTTGACACAGGCACCCTTAATAAGTAAAATATCTCTTGCCTAACAAATGCGGCGGTGGCGGAACTGGCAGACGCGCACGTTTGAGGGGCGTGTGGGTAACTCCATACGGGTTCAAGTCCCGTTCGCCGCACCAACAGGCATTATAAAACTCCTTCACATCTGTGAAGGAGTTTTTTCTGTTATTCTTTCATTCTCTCATAGAAGAACATATACTGCTGCATAATGCCGCAGGTGCCGGGGTATCGCTCCTCGCAGAACCTGCCGCCGTAGTATCTGTCCACGATCCTTTCGATCCATACGTCGATGGGAAATCTGCCGCACCTGCCCAGGCCGAAGAGCATGATGCAGTTGGCGACCTTTTTGCCGACGCCTCTCATTGATGTGAGGATCTCATAGGCGTCATCATCGTTCCTGCTGTCGAGGAGTTCAGGGGTGATCTTTCCTGATGCAAAATCATCTATTGCAGCCATGATGTATTCCGCCCTGTAGCCAACGCCTGTTGCAGTGATTTCTGCCAGGGTTGCTTTCTTCATCTCATCGATGGTGGGGAAGGAATAGTATTCATCATATAAAGGCTTTACAAATGGATCATTGAGACGGGGGATTATGATCTTTTTGCCGTAGAGCTTTGAGATCCTCTCGACGGATGTCGTGATGGACGGGATGGATCTCCTCTGGGATATGATGTAGCTGATCACTGTCTCCCAGATATCCTGTTTCAATATACGGATACCATAGCCGAAATCTGCGGCGCTTTTGAGATATTTATCCTTTTTGTCGATGGAGGAGATGATCTTGTCGTAATCCCTGTCCAGGTCGAAATACCTGTGCCATATCTCATCGAAGTCCTTCTCTGTACAGGAAAAGGCATATGTATCATCTCCCAGGTCGGCGATCTGTAGATATCTGCCGTATGCAACCAGCTCGGTATGGGTATCGTCTATTATCCTGAACCTGAATACCTGACCGCTCAGAGCGTTCCTGTGGGGGGAGAAACAGGGGATCTTCTTTACTGTATAATCCATGGTCAGCCCAGCTTGAAATAGTTGTTGAGCTGGCACTTGATATTTCCGTTATAGAGCTTATAACGCTTGTCAGCCTTGAAGCCTGTTGCTTTCTCAAAAGTGTCATCAGGGGATATTACCGACAGTCTGATGCCTTTTTTGCACTTTCCATCCTTTGTGAGGTAGGTCTTTGCGATATCACGGTAGATCTTATCGGCTTCCTCGGGGGTCATGAGCCTGCCTCCGTAGGGAGGATTGGTGATTATGAGATTCCTGTCAAAGCCCGTGATCTCACTGATGTTTTCAGGACGGATATCTTTGAAGTCGGATACCTTGAAACGCACGAACTTATCGACACCTGCTGACTTTGCATTAGTTATGGCGGATCTAACTGCCTTGGGATCTATGTCCGAGCCATAGAAGAAACAGTCGTCCATAGGGGAGAGATCCTCCATCTCAATGGCTTCGGCCAGAGCCTTTCTGTAGGGCTGGCCGCCGATATAGGGGATATCCATGTATGAGAACTTTCTGTTCTTTCCGGGGGCGATGTTAAGAGCAATCATGGCGGATTCAATGACTATCGTGCCTGATCCGCAGAAAGGATCGTACAGCGCTTCGTAGCCGAAAGGCTTATAGCGGGCGATGGAGACCATGCCTGAAGCGAGGGTCTCCCTTATGGGAGCTTCGTGAGTGAGGGGACGGTATCCTCTCTTGTGCAGGCCGTCACCAGATGAGTCGATCATCATGCGGACATGGTCGTTTACTATGCCGAACTGGATCTTGATGGTGCCTTTATCGCTGTCCTCGGCTACGACACCGTCTTTGATGTTCCTGGAAGATATAAGAGAATCAGCTATGGCTTTCTTGGCCAGGGACTGCAGGGCGGGGATGCCGAACAATTTGGATTTTCTGGAGAATCCGTTGACTATGAAGGCAAAATCCCGGGGAATAAAGCTGTTCCAGTCCAGGGATCTGGTATTGTCGAAGAATTCATCAAAGGTTTGGGCGTCAAATTCGCCTGTTTCGAAGAAGACCCTCTCTGCATGTCTGACCCACATATTCACGCGTGCCAGATCGAGTTTCCAGTCAGAGTCAGATACAGTAAGAGTTACAACGCCGTCTGTGACATCAACGTTTCCTTTTTCGTATCCAATGGCGAGAAGATCGTCTTTTGTAGGTGATTCGAGTCCGAATAAAGTGGTAATGATTATCTTCACAAATGAGCCCGCCTTTCAGCCTATGATTGTATAGAAATACTCATGTATTGTCGAGGTTTTTAAGAATTGTTACAAAATTGGCTTTCGCGAAGTGTGACAACGGGACATCGCTGGAGACCACCGCATCCGGCGCTTCTACGACCTCTACGGAGCTTGAAGGTGCTGATTATACTGATTTCTGATGCGGCCGCCCTGTGCGGCCGTTAGTTTTGAACAAAATTGTTCAAAATGTTCAAAACTCTGTAGATAACTTAAAAACAACAATTCAGTTTTTGAAAGTGCGGCAAAGCCCCATATTATGCGGATTCCATAAACGGACACCATCAATATGACAAACAGTTTACAAAGACATTACCATCTTGTTAAAGCCTTTATTTGTTAGTATCCGGGGATAATAAAACAGACGTTCGACGGAAACTGTACGTCACTGACGAACAATAAGATCTTAAAAAATCCTATTGACAGTTGAATTTTGAATAAATGAAAAGTTAAGACTTGTTTACGGACTGTTTTTAGTATTTATACTGAAAACTGTTATAATGATTCCTAGATACATACAGACAGGAGTTTGCTTATGGACATCGTAAAATCTGCTGTAGAACAGGATACCATCAGGATCAGCCTTATTGGTCACATAGATTCAGGCAATGCCGCTGACGTGGAGTCAGAGGTCAGTTCCTGCGTTGATGCTGCCCCCGGTCTTCCGATAGTAGTCGATGCCGAGAAACTTGAATATATTTCCAGTGCGGGACTCAGGATCCTGCTGAGACTCCGCAAGAAGTCTCCGGACCTCAGCATAATCAACGTCAGTTCAGAGGTATATGAGATCCTCGACATGACGGGCTTTACCGAGATGATGACCGTTGAGAAGGCATATAAGACCGTCAGCATAGACGGATGCGAAGTGATCGGTACCGGTTCCAACGGAACCATCTACAGGATCAACAAGGACAATGTAGTCAAGGTCTATAACAATGCAGATGCCCTGGATGACATCAGGCATGAGAGAGAGGTGGCACGTAAGGCTCTGGTACTGGGAATCCCCACGGCGATCTCCTACGACATCGTAAAGGTTGGTGAACACTACGGTTCAGTATTCGAGCTTCTCAATGCCAAATCCTTTTCCAAGATACTTGCTACCGAACCTGACAAGTTCGAATGGTGTGCTGAGGAATTCGTAAAGCTGCTTAAGAAGATCCACGCCACAGAGGTTCCCGAGGGTCAGCTCAGATCGATCAACTCAACGGTCGAGAAGTGGGCAGATTTTACCAAGGATTACCTGCCTGAGGATGTGGGACAAAAGCTCGTAGCCATGATCAGTGCCGTTCCCGAGGACAATCACATGATCCATGGTGATTACCATACAAAGAACGTTGAGCTCGTAGGGGACGAGGTGCTCCTGATCGATATGGATACACTGGCTGTGGGCAATCCCATATTCGAGTTCGGTTCCATCTACAATGCTTTTATAGGATTCTCTGAATATAATCACGAACAGGTAATGAGGTTTCAGGGATTCGATTACGATACGGCGTTCAGGTTCTGGCGCGAGACAGTCAGGCTCTATCTGGGAACAGACGATGAGGAGCAGATCAGGTCTCTCGAGGACAGGTCCAGGATAATCGGATATACCAGACTCATCAGGAGATCCATCCGCCGCAACGACACATCTAATCCCAGGATCAGGGAAGAGCTGGAAATGTGGAAATCCGAGCTCATCGATCTTGTAAAGAAGTACGATTCACTCATATGACGATCAGCAGGATAGACCTACACATGCACACTACGGTCTCTGACGGTACGAACAGTCCGTCAGAGATTCTTTCGTGCGTCAAAGACGCAGGCATAGACCTTTTCTCCGTAACGGACCACGATGCCATCAAAGCGGGCAAGATGATACCCGAACTGCTTGCGGAAGGAGACCCCTCTTTCATAACGGGCGTGGAATTCTCCTGCAAGGACGAACTCGGCAAGTATCACATCCTGGGCTACGGATATGACCCTGATGCGCCTGCGATCAATGCAGTTGTGGATAAGGGACACAACAGCCGCCTGGAAAAGACCAGAAAGCGTGTAGAGCTGGTACAGCAGGAATTCGGATTCGTATTTCCCGATGAAGAAGTGGACAGGCTCTTCGAGAACGATAACCCCGGCAAGCCTCATATTGCAAATCTCATGGTAAACCTGGGCTATTGCGATTCAAAAGAGACCGCGATCAACGATTATATCGACAAGGTAAAGTTCAAGCCTTTCTATCTCAGCCCGGAGGAAGTCATCGTAAGCATAATAGAAAGCGGCGGCATTCCCGTTCTGGCCCATCCGGTCTACGGCAGCGGCAGCGAACTGATAATCGGTGAGGAGCTGGATGAGAGAGTCAGGAGGCTCGTAGGATTCGGCATCAGGGGGCTGGAGGCGTATTATTCCGGTTTCCCTGAAAAGATGAAGGATTCGGTCATCCGTCTGGCTGAAAAGTACGGACTTTATGTGACAGCTGGCAGTGATTATCACGGCAGCAACAAGCTGGTCCAGCTGGGAGATACCAACCTGGAGAGGGTGGAAGATGCCGCCCCATCCTTAAGAGCGTTCCTCGAAACCGTGTCCGATCGAATTATTTAATATTATTTTTATTATAAAAGGTTTATAATCTACAGGTACATTTTTTGTGCTTGGAGGCGGATTATGATCGAAGAAGCTAGGCTTGCCAAGGATTGTGCCAGAAAAATGGCCGTTCTGGATGCTGAAATCAAGAACAAGGCACTCGAGGAGATTGCCAAGTCCCTTAAGAATAACAAAAATATTATCTTTGAGGCCAATGAACAGGACCTTAACGGCAACTGGCCCGATAATCTCAAAAAGAGACTTAAGTTTGGCGATGCCAAGCTGGATGACTGCATCAGCGGCATCAAGTCCCTCATGGATCTTGAAGATCCGGTTAATAAGACAACACTCCATACAACACTTGACGACGGACTGGAACTCTACAGGGTAACATGCCCCATCGGCGTCATCGGTGTCATATTTGAGTCCAGGCCTGATGCTCTGGTTCAGATCGCATGCCTGTGCGTCAAGAGCGGCAACGCCGTATTCCTCAAGGGCGGTTCAGAGGCCATGAATACCAACATCGCTCTGGCTGACGTCATCTACAAGGCAGGCGTAAAGGCAGGCCTTCCCGAGGGATGGCTCTATCTCATGACCACCAGGGCAGACGTTAACGAGATGCTCACGCTGAACGGCCTGATCGATCTGATCATTCCCAGAGGATCCAACGAGTTCGTACAGTACATCATGCAGCATACCTCGATCCCCGTATTGGGCCACGCTGACGGTGTATGCCATACATATATCAACAAGGACTGCGACCATGATCTGGCTCTGAAAGTCGCGTTGGATGCCAAGACCCAGTATGTTTCAGTCTGCAACTGCACAGAGACTTTCCTGGTTGATAAAGAACTGGAGGATTCCCTCCTGCAGGCACTTGTCATCGAGATGGCCAAGGCAGGTGTCAAGATCTACGGTGACGATTACATGGCAGACAGGTTCAACTGTGAGAGAGTAAATGACTGGCATACTGAATATCTGGATTACAAGGTCTCCATCAAGATCGTCGACGGCATCGATGAGGCTATAGAACACATCAACAGGTTCGGTTCCGGACATACTGATGCGATCATTACCGAAAATGAGGAAGCAGCTGAGAAGTTCATGCAGGCAGTAGACTCTGCCAGCGTAATGGTCAACTGCTCCACGAGATTTGCCGACGGCTTCAGATACGGATTCGGTGCAGAGGTAGGCATCTCCACATCCAAGATCCACGCCAGAGGCCCCGTTGGTCTCGAAGGCCTGATCTCTTACAAGTACAAGGTCTACGGACACGGAGACATAGTAGCAGACTATGCCCAGGGCAAAAAGAAGTTCAAGCACATCAAGAGAGGAGTATGAGATGATCATATCAATAGCTTCAGACCATGCGGGATATGACCTCAGGCAGAAGGTGATCGCACACCTTGAGAGCAAGGGCATAGAGGTAATAGACGGCGGTGCCGAATCGGCAGACAAGCCTTATAACTACGTTGAGGCAGGAACAAAGATCGCAGAGGACGTTCTCTCCGGCAGGGCCGACAGGGGCATTGCCATCTGCGGTACCGGTATCGGGATCTCCGTTGTCGTAAACAAGTTCAAGGGCATCAGATGCGGTACCTGCACCAATGAATACATGGCCAGGATGAGCCGCCAGCATAACGATGCCAACGTCATCGCCATAGGCGCCAGGGTGGTAGGACAGGCCGTAGCACTCGCCATGGTGGATGCTTTTCTCGAAGAGGGCTTTGCCGGAGACAGGCATCAGGAACGTGTAAATGACATCAAAACGCTGGAAAATCGCAATTTTAAGTGATATCAGTCAAAATCGTCATTTTGTCTGTTTTCTAAGAGGCAAATAGGCGTACAATAATCAGGTATAAAGGATATAGGAGCATTTTTAAGATGAGTCTTGTATTAGCAGAGGGCGGATCCTGGATCGAAGAGTTCGGCAGTGCTTTCGTTGAGAAGTTTGTCGAGGAATTCAAGATCGGCGATATCGGTGCAGATATCAGGGAGGGTATCCTGCAGTGGCAGCACTATTTCTTCATAGGTGATGTCAAGGTCCTGATAACTGATGCGGTCATTGTAATGTGGATCGCGACCATACTGGCGATCATCCTTTTCAAGGTAATGGCCGGCAAGAACACAATAAGACCTAACGGCAAGCAGACCCTGGTCTGGATGCTGGTGGATCTCGTTATCAACACATGCATGGGATTCGGCATGAACCGTAAGGAAGCAGAGCAGGTAACACCCATGATCGGTACCTTCGGCATCGTTATAGCAGGGTGCAACGTCATTTCAACCTTCAAGCTCTCTCCTCCGGCAAAGAACATAGCATTCCCGGTTGCAATGGCACTTTTTGCCATCTTCTACGTAGTAGTGATCTCCATCAAGTTCGTAGGAGTAAAGGGATTCTTCGCATCCCTCGTATCTCCCATGAAGTTCCTGCTGCCTTTCAAGGTGCTCGATTTCATCATCAAGCCCATCTCACTGTCGCTCCGACTCTTTGGTAACGTATTCGGTGCGTTCATATTCATGGAATTCCTCTACATTATCGTTCCCGTGGTAGCACCCGGCGTATTCGGACTCTGGTTCGACATTGCTGACGGACTGCTGCAGGCGATCGTATTCTCATACCTGATCATGTCCTATATCGGCGAGATCGTCGAGGTAGGTCACGAACTGGAACATGAGGAAAAGGAACCCAGGAAGAAAAAGAAAAAAGTAATCGATGATTCAGCCGCAGCGGCTTGATTAATAAACTGCAACTGATTTCAGGAGGTACATATTATGAATTATTTGATCAACATCTTGCCCATGGCAGCCATGCTCGCTGCAGAGACAACTGATCCCAAGGGAATGGCAGCACTTGCTGCAGGTATCGCCATCGGTATCGCCGCATGCGGAGCCGGTCTCGGCATGGGTATCGCAGCAGGCAAGGCAGTTGAGGCAGGTGCCAGACAGCCGGAGATCTTCGGCAAGATCCAGGCATTGCTCCTCACGGCGATCGTATTCATCGAGTCTCTCGGTATCTACGCACTCGTTGTAGCACTTCTTCTCATCTTTGCAGTATAAAGGGAGCAGTGAACTGAAATGATAGATCACAATGTACTTATGTATGCCATGGAAGGCAGTGAATCCAGCCTGTTCTCAGCTGATCAGGTTGCCGGCTATGCCGTTACTGCCGTATTCGTTGTAATCAACGTCATCGTGGCCTATATCATCCTTAAGAAGTTCGTCTTTAAGCCGATCCTTAAGATGATCAAGAACAGACAGGATGCCCTGAACGGGGAACTGGACGATGCTGCTTCCAAGAACGAGGAGGCGTCTGCCAATCTCGAGGAGAGCAAGAAGGCCATAGAGGACGCCAGGATCAAGGCATCCGGCATCATAGAAGATGCCAGGGAAAATGCCGAGAAGCAGGCTGAGAGCATCGTCAAGAAGGCCAGAGAGGATGCTTCCGAGATCCTTGCCAGAGCAGAGGAAGACGCTGCCAGGATGAAGATGTCCGCTGTAGACGAACTGAAAGACGATATCGCAGCTCTGGCAGTACAGGTTGCAGAGCGTGTATTGGGAGATGTAGTGCCTCGCTCCACGCTCCAGGAGGCAGCAGTTAAATACACTGACGAAGTAGTCAGATCCGAGGTGAAGAAAGATGAGTAAGCCTTCTTCGCCCAAGGACAGCAAGAAGAACAAAGGCCCTCTGATGAGGATAGAGAGTGCCGGGGATATGCCCGAGGCACAGATCCGTCAGATCGCTGAGTCTTTTGCCGAGAAGAATGCCATAGCGGCCTACCGTCTGACGATAACAGAGAACCCCGGTCTCATCGGAGGATTCGTCATATTCTTCCTTGGAATGCGCTACGACTATTCCATCAAAGGCCAGCTGGGCAGGATCGAGTCATTTATCAAATCCCATGCATCAGACGGCGACAGTAGCCATGACAGCGGTTCATTCAAGACCAACGTTACGACTGCACTTAAGGAAGCCTTAAGCCAGTTCCCTGAATCAGCTGATGCCAGTCTGGACAGTGCCGAGCTTTGGGATCTGGACGACGAACAGTTCAAGAACAGGATCGAAGCGGCATTTAATACTCTTACCACTCTCGATGAGGTAGGTTCCGTTCTGTCGGTAAGTGACGGCGTAGCAACAGTAACAGGCCTTGAGCACTGCATGCTCCAGGAGCTTGTCATGTTCAATTCCGGTGCCATGGGTATCGCCATGAACCTGGAGAGGAGAAATGTAGGCATCGTAATCCTCACGGATGAGGATACGGTAGTTGAGGGAATGCTCTGCAAGAGAACATCCTCCACATTCTCCGTGCCCGTAGGAAACAGCCTGCTGGGACGTGTTGTAGATCCTCTGGGAAGAGCTATAGACGGCGGAGGAAACATCAGGTATTCCGAGGTCCGTCCCGTAGAGTCACCTGCACCCACCATAGTTCAGCGTTCACCCGTTAATAAGCCTCTGGCAACAGGTATCACTGCGATCGATGCCCTGACGCCTATCGGCAGAGGACAGAGAGAACTCATCATCGGTGACCGCCAGACGGGCAAGACTTCTATTGCCATAGATACGATAATCAATAAGGCCGACCAGGACGTTATCTGTGTATATGTCGCCATCGGCCAGAAGATGAGCAATATCGTTTCCACGGTCAACCTCCTGGAAAAGCACGGTGCGATGGCCTATACGACTGTTGTTGCAGCTTCCGCATCACAGTCTGCCGCAATGCAGTACATCGCTCCTTTCTCGGGATGTGCGATCGCCGAGAAGTTCATGTACGACTATCACAAGGACGTTCTCATCGTTTACGATGACCTGAGCAAGCATGCACAGGCTTATAGAGCTATCTCACTCCTCCTGAGGAGACCCCCGGGACGAGAAGCGTACCCCGGTGACGTATTCTATCTGCATTCACGTCTCCTGGAGCGTTCTGCAAAACTGTCTGACAAGTACGGCGGAGGTTCCATCACGGCCCTGCCGATCGTTGAGACATTGAGCGACGATATTTCAGCATATATCCCGACCAACGTGATCTCCATTACGGATGGTCAGATATATCTCGCCCCCGAGCTCTTCTTCTCGGGTCAGCGTCCTGCCATTAATGCCGGTCTGTCCGTATCCCGTGTAGGCGGTGCTGCACAGACCAAGGCAACAAAGAAAGTCGGAGGCCCTCTCAGGATCTCTCTGGCCCAAGCCAGGGAAATGGCTTCTTTTGCCCAGTTCGGATCTGATCTGGACGAGAACACCCAGCTGCAGCTGAAGAGAGGTATCATCCTGAACGAAGTCCTGAAGCAGGAGAGATTCTCACCCTGGTCCATGGCGGAACAGGTAGTCATCCTCTATATCGCCACATCGGACAAGCTCAATTTCCTTGCTCCGGAGGACATCATAGAGTTCTATAAGGGCTTTGTATCCTACAGCGAGATATCACGTCCCGAGATCTTTGACAGGATCTCCGGCACCAAGGTCTTTGACGATGACGTCAAGGCCATGATCGACGAGGCTTTCGAGGCATATAAGACCACCTACGCTGCAGAACACATGGAGTATCTGTCAGAGGAATGATAAATGGATAATCTCAATGCCATAAAAAAGAGGATCAAGAGTGTTAATGACATAGGCCAGATGACCTCTGCCATGCAGCTCGTCAGCTCTGCAAAGATGAGACGTTCCGTTCAGCTCAGGCAGTCCATGTATCCCTTCTTTACTCTCTGTGCGGAGAGCATGCAGGAGATCAGGAATAATGCCGGAGAGATCCACAATCCTTTCTACGAACTGAAGCAGAAGGCAGAAGGTGAGACGTGGAAGATCGGATACTTCGTTCTCAGCGGAGAGCAGGGAATGGCCGGTGCCTATAACAACAATATGGTAAAGATCGCCGAGGAGCATGTTCAGAGCAAGATCCTGGAGAACACCAGAAAGAATATCAGCACTGAATATAAGCTCTACGTCTTCGGCCGGCCAGCCAGGGAAAAGCTCATCAGGAACGGCTATAACGTTGACAGGGAATTCTCATTCCCCATCGCAGAGCCAACCTTTTACCAGGCCAGGAACATCAGCTCGGTCATCAAGCAGAAGTTCCTGAACCATGAGTTCGACCTGGTTTATCTCCTATATACGAACAACCGGCCGGGCAAGGGAATGGTTCCCGTTGCTATAAGGCTCCTGCCTGTGGATCTGAAGGCCGTTAACGCACTCGTTACCGAAGGCGTTCAGGATGCCGGAATGGCAGTGGAGAGCGGCAATCCCCTGGAATACGCTCCTGATCCTACGGCCGTATTCGATTACCTCATCGATACATATCTCAATGCGGTATTGTACGGTGCGATGGTGGAGGCTTATCAGAGCGAACAGATGGCCAGATTAACGGCCATGCAGAACGCAACTGATAATGCTGATGACATGATGAAAAAACTCACATTGATGAGTAACAGAGCCCGCCAGGCAAAGATCACAACGGAACTTACCGAGATCATAAACGGCGCGGAACAGGTAGACAGAATCTAGTAAAGGAAGTGGATCATAATGGCAGTTGGAAAAGTTGTACAGATAATAGGTCCTGTAATCGATTGCGAATTTGAAAAGGGAGACATCCCCAGGATCAATGAAGCCGTCAGGATCATTAACGATCCCGATGCGACGATCGAAGACGGATACAAGACTGACATTAGCAAAGAGGTAGTAGTAGAGGTCCTTCAGCAGAGAGGCGGAGGAATAGTAAGATGTGTTTCATTTAACCCCACCGAAGGCCTGATGAGAGGCCTTCCCGCGATCTCGACCGGTGCGGCAGTCAAGGTTCCCGTAGGTGAGAAGATAACGGGCAGGCTTTTCGATGCATTAGGCAGGCCAATCGACGAATTGGGCCCCCTCGAAGCAGACGATTACTGGGAGATCCACAGAAAAGCTCCTTCATATGTCGATCAGTACCCGACTGAGCAGATGCTCGAGACCGGCATCAAGGTCATCGACCTTCTCGTTCCTTTCAGCAGGGGCGGTAAGATCGGTCTCTTCGGAGGTGCAGGTGTAGGCAAGACCGTCCTGATCCTCGAGCTTATCCGCAATATCGCATCAGAGCATGGCGGTTATTCCGTATTTACAGGTGTAGGGGAGCGTTCCCGTGAAGGCAATGATCTCTGGAACGAGATGAAGGAATCCGGAGTCCTCGACAAGACCGTCATGGTATTCGGTCAGATGAATGAGACATCCGGTGCGAGAATGAGAGTACCTCTCTCCGGCCTTACGATGGCTGAATATCTCCGTGACGTAAAGAAAAAGGACGTGCTCCTCTTTATCGATAACATCTACAGATTTGTACAGGCAGGTTCCGAGGTTTCCGCTCTCCTGGGCAGGATCCCGTCTGCCGTCGGATATCAGCCTACTCTGGCTAATGAGGTAGGCGACCTGCAGGAGAGGATCACATCCACCAGATCAGGATCCATTACATCTATACAAGCTGTATACGTTCCTGCCGATGACATCACGGACCCTGCTCCTGCAACCACGTTCGCACATCTCGATGCAAACATCGTTCTTTCCAGATCAGTAGTCGAGCTCGGTATCTATCCTGCCGTTGATCCTCTCGAATCCTATTCCAGGATCCTGACTGAGAGCGTCGTCGGCGCCCAGCACTACGAAGTTGCCCGCAAGGTGCAGGAGATGCTCCAGAGATATAAGGAACTGCAGGACATCATCGCCATCCTCGGTATGGAGGAGTTGTCAGAAGCAGACAGGGTAACTGTTGCCCGTGCACGTAAGATCCAGAGATATCTCTCCCAGCCTTTCTTCGTAACAGCAGAATCAACGGGATTTGCACCCAGATATGTTCCCGTTTCAGAGACCATCAAGGCATTCGGAGAACTCATCTCCGGATCTCTGGACCATATTCCCGAGCAGTGTTTCTTCATGAAGGGCGGATTAGATGACGTTCTGGCCGCTTATAAGGAATTGACCTGACGGAGTCCTGATCATGGCAGTAAATGCTGAGAACAAGATTAAGCTGATCGTCGTTACGCCTTACAAGACCTTCTTTGAAGATAAGGCTGATATCGTAGTCGTCCCTTCAATAGACGGGGAACTGGGTGTAATGTGCGGACATTCGCCTCTGGTCGTCGCTCTTAAACCCGGTATCTGCAAGATAATAACGGGTGATGAGACTCTCCATTTTTCCTGTTCCGAAGGATATGCTGAGATAGGACACAAGGTTGCTCTGGTAGTCTGCAACTCTGCTGAGTGGCCTGAGGAGATCAATGTCAACAGGATCGTAAATTCATATCTGGACGGCAAGGCAAAGATGAAGCAGGACGAGATGCTGAAGAGGGAGCAGAAGGCCATAATCACATCCGATAACAGAAACCTCTACGAGAGAGCAAAGGCCAGGATGCACCTGGTGGAGATCGCAGGAACCGATGCTCAGAAGAATAAGCTCATCCAGCTGAAAAAAGATCTCGGAATCGATTAATTAAACGATACCTTGAGCCTGAAATCTATCCGGCCCAGTGTTATCTTCTGTCCGTTCTTTACTTCGTATTTTGTCTCAGGCGTTATCGACCTGTCGTCGATATAAGTCTTCCCGTTGGCAGAACAATCGCTCAGATAGACCGTGTCAGGTGTTATAGAAAGTTGAGCATGAATAGGTGAAACAGATGAGTCCTTTATGTAGAAATCAGACAGGAATCTATCTGAGCCGATCGTTACCGTATCCTGATAAACGGCATAGGATAATACCTCGCCGTTGACAGGGCTTGTTGATTCGAGGAACGCACAATTGAGCTTTCTTGCTTCCTCGTCATCGAATAATATCCTGGTCCTGGTGTCATCAGAACCGCTCCCGTCCTGCGGTTTAAACGTTATAAATTCAGAAGGAGTATGCATGATATATTTGATCAGTAGTACTGCCGATATTGCCGCAGGGAAAAAGGAAATAAACCTGACGGGAAATGCCAGCAGTATCATGGACAGGCAGGCCAGCGCGAGTGAATAAAGGAGTTGACCGGGCAGATCGTTTGCAGGCTTGCCTTCCTGAGGAGAGGATATGATCAGGTCCGCTGTCTTTTTAAGCAGATCCTCATCATTAGTTCTGATCGCATAGACGAGAGCGGTTATCTCATCTTCCGCCAATGCTTCGCGGAAGAACTGATGATCAAGAAGAGTTTCTAGTTTTGCGATATCCATTGACGACAGCCTCAGGGGGATCTTTGTCTCCACAGGTTTCAGGCACATATAGATATTTGTTCCTGAAACATCCGTAAACAGATAGTCTGCGTCAAGGATCAAAAGTGCGGGATTGATCAATAGATCAGGCATCCCGGATAAAGATAAGAACAGATCACCGATGGAGCTTCTTCTGGCAGCAGTATCCTTCTTTTTGTCACTTGCGGAATACTCATTTACCGGTATCAGTCCTGAACAGTCAAAGTCCAGTTCGGCTTCTCCGAAATTGGAGTTCAGATATACCGGCAGCAAATGAAGACCTTCCGTCTTATCAATTACTTCCATGGCATATTCAAAAGGTATCATACCGGGATCTGCCTTAAGCGTTGCGAAACTTCCAAAGGGACCTTTTCTTATCTTCATGTTGTTTACCTGTTATCCTAATGCTGAAGTGATCTTTGCATCGTTAAAACAGTAGTCCATGACCTTTGATGCAAAGCCCATCAGGCCTTCTCTGAATATCAGGGCGAGTCCGACGAGCACGGCGATGATGATAACGATCTCCACAGTGCCCATGCCTTTCTTGGATCTTTTCTTAGATGTCTTTTTCATTTTGTTACCTCCGTAAAAATAGTTATATGCCAAGGGATATAATTGCAGGTGTCATCGCTACCATGAGCACGCTTATGAAATCCAGTGTCATCGGCAGGAGAAGGCCTAATGCTTCGCGTTCCTGTTTCTTTCTGGCTGCATTCCTGCACAGGTTCCAGCAGGCAGATGCCTGGAGTGACAATAGATTCAGCACTTCGCTGCTGCCGAGCCTGCCGTATCTGGCAACCAGGAGCAGTGCGGCCTGCGCCTCAGGTATCTGTATCCTCAGTGAGAACTTTTCAACTGCATCCGATGCCGTAGATCCTGACAGGATCATTGCCCTCAGGTTCTTGATCTCACCTGACAGGACTGCCCTGTCTTCAAATGCGGCTGAACAGATCTCGATCGATTTCGGCAGTTGCATGCCGGCTTCCAGCAGAGTGGACATCAGGCACATGAACAAAGGAATATCCTTCATGATGAATTCTCTTCTCAGTTCCGCCTCGTGATTGATGTCCCTGTTGTTGAGGACAGGAACGAGGATCAGCGGAATTACTGCAAACAGCAGTGGCTTTTTTGCCGTGATCAGGATCAGTATGGTGATAACCGTCACTGCCGCAGTCGATACGATCTGCTTTTTTATGAAACTGTCGTATGCCGACTTGGGATCAGAAGACAGTTCACTGAACAGCTCGTGTCTGGCTGACGAAATATTCTGCGGCAGATACTTTACCGCCATGTCTGCAAAAGGGTGTTTTTTGTTGGATGTATCCTTGTATTTTGATCTGTATTTTCCATCCGAAGATGAGTGTGAAATGAACCTGAACAGCAGTGCCGCTGATATTACGCACAGTGCGAATGCTGCCAGCAGCATCACTGATCCCACAGGCGTATTCTTTGCCATTGTGAGATAGTCCTTGCTCATCTGATTCAGTGCGAATGTGATCGCAAATGGCATGATGCAGAGCATTACTGCTTCCGCATTCTTGCCTGCATTAAGAGCTGCTATCTCTGATTCAACTGCATTCATTTCCGACAGCATCTGACAGCTGCTCCTCAGTATGGCCAGACTGTTGTTCCCGATCCTGCCTGAGATGGCCAGAGCATGAAATATCGGTATGGTCTCAGGGAAATTGATCTCTTCCGCAAATATGTGCAGAGACTCCTCCAGAGATACGTGCATCCTCAGATTGTTTTCCAGGTTGATCAGGGGCTTTACCAGAACGCTCTTCTTGCCGAAGGTGTGTTCGATAACCGGCCTGATCAATTCGAATGACCTCTCTATCGAATAGCCTGAACTGACGCTGGTGCACAGTACCTGCAGAAGTACAAGGAGCTGTGTCCTGAGATTCCTGTATCTGCCTGAATAGATCTTGATCATGGATTCTCTCCATGGGAAGAATCCCAGTACTGCAGAGGTTATTATCCTGATCCTCGGCGAATCGATAAAGACTGATGACAGGAAGTAAAGTGCAGCAACAAACAATGGATAGCACCACAGCATCTTTATCAGAAAAACCTTCATCTGATCAGTCTTCTTTTGTGCCTGATGATCATCCTCTGTAAACAGCGACCTTCCTGAGATCTTCAACGTCGACAAGCCGTTCAAGGCCTTCACCTCCTTTGTTGGCGTATAAGTGTTTGAGCCTGTATTCTGAACCTGCTGCAGGCAGTACCTGGCAGATCTCATCTATATATCTTTTCCCGGTCTTGTTCCTGGTTATGTGGATGATCAGATCCACACCCATAGAGACCTGGGTAACTATCGCATCGAAGGGGAGACCGGAACCTGCCATTATCATGCCGGTCAGACGTTCCAGCATCTCTATACAGGAATTCCCGTGTCCGGTGCAAAAACTCCCCTGATGCCTTGGTTACCAATTCTTGTGAAAAAGACTGGAAAACGTTGATATATGGGGATTTAAAAAACGCGCGAGAAGACGCTTCGGTTGCCCGTTTAGACGATTTAGGCCCAAAAACATCATCTTGTGAATCAATCGAGGTTGGTGACAATTCATCTTCTGTTGTAAATAACGTTGACATAGATTTATCAAATCCCTATTGGGAGGCGTATTACTTTTTTGTAAAGCTAATGTATACGCAAACACTATTCCTTCTTGATTTTGAGCATTCGTATACTATCGAATACCAAAACAAGGTTTATTCATATCAAGGCCTGGTTCGCTGTTATATGAAAGATTACCTAATACAGGATAACAAGGATTTCCAATACTTTTTGCATGTATTGATTGAGAGCGGAAAAAGATTGAACGATGAAAGGGAATCGGGTGATACATATGAATGATCACATCACTTCAATTCGTTCTTTTGTAATCAGTTTATTGGATCAGATGCGTAATGTGCCGCTTCAGCTTTCTGTTGTTGCTTTTTACAATCACTTTCAGCACTTCAGTTTGTTGGAACGGTACATTATGCACCTAATCAACTATAACTCGTGGTGCAGAAGAAAGTGGTTATTATGACGAAAGTGATTGCAGTGTGTAACCAGAAGGGTGGAGTTGCTAAGACAACATCATCAATAAATCTGGGAATTGCCCTTGTAAGGCAAGGGAAAAAGGTGCTTCTTGTGGATTGTGATCCGCAAGCATCTCTTACGACTTCTTTGGGATTTGATCCAGATGCAATAGGAACTACGTTGGCAGACGGCTTGAGATTAGTTATAGAGCATCCGGATTCTAATTGTTGCGGAGACTCATTTATCGTGTCTCATCCTGAAGGAGTAGATCTGATACCTTCAAATATAGCCCTTGCAGGTATTGAACTTGCCCTGGTAACAGCTATGTCTAGAGAATACACATTGAAGCGTTTTCTTGAGGGTATATGTGAAGTTAAGGGAAAATACGATTTTGTTCTTATTGATTGTCTTCCGTCACTTGGGATGCTTATGCAGAATGCTTTAGCGGCATCAGATGAGGCAATTATTCCAGTTGTTCCGAATTATCTATCCGCAACGGGAATGATTCAACTGCTAGACACAATTAAAAGAATAAAGCTTTTTATCAATAGTGACCTCAAAATCCTTGGGATAGTCCTTACGATAGTGGATAAGAGGACAAATATAGCAAAGGAAACGGTTCAGGCGATTAGAGACGAATTTGGGAGCGATATCAGAGTGTTCGATACCTTAATTCCTTCAGCAGTTAAGGCAGCTGAGGCCCCGATAAGTGGAAAGAGTCTCTTTTCTTATGATCCCACAAGCAAAGTTACAAAAGCATATGAATTGTTCTCATCTGAGTTCCTGGAGGTAGTGTAAAATGGGTAATCTTAATATAAGAGAGAAATTGCAGCAGAAGGCAGAACTTTCCAGCCTTTTCATGACATCAGAGGATATGGAGAGGGCGATAAACGGACATGATGTTGTGCTGCTTAAGCTTGAGTGTCTTCTTGAGTTTCCTAATCATCCATACAAGGTCGAGAAGAACGATGATATGCGTCATCTTATTACAAGTATTGAAGAAAATGGAGTCCTTTCTCCTATAATCGTTCGAAGGATTGAAGACGGTAAGTACCAGATAATATCTGGTCATAGACGAGTATTTGCAAGTAGAGAACTTGGGAAAACAGAAATACCGGCAATTGTGATTGAATGCGACTATGACGATGCGGTCAATCTGATGGTGGATAGTAATATCCATAGAAAGACAGTTTATCCTAGTGAAATGGCTTATTCGTTGAGAATGAAATACGACGCAATGAAGCGGCAAGGGAAAAGGAATGACCTTGATGAATCAGCATCAAATACATCTGCTAAGAAGAGTCGTACTGATAAAGAGCTTGCCGTAGAGTTTGGTATTGGAAGAACTCAAGTGCAGAGATATTTGGCGCTTTCTAATCTTATTCCAGATCTGATGGTTTTTGTTGACGAGGGGAGAATTAAGCTGACAGCTGCTTTTGAACTTACATGTCTATCTGAGTATGAGCAGAGGACACTTTGTGATCTGATTGCAGATAAAAAGCAAGGTCCCACGATTCAACAAGCTAAGCTGATTAAAGAAAACAGCAAGAACGGGGTGTTATCTGAAGTCGTTATGGAGAGCATCCTCGTTAGTGGCAGAAAGCAGAAAACTAAGACAATCACTTTGGATTGGGATATTTTATCAAAATACTTCCCAGAGGATGCATCGGAAGAGCAAATCAAAACTGTTTTAGTCAAGGCAATGGAAGACTTCTTAAGTGAACATCAATAAGGGAGGGTGGGACAATGCCAGTATTTAGAGTAGAGAAAAACAATAATTACACGGTAATGGCAAATTATCATTTGAAAGATGCAAGTCTTTCTTTGAAGGCAAAGGGTTTGCTATCTTTGATGCTTTCGCTCCCGAACAATTGGGATTATTCGTTAAACGGACTTGTCAGGATATGTAAGGAAGAATATGCATCGATTAGTTCAGGGGTAAAAGAACTGGAAAATGCCGGTTATATTGTGAGAAATCAGGAGCGTGATGTCAAAGGAAGACTGTCAAATATCGTATATACAATCTATGAAAAGCCCGTAGATACTACATCTGAACCGTTAGTGGAAAATCCGTTAACGGAAAACCCGTTAATGGAAAACCCGATAACGGAAAACCCGATAACGGAAAACCCGTTAACGGAAAACCCGATAACGGAAAACCCGATAACGGAAAACCCGATAACGGAAAATCCGATAACGGAAAACCCGATAACGGAAGATCCGATAACGGAAAATCCGATAACGGAAGATCCGATAACGGAAAATCCGCATGAATCAAATACTAATCAACTAAGTACTAAACAATTAAGTACTAAACAACAAAATACTAAAGAACAAAGAAGTACTGACTTTCTTACTGAGCAGGTGCGCGAAGCTGAAAAAGCCTTGGATGATTTGATCTCAGAGATATCAGATGTCATAGGAAGACCTCTGACTTTGAAAGAGAAGAGGACTTGCAGTATTTGGATCGAAACCGAAGAGGACAGAGAGATGATAATGCTGGCCGTTGAGGATAATTTGTTCAGAGATGACATGTTCGATCTCAAATATGTGCTCAAAACCCTGGATGAGTGGAGAAAAAACGGTATTACGGATCCAAAAGGAGCGCGGAACTATATCCTGGATAATCATGTGGCCAATCTGGCTGCATTAGCTGGAGATATCGAAGCAAGTTCTCACAGATCAGGCAAGAGAGAAGAAATCATGAGTAAAAATGAATTGGCAGATCTTCAAGCATACAGAGATCTCCTAATCAGTACTTATAAGCAAGGGGATTTCAATAGAGTGATCAGTATCTACACGATTGCATCATGGCACAAAGATCTCTTTGATTATCTGCCGAAGGAAATCCAGACCCTCATCAAAAAGAGGATCAATAACACGAGGAGGAAAAAACCGTGAACGATTTGGAAAAAAAGAAATTATTAGCAGCCGCGATGGCTGCTTTTTTTATTCTCCCGATGTCGGGATGCTTTAAGACAGAGGAAGATGTCATTGCAGAAGAGTCTGCAAATATGTCTGCAGAAACCGAAGAATACCATTCTGTCGGTGAGACCATAAGTACGGATTCATTCGATTTTACTGTCAGAAGCATCAAGTATTATGTTGAAGATGGAGCTTATTTCATTTTGGCAGATGTGACCTATACAAATAAAACATCAGAAAAGGTAAATCTCGAAGCTTCATCAATAATGTGTTATCTGGATAACGAGATGGCACAGCAGGTTACATATCCCGATACGGATTATGTGGATACGAATCTGATGCTGAATAATTCGAATATCAATCCTGGTAGAACTAAGAGCGGACTGATACTGTATGTTTCCTATAGAGACTGGAATGCAGTCGAAATCCAGTGCAATGATGTTATCGTCAGATCCAGTATGGTTTTGTGTGAGAGCATCACGACATCCAGCAAGTCTTCGGGCGAAACGGCAGAAACATCTGAAACAGATGCAGAGCCCCTGTTTATCATTGATACTTCATCTGGTACGTTTCATAGACCAGAATGTCCTCAGATCAATTCGATAGGAATTGCACATCTGGCAGAAAGCCATAATACAGCTGAAGTTCTGATAAGCGGAGGAGCTGCACCTTGCGAGGTGTGCAGACCCCAGGTAGATGAGGGAGGACTACAGCAATGAAAGAACCGGAAATTAAGATCATATACATAGAACCTCAGAAAGAACCACAGGTAATGAAGATACCCAACGAACTGAAATCATTTCAGCACTTAGTTGGCGGATTTGTAGAAGTGGTTGGGGCAGACGAAGGAGTTGATTTCATTTGTAACGGCGAAGGAAAAGTCTTCGATATGCCGCTAAATCGAGCCTTGTTTGATGATGAAGGAGTTATTTACGACATAATAGCTGGACCTCTAATAATATGTGGTGCAGATGAAGATAACGGAGTATTCATATCATTAAGTGAAGAACAGATAAAAGAGTATACAGAGCGGTTTAAAGAACCAGAGTATTTTATGGGAGGCAGAAGAGTGGATAATAAAGCAGAAGATACTATCGAGTACAATGCATCATCTATTGCACATGAATTGAATGATTTCATGAGAGAATACGACTTCTTTGACTATAGTGACAGGATTGAGTCCCCTGAAGAAGCAATCGAGGACATAATGGACGACCTTATATCAGGCAGAGATTTTAATTCTTTCAGAACAGCGCTTAAGACAATAGCGGAAGAGAACCCTGAAAATGCAGAAAGAGCAAATGAATTGCTGGCAAAGGTCGAAGCATTCGAGGCTAAATACTTTCGTGATGCACCTCTAAAAGATGTTCCTGATCGAGAGTAATACTTGACATCTTCTCTGAAAAGTTGTACCGTAACGGTACAAGTATTTATAAGGGAGGATTTAATTTATGGACGATAAGAATAAGAAAAGAATAACTGCGTGGGTGCTTCGAGGAAAACTCAGAGAATACCTTAATGCAGTATCTAAAGAGGGTATGCAGTTCCTCATCTATGATGGCAGTGATATAGATTTTCTGCTGACTAAAGACGGAACCGGCCTTGATCGCGATGTGCTGATTGAAGTGACTTATTCTGATTTTAGACAGAGTATCAATCATATGCTTGACATGATAAGAGAACAGAAGACAGCTGCTGTTATCAAGAGCAGACAGGCTGAAGAAGTGTTTGTTATCCCTCTTGAACCACAAATGGCCTATATTGAACAAATCAAAAAACTTGAAAGTGAAAACGATAGACTAAAGAAACGTAATGAACGTTTGATGAAGTACAAGGAACTGATCGACAACATGAATCTGTGATCTAGAGCCACTGATATACTACGCATATCAGTTAGTTCCTTGCTCCGCAAGTAACTAATGGTTTTTTGCAAATGCCGCAATTAGTGAGGTAGTAGATATGAATATCCCCAAAATGACTTCATTGATCCTCGCTCTTATGATGGTCCTGACCACATTCGCAGCGTGTGATACAGCAGAGACAATTCCTGACGGAAGTGTTCCCATCACTCCGGAAGAGAGCGCTATGATCTCTGAAATGCTCGAAGAGGGCATGGACGAGGAGGAGATAGCAGAAGTTCTTTCGACGATGGAAACAACTGAAGCAACAGGTGAGACGAACGGAAATACCGATGTGACAGAACCCTCGGTAGTTGAGTCTGTTGCTCCGAACGGGGAGACCGTGAGAGTAACCCCGACAACAGCGCCCAGGCAGACCGTAACGCAGACGATAAGGAATGCTGACGGATCCACGAGTACGGTAAGGGTTACTGCAACGGCAACCCCCAGACCGACAGGAACTGCTACAACTGTTCCCACATCGACAACCACTACAACGGCTCCTACAAGCGCAACGACTATTGCAAGACCGACAACGGCTCCGTCTGGTTCGTTCCAGTCGAGTATTGAAAATGAACTGGTTGGTTTAATCAACAACATCAGAAAGGCAAGAGCTGTTGAGAAACAGAGAGAATACTATGTTCCTGTTCAGATGTCTGACTCTTTGAGAACTAAAGCTCGGACTAGATGTAAGGAGATAGTGACATCGTTCGATCATAGCTCAGCCAGTGGTAGTGGACTTGGAAGTGAATGTATCTTCAGAGCATCAAGTCAAGTAAATGCTTCGACTATTTCAGTTGCTTGGAAGAACTCTTCTTCGCACAAGGCAATGCTATGTGGTGGCTGTACATCAAGTAATAAGTCGGCTTATTATTGTGGTATTGGTGTTTACTACTACAATGGTTCAACATATGCAGTCTATGGTGATGGGGATGGTGTGAGCGGTACTGGACTTCCTTCTGGTTACACTGCACCCACAACGACCACTCCTACGACCACTACAACGACTACTGCAACACCGACTGAGACAACAGCTCCGACAACTACGACGACAACCGCAACTCCGACTGAAACAACAGTAGTAACAACTGAAGCCACAACTCAGGTGCAGAACAGTACGGTTGATGACACGGGTGACAGTGGTGGAGACGGCTGATAGAACACGATAAAGCACTTAAGGACTTCAAAATGGAGTCCTTTATTTATGGATAAATAATAAACATAAAGGAGACATATCACTATGAATAGGAATCGTGATGGTCCGGCAGTACCTATGTGACTGTCAAAGAACAATTACACAGAATAATCAAGAGAAGCAACAATCGCGAAGTTGTTTCTCTTTTTTATTGAACAAAATCTTGATGAAAGGAACAAAAGACAATGAAGAAGTATAAAGAACGACTCATTGCTATGATCTCTGCTTTAGCAATGATCATTACTTCGACAGGCGTTGTGAATTACCTGACTTTCGCTGATGACGAAGATGTATCGCCGGCAGTAGAGGAAGTCGTGGTAGAAGAAACAGCTCCCGAAGAGCAGGATCCTGTTGTTGTCGAACCCGTTACAGAGACAACCGAACCGACTTCAGCAGAAGATACTGATGTTTCCGTGTCCGACGAAGAACAGGAACAGACAGATATCTCTGAACCAGTTTCTGAAGATGCTGACATTTCTTCCGATGAACAGGCTGAATCCGTTTCACAGGACACTCCTTCCGTTACGGAAGAAACGGCTGCCCCTGATGCTCAGCCTGTTGAGACTCAGGAAGAGGTTCAGACAACTAACATTGATATTGCAACTGTTAATGATGCAGATGCTTTCAACGATGCTATTGCAGGACTTTCTGCCGATAACCGTGTCGTAGTATCAACAAATGCAGACCTTAACGGCTATATCAACAATGTAAATGGTGTCTATTTCGACGGAACATACTATTTGAGTTTTGCTTCCGAGGACGATCTGTACGATGCAGTATTCTGTTTTGACAACTTCGGCATGCAGTACGCTATCGAGGGTAGTGCAAAGATTTGCGGTACGGGAATTGCCTATGCAAACGCCCAGATCAACCCAAACGCAACAACAAAGATAGCCGTTATCGACACAGGTTCTAATGTTGCCAACGAGAAGTATTCCGTAATCGGTGACGATGTAACAGACGAGAACGGACACGGAACAAATATGGCTAATCTGATCCTCGGTGAGACAAACGATGCTTATATCATTTCCGTTAAGGCTATCGGATCCAGCGGCGTTGGTAATGTTACCGATGTATGTGCCGCAGTACAGTTTGCTATCAACAGTGATGTTGATGTTATCCTTTTGGCTCTGTCTATCAGGAATAACGGCGAATATGAGGCTTTCGAGCAGTTGATCGCTGATGCACAGGCACAGGGCATTACTGTTATCGCTTCAGCTGGTAACAATAATGCAGATGCTTCAAACTATTTACCCGCTGGAGTTTCTGGCGTAATTACTGTCGGTGCCATCACAGAGGACGGATATAAGAACGCAAATTCGAACTACGGAACATCAGTAAACTACTATATACCCGCAGACTCCACTTCTATTGCAAGTGCTATCTTTGCTGGTAAGTATATTGAAGGTGCGACTGACGGTGTTGCAACAAGCTGTATCCTCAGAGGCCGTCCCACAGAAATTGAAGATGATGACGACATTGATTATATTGCTGATGGTACAGTCTTTGTTCTTGAAGACTACTATCCTAATACTGCATCTATCAATGACCGCACAAATTATCGTATGACAGTTCGTGGCGGTGGTTCTTCTGCTCGTAAGTTGAGCTATGCTGATCTTTTTAACATTAGTAGTTCTGATGATTATTTCACATATGGATATTACGATGTCTATGATCCTGATACACAACATTGGAATACAGCTGATGAATGGGCAACTGATAATGTTGTCTATTGTATTGAAGCGAGCAAGACTAATCCGTTCGGAACCGGAAATCCCGATTATACAGGCGTATCCAGTTCAAACCAGCTTCTGCAAGCTGCACTTGCTTGCGCTCCCGGCGGTGAACTCTATGACCTTATGAAAGAATGGTGGGCTACAAACGGAACCTCTGTTCTTAAGGGTGGTACTGTTACTGACCAAAAGATGTATGCGATAGCACATATGGCAGCTTGTTATGCATATGCCGGATCCTATAGCGGTACTCACATTCCTTCAGGTACATTCAGAACCGTATTTAGTAATTACATCGCTTATTTGAATACGCTTCACTCAAATCTGAACATAACGGGTTGGTGGTGTAAGGTTTATACTTGTCAGTCAACATCGGCTCAGCAGGATAAGAATGCACTTCAGAAGATTGCTCGTGGCGGTGCAACCCTGCTCGATGTCAGACCGCAGGCCGCATATGCCGGTTTCTCCATTGATAAGGAAACGGCAAACGGTATGCAGATGACCGGAGCAACCTTTACTGTTTATAGTGATGAAGCCTGCACAACGGTTATCGGTACTATCACTGATCCTAACAATGATGGTGTTTACGATACCTATACAACATCCGAGTCTTTCGGTGACGATGTAAAGTACGACCTGAAGGACAGGTTGCGTCTTGTTAAAGATACGACTGACGAAAACATATTTGACCGTACTGTATATCTCAAAGAGACCGCTGCACCGACAGCAGCAGGAGGGATAACACTATCTGAAACACTCATAGACAATAATGTTTATGAAGTTGTTTTCCATTATGATCATGAGGATAAGCAATTAACATATTCAGTCAATTACAATAGTTCTACAATTCATAATGGGTTATATGATGTCAATGCAACTATTCCAGATGCAGATCCCATCAAAGCAGTTATCGGTAATTCCAACGAGCTCGATGCCTCAAAGTTCATCGACGGCGCTTCAATCTCCGTGCTGAAAACGACAGATACAAACTATGATACTACTTCAACAGTATTTAGCTTGTATGCCGGAACAGCAACGAGTGGCACATCTCTTGCTTATGCCCGATACGATGCAACAACAGGTCTCTGGCTGTGGTACACGGCAAAGACAGACGGTACAATCGTGGGCGATGGTACTGCATATCCCGTAGTTCCGGGCAATACTTATACCATTGTTGAGGATTTCACAGCTGATGCTTATATCCCCGGCGTAAACTATACTGTCGTTAACTCAAACGGCTGGACAAAGATTTCGGACACTAGTATTTCAAAACTGTTACGGCCAGTGCGGATAACGGCGGCGTGTCGTCGGTTGTAGCCCGTAATGACCATGAAACTGTTTCTATCAATCTTGTAAAGACTTCGACTCAGCCGGACCTTATCGCTAATCGTCAGTTTACAGTTGCATATCACGGTAATGGCACTGCTCCTAATTCAACGGGCGTTACGGTTGCAACGCTTACCACAAATGCAGCAGGTAAGGCTTCGTTAAGCGATCTTCCTGTAGGTTGGTACAGCATAACAGAGAAGAATAACGATCCTGATATCAAACTCACTGTTACATGGCAGTATGGAACAGAGGTTACATACGGCGATGCTGTTATGCTTCACGCAACAGTTACTTCTCCTGACCTTACCGCAGCCTATACGCTGAATGTAAAGAATGAGAGACCTACCGTGCAGACAGAGGCAACGGATGCCGCATCAGGAAGCCAGCAACCCACTCTTACAAGAGAAGTTACTATTACTGATACAGTTTCTTATGAGAACTTTATCCCCGGAAGGACCTATAAAGTAATAGGTACTCTTATGGATAGGACTGCTAAAACTGAACTTCTTGACGAGAACGGCGATCCTATCACAGCCGAAAAGGTATTTACTGCATCTGCAACAGGAAGCGGTACAGTAGAGGTCGTATTCCCGAGCGTTAAGATCGAACTCCTTAGAGGAAAGACAATCGTTGTATTCGAGGACTCCTACGATACGGCAGATAATCTTATCGTATCTCACCACAGGTTCGAAGATTATCCTCAGACATTGTTCTTCCCTGAGATCGGAACGACATTGATCGATAGGAGTACACAGGACCATATCGCATCGACGGACGAAACGGCAGAACTCGTCGATGTAATTGCTTATGATAACCTCTTGCCTGGTCACTATGTTGCAGTCGGTACTCTGATGAACAAGCAGACACAGAATGCTGTTACCGATGAAAACGGCAA
>JAFWFV010000028.1 GCA_017515465.1 Clostridiales bacterium
AGGAAGCCCGCACAGATCTCTTACATCTCCTGTGATCCCGCAACCCTGGCAAGGGATCTGAAACTGCTCACATCTGACGGGACCTATGAGATAAAGAGCATCACTCCCGTGGACATGTTTCCTGGCACGGCGGCTGTCGAGTGCGTGGTTCTGCTACAACGCACAGATACCTAGAAATACTTGATTTTACGCATTTTTGCAGTTCTTCCAGCCGAGCTTGAATGCCATCCGGTGTTCTCCTTGAGTCAGCGGGGCATTGTAGTGATCCTTTTTGCGAGAAATCCTGAAGAAACGGATCATGAGTATTATCAGGACGATATCGAGTAATGCCAATGACAATGCGATGAAGGCAAGATTATCGTTTAATGCGAGCAGCTCCTTGCTGAGTGAGAAGTCATACAGGCCGTGGATGAAAAAGGGAAGACTGAACGCAACAACGCTGTATATCTTTTTGCCTGTCTTGAGGTGTTTGCCGTAGAACCATCCCATTATGAATCCGCAGCCTACATGACCCAAGGTAAATCCTCGGATCAGCATGATGACAGGTGATGCTCCTAATGCATAAGGAATATCTTCTACAAGTCCGAAAACATTGCCTATGATTACCATATATGCTGTAACATCCGCCCATGAGTAATCATTGATCTTTTTATTGAGCAGATGACGGAACATAAGGTATTTGACAAGTTCCTCTGAAAAAGCCAACACGATGAAAGTATAGATGGCCTGGGAGACTAATGCATTCATGTCCGGGAAGATGATGCTTGTTAAAATATTCCTGGTGACATGGAAAATTGCCGACAGGATCACAATTGGCAATATGCAGATAAGTCCCCTTATGAATGCTGAATTACAACTCTTAACGTAGAGAGGATCGCACTTCCTGCGGTTCCTGAGACTGACGAATACCAATACCGAAGGCACGATACTTATGATAAAGAAAAGCAGATTGATCAGCATATTACCACCTATAATTAATGTTTAAATATCTTTGAACAGGTCCTGATATGATCAGTCCTCGTGAACCCACCAATATGTGTTGCAATCAGGACAATAGTATTCTTTTTTATGCCTTGACCAAAAATGAAACAGAGGCTCCTCTATTTCTTTTCCGGTCCTGTATTTGTTCTTGCAGTGGGCAGGACACATCCATACTCTCTGCTGATCCGGGGTGCCTGCGGGAAAACACGTACCACCACTGACGCGTTCCAGCTGTTCAATTGCTAATACCGGGTGTTTGTTTATTCTCATGATAATCACCGTCCTTTTATTCTGTTAGCTTTATTATCGCTGTGATCTGAGAACAAACCAATCATTAATTAAGGCTTGATCTGATGCTTAATCGACACTTTGATCATGAAATGTTGCCTGCTTTATTGAACAGTTACCCAGGTTCTTATAAAATGAACATATTCTAGGAGGAAAGCAGCTAATTAATCTTTCAGAATGGGAGAAGATTATGAGAATACTTGTTGTTGGTGGGACGAGATATTTTGGAATACCTATGGTTAATTCCTTGCTCAAAAATGGACATGAAATCATGATTGCAACAAGAGGCAATTCAAAGCCTGTATTTGATGGTCCTGTAGAATATGTTGTTATGGATAGGATGGATGAGGCAAGTGTCAAAGAGGCTTTGGACGGACAACATTTTGATCTGACAATAGATAAGATCGCCTACAGTTCAAATGATGTTAAGGTACTTTTGGAAAATGTAAGCTGCGATAGATATATACAGATGTCTACGTGCTCTGTTTACCCTAAAGAACATGCTGATATAACAGAAGATGAATTCCGGGCTGAAAAATATGAACTTCACTGGATAGATAGAATACAGGATTATCAAGAGACCAAGAGGCAGGCAGAAAGAGCAGTCTTTGAGTTCATGGATCCTACCAATGTTTCTTTTGTCAGATACCCCATTGTGATGGGGGAGAATGATTACACCGGAAGATTGGATTTCTATATAGAGCACATAAGGAATCAGATCCCCATGAACATTGACGATCTTGATAAGGAGATGGCATTCATATATGAGAAAGATGCCGGTGATTTTATTGCACATCTTGCCGACCATTTTGTTCCGGGACCGGTAAACGGTTGCTCTAAAGAAACAGTAAAGATATCGGATATGATTGGGTACATAGAAAAACGCCTTGGAAAGAAAGCTGTGATAAACAAGCAGGGTGAGGATGCGCCATATAATGGCCTTGAAGATACACTCAGCTTTAGCACTGAAAAGGCGGAACTAACCGGTTACAGATTCCGTGAGCTTAAAGAATGGCTATATCCGCTGATCGATGTCAAGACAACAACATCAAGTGAAGATTAGTTTGGACAATAGTTCGCAAATCGAAAGCTGCGTGTTCTTACAGAGGGCGGGAGGTTCGATAGAAAACTAAATAACTGTTATAATATGCATTGATCAAAAATCTTTATAGGGTGGGTATATGAGATTTCTGAAGGCGTGTAAGGACATAGTGCTTAAGATATGCGGCAAGGCCCGCTGGCTTTTGCTGGCAACGGCATTGCTGATATGTGTAGATATCATTAACGTTTTTTCCTATTCCTGGTATCCGTATATCTACGGCGTATCTGATGCCAACGGATTTTCTGTAAAAGAATGCCCTTTTGATAATGCGATGTGCTTTTCCATAACTGACGGAGGGGATATGGCCCTTCTGGGCACGGATACACAGTTCAAGGCCTATGCACGCATGAACCTGGATACAGGTGTTCAGGACTACTGCGGCATCGGAATGGTCGTTGATGAAGATCCTGGGAGTATTGGACTGTTCATTCCCATGTATTTTGCGCTGGCTGATGACGGACAGCTCTATGCGATCCATTACGAGCAGCTGAACAATACCAGCCTGCTTACGGAACATGCATCGGTCATCTGTCTGTCAAAAGACATGAAAAAGGTCGATGAGCTTTTCGGTGTTGACCTCGGAATAGAGGGAAGGCAGCAGGGAACAGCCATGAGCGGCCTTCATTACTACGATGGCAAGATAACTTTTGCCTTGAGAGATCTGTCAGGGGTCAAGCTCTATTCGATCGACAACAAAACCCATGTGGTAAGCGAGAGTGACATCTATCCGACTGATCCTGATGGTACATATACGGCAGATGTCATTCCGGTCGATGGTGCTTTCCTGTTCATGAGAAGTGACGGAAACGTTTACAGAGTTGAATTTGGTCAGCCCATGGGAGAGAGCATATTTAACTATGCTGTCCCATTAGGAGAAGAGTCCCCGTATTTCGAGACAGCTGCAGTGGCTGACGGCAAACTCTATGTGACTACAGAGAACGATCCTTATACTGTTTACCTTCTGGAGGATGGCAAGCTCACGAAGGAATACGCTCTCGGAGACATCGCAGGAGATGCGGGAGCGATCAGGGAATTTGATTCTTACCGCCCTGACGGAGCATCTAGTGATACACTTGTCCTATGCTATGAGAATGCCCTCATAACATGTACGGAAAAAGACCCTGCCTTACAGGACATCACTATGAGACCGGAATTTACGGCCCTGATGAATATCAACAGTGTCGTTGAAAATCTGTTCCTGATACCTCTTGCAGGCCTTATCATCAATCTGATCATACGCAGGAAGACACTTCTTTATAAGCAGCTGATCATCACTATCCCCGTCTTTACGGTGCTGGCTGTCGCCCTTGCGGTATCCGTTTATTCCCTTGCGGATATGGAAAAACTCGAGGACGTGGAAAAAGACATCACTTCCATCTGCAGCCTGTCAGCGAAGACATTTGATGGGTACGACTTTACTGGCCTTACCACTCCCGGCAGGGATACCGGAGCCCAGTATAAAAAGCTCAGGGATAAGCTCGAAACATTGAGCCAATACAGTGAGGACTATCTGTTCTCCGTGATCTACAGAGGCAGCGATGGAACCGAATATCTCCTGGCGTCGGATGACTGGCTGGACATGCCCATGCAGGACCAGAAGCCGATGGGTGAGATGTTTCCGGCATCTGGCAGCAATGATTCTTCCGAGGTCTTTATTGACAAGGACCTGAGTGCGATCGTCGGCTTTTCGTCTTCTGTTATCAGCAGGATAACGGCCTACGGAAAGCTCCATGATGCCGCCTCTGACGGAAACTTCTATATCAAGGTCGAGGTGGATTATGGAAACCTGTTCAGTGAGAGGAGCGGTATCTACTATCAGATCGCTGGATACAGCGTCGTGATCATATGTGTCATAATGTTCCTCATCATACTTTCCACGCTCCTCATGATGAGAGTAATCAGGAAAGCGACTGCAACGGTCAAGAGCATCAGTGAAGGCAACCTCTCGGCGAGGGTCAATTACAGATCCAAGGATGAGCTGGGCCAGATATGTTCCCAGGTCGACGAGATGGCTGAAAGCCTCCAGAAGTCCTTTGACGAGAAGGACCGCACCGAGAAGTTCTACTACAAGTTCGTTCCCGAGAGATTCCGTGAATACCTCGGCAAGGAAAACTTCACGGATCTGGAACTGGGTGATGCGAGCAACCGTGAGCTGACGGTCTTGTTCTGCGATATCCGCTCCTTCTCGATCAATTCTGAGATGATGACTGCAAAGGAGAACTTTGCTTTCGTTAACACCATATACGGCAAAGCTGGTCCTATCATACGTGAACACAATGGCTTCATCGACAAATACATAGGTGACGCGGTCATGGCGCTCTTTGAAGATGCCGATGACGCGGTGGCATGCGGCGTCGATCTCTACCGGGCGATCGTCCGCGATCCCGAAACGGCACGTGAACTCGGTGTCAGCGATATCAATATCGGTATAGGTATCCACAGCGGCATGGCCATGATCGGCATCGTCGGCGAGAGTGAGCGTCTGTCCGGAACGGTCATATCCGATACCGTAAATCTCTCCTCCAGGCTGGAGTCCCTAACAAAGCAGTACCAGACCGCTATCCTGGTATCAAAGGATACCGTTGACAGGATGAGCTCACCAGAGGATCTCTCCCTCAGATATCTTGGCATGATCCAGGTCGCAGGTGTCAATGAGGTCAAGGGCGTATATGAAGTGCTCGACTGTCTCGAAGACAGCGTCAGGAACGCCCGTTCGGACAATGCATCTGATTTCCGCGAAGCACTGAGGCTGTTCCAGCTGGGACGCCGTGAAGATGCTCTGGCAGCTCTTGAGAAGCTGTCGTCCGAAGGCAGGGGTGACCATGTAACAGATATGTACATGGATTACATCAGGACTCTTTCTTCCGATGACAAGGGAAATGTATTCCGGTTCGTAAGGAAATAAAACGGGAATGACTTATTGACAATCCATACTGACGGGACTAAAATGAAACTACTTTCATTTAATGAATGTAGTTTCATTTTTGATTACAGTCAAGATCCGGAGGTATAGGAATGCCGAGAGTTACTGACGAATATCTGGAGAACAAACGGAGGCAGATAGTCGATGCCGCATATAACGTATGCCTGAGAAAGCCCGTAGAGATGGTTACAATATCTGACGTCATAGCAGAGACAGGCATGAGCCAGGGAGCCATCTACAGGTACTACAGCGGGTTGGATGAGATCCTGACAGACATGTCGACAAAGCTCCGGGAGGAATATAACATCATAGACCGGCTGGAGGCCATCATCAACGATCATGGTCTGTCTATCGAAGATGCCACATATCAGGTGTGTGACCTGCTTGCCGAGGCAATGGAGACGCATCTCACCGATATCCAGAAGATAAATTTCGATCTGGGGGTCCTGGCGATCAATGAACCGCAGCGCGCTGCCGTGATACAGTCGGGGATCAAGGGGACCGGAAACCTGGAATACCTCCAGAAATATGCCATGCCTGCCCTGATAGGCGGTGCCCTGAGCTCGGGATATGAACTCGCAGGATCACCTGAGGAGATAGCTCAGTTCATCTATTCATCTTATACGGGGATCGAGAAATACTGTATCCTGTCAGCCTGTTATGTAACCGGAGAACAGAAGGTAAAGGCAGAGCCACGCAAGCTTTTCAGAACACTTGCAAAGACCATCCTGTTATTGATCGGAGGAAAAGAAAGATGACACAAAGACCCGTGCCCACAGGCAGATACAAAGTAGGAACATTCACTTATACCGTATATGATGACAGGGAGGAAGTTATCGTTCCCGGGACTATGAGGAGCATCCCGGCCAGAGTCTATTACCCCGTTGATCCCTCTTCCGTCGAAGGTATGGAAAAGGCAAGATACATGACCAGGGAAATGGCCGCTGCTTTAAAGAAATTCATGCATGTCCCCATTGATTACGATAAGAGCGATGCCGCCGGTGATAACGTGACCGAGTGTTACGAAAATGCACCCCGGATAACAGATGAGAGGTTTCCTCTCATAATGTTCAACCACGGTCTGGCATCGTTCAGGGAAGCGAATTCCTTTCTCTGCATCGAACTGGCATCCAACGGCTATGTGGTAATTGCCGTTGGACATCCGTACGACAGCATTCTGACTGAACTTGATGACGGAACAAAGACAGAACTCAGCAAGAGCATTACCAAACGTCAGTATGAGCCTTACCTGCCCGGCGTGATAAGCGTTCTTAAATTGACGAACTCCAGGGGAACGGAAAGGGAACTGGCGGATAAGTTCGACGAACTCCAGAACAAGTACTGCAGATTCATCATGTCCAGGGTCGATGAATCGGTCAGGGACACTCTGGCAGCGCTCAGGTATGCAAAAGAAAACCTGCAGGACATGATCGACTTTTCGACCGGCATTGGTGTGACCGGCCACTCCCTGGGCGGTGCGGCTGCATATATGCTCTGTCTCGAATATGACGGGTTCATCTGCGGACTTAACATGGACGGAGCACTGTTCGGCAGCAACAAGGGGAAGATCCTAAGAAAGCCTTTCGTTCAGATAAGCTGCAAGACTAACATAAATGCCGAGACGAGAGCTTTTGTCGATCACACTGAAGTGGTCTACGGTGCCCTGTTCCAGCGGATGCAGCACCTGGGCTTTTCTGACATGAAGCACATGATCCCCATCAAGGCTATGGTAGGAAAGCTCGATCCAAATGTTGCCCATGAAAACGTCTGCAGGCTCCATATGGAGATGTTCGATACTTACCTGAAAAAGTCAAAGGCTCATCCTGATATTACAGGAAACAGCGACGTGGTCATCAGGGAATACCAGCCGGATATTGCGGAGTGATACACCTGTGCATCATGATTCTCTACGGGCCCCGTTTTCAGGAGGACGATAGAGACAGTGTATAGAGAATTCCGGGCCAAATTCTCTACAAGTGGCAAAAAACCATGTCCTGTAGAGAAGTGCTGTAGAGAATTCATCTAACCGGATAGTAGGTAACAGCAAAGTCCAGCATGTCCATGAATGCCGGGATATTGAATAAGAGCAGGGTTATGCTGATCACTGCAGTTACGGCCGGCAGGAACGGCTTCCGGTCGAGTTTTTCATCTATGAGTTTCATCAGATTAAAGATCAGAACGGAAAACGCCCAGCTGAAGTAAAGTGAATACAGGATAAGTCCGTTTTCCGAGGTGCCCCAGCCGACGCCGATCAGGATGATGAACGAGAAAATGATCCAGCAAAGCGAGATCTTTGACATGCCGTTCTTCCTTGTAAACCAGAAACAGACAAAAACTAACAGCAGGATGAGTATTCCGGTGATATCTATCCATGTGATGCGCGGCAATTGCCAGGATACGCGGAATCCCAGATCTCTTATCTCACTTGCAGGAGCGATGTAGATGCTCCTGGCAAAGTTCAGATACTGCAGGAGTCTGTCTGTATAACCGACACCTCTGCCCATGAACAGTCTGTAAAAGATAAACGACTCGATGCTCTCTATCAGGGTGCTCAGCCTGCCGAACAGGACCAGCAGGAATACGAATTCGATACAACGTATAATGGTGTTCCTGATCCCCTGTCTGACCGCTTTGAAGGAAAAAGACGGATAGGCAAAAGGGATAAGTACCATGCCGGTAAGCAAAGATCCGGCGGCCGCGTATGAAGCCGCAGAGGATCCTTTTTTCTTTCTGTTGATCAGACAGATGGCCAGTACCAGCCAGAAATATGCCGTAATGTATTGTTCCTCCATGAGGGAAAAGAGCATGAACGTATGAGTAAAGCAGGTGATGATCATGAAACAGATCCTCTGCATCCTTGTTGAGCTGATCTCCGAAGCCAGTATTATGTTAGCGGTGATCATCATCAGTATCTGTACGGGATTCAGGAAAAAGATGTAGTTGATCTGACTGAATAACAGGTGCAGGGCGGAAGGGATCCCTGCAAATGGTGCCGACAACAATCCGAACAGGGGCTGCCTGATGTCATTCTGTGAGGAATCAATGAACAGGTATGCATTATTGTTTATCAGTGTGGGGCTGTCGCCGGTATAGATGATGTCAACTATGGTATCCTGATCGTAGAATGCAGTGCTGCGGGCAAAGAAATACGACGTTACGGCAACGGCAGAAGTGAATATCAAAACATAGATGATGACCTCAGCCTTGTTCAGTGGCAGTCCGGACATCATCTCCCTTAAGACAGACAACAACCGGTTCCAGAATAACATGTTCATGAGAAATACCGCAGGAACGGCGATCACTGCCAATATGCAGCCTGAAATACCTGATGATCTTGATGTAAGACCGATGCATATACAGATGGCGTTCACCAGGGAAAAGATGTTGACTGCGCGGCTCCTCCCCTTGATCAAGGGTACCGGAGGAACTAACACGGACAGGATCAGTATCAAGAGTACTGATACAGGGACCGTATATAAATAGAGATCATCATTGCCGCCGTTCAGATAGAGATAGGCGGCCGAAGATACCGTAATGTACCAGTTTCCCTTCAGGTTATGCAATAGATCTGCCGGCTTTTGTTCGAGCAGATGTTCTCTGATGTATCCGATCACTATGAGACTCCGTGATATTAGTCGCCGTGAAACCAAACCGGCTATAAACGATAGTATATACCATATTGTTTACCGATTGTTAACCGCCCTCAGGTTTAATCATCCCCCGGCCTGATGTAAAATAATCATTATGAAAGTAAAATATAAGTACATGAGGATCCAGGGTCAGGAACTTGCCGCCAATACCATGCACGGCAAGGGCATATTCAGCATGTGCTGGCAGCTCATCCAGAATGACGTGATGGAGGAGGAAGATGCCGATCTGTACAAGGAGATAGACAGCTGGTTTGCAGAAGAACTCCCCTGGCCGCCCCAGTGCAAGAACCGCGAAAAGGTGATCTGCTGGTTCAAGACCGAGAACACCGAAGAGATGATGAAGATGATCAGACCTGCCCTGTGGCTGCTGGAGAAGTATAAGCATCCCTATTTTCTCGTTTATACCAACACTCCCGGAGAGATCGTTTACGAAGACAAGTATCAGGTCGTCGTCAAGGTGTCCGGCCGGCTTCAGATCGAGGATCTTCAGCCCAGCTGGAGCCCTGAGGACTGACATCGGGAGATAATGATGGAAGTTGACTACAAAAAGAAAGTAACTATGGATCCCTCGGGATTTGTCCTCCTGGCCGACCATGTGCCCGGCATTATCCAGGAGATCAGGTATTACTCGACCTATAATTTCATAGGAGACCGCATCGACGGATATGAGGAGCCCTGCGCCATAATCACAAAGGAAGCGGCAAGAGCGCTTAAGAACGTCAGCAACGAACTGAACGTTCAGGGATACAGGATGAAGGTATTTGACACCTACCGTCCTGCCGGTGCAGTAAAGCATTTCGTCATGTGGGGTATCGAGGACACCGACATCCGCATGAAGGATTATTTCTACCCTGACCTGCAGAAACAGGAGCTCTTTTCAAAGGGATACGTGGCCAGCAAGTCCAGCCACAGCAGGGGCAGCACCATAGACCTTACCCTCCTGGACATGAAGACCGGCAAGGAAGTGGACATGGGAGGTCCCTTCGATTTCTTCAGTGAACTGTCCCACCCTGACTACAGGGGAATAACGGATGAACAGTATAACAACAGGATGATCCTTAGAAATGTAATGGTCAGGAACGGATTTGTCCCCATAGATTGTGAGTGGTGGCATTTCACCCTGGCAGATGAACCCTATCCGGATACGTACTTTGAATTCCCCGTATCGTCGGAATACCTGAGAAGATGATATAATCAGACCATAAATGGAGGTATGAACCATGCTTAGATCCAGAAGACTTATCGCGGCACTGCTGTCCGCTTCGATGATATTTACGGTCCTTCCCTCTGCAGTATTTGCAGATGATGAGACCACAGAGCCTGATGCTGTTGTAGAGCAGCAGGAGGAAGCAGAAGAGGAACAGGTCCCTGATGAGATCCCGGAGGAGCCTGAGGAGGTCCCCGCTGAGGAGCCAGATGCTGCTCACGGTGAGGACGGGGATACTGATACCGGTGAGATCGCTTTTCCTGACGTAGAAGAGGAAGCAGGGACTATCGACCTGGATCTCGAGGACAGCGCAGTCCTGTTTGAAGGTTATGCTGATTCGGTCTTCTCTGCCCAGATCGATCCTGCAGGCGGCATGGTTGACGGCAGGGTCACAACAGGATCCAGCCTGGAACCTGATGAGAAGGCATTTTACGACATCCTGGTAGACAGGATGGCAGAGGTCGCCAAAGGCAATGTGGATTCCGGCATCATCGTGATCGATGGAACTGAACTGGGACTGAAGACAGAATATACACCTCAGGAATTCGGATATGACAGTTTCATAGTGAATGGTTCTTCTGCAAATGCCTCAGCAGCGCTTATGCAGCTCTACAATCAGGTGAAATTCGATGATCTCACCAGTCTGTTTTACAGCCTGGCATACGATCATCCCTATGAGTATTACTGGGTGGCATCACAAGTCTACACGTCCGTCTCCCGTGGATTTAATGGCGGATACGTATACAGCAATGTGATCTATCCTAAGATAACGTTCACTTTCGCATTCAAGGTATCTCCAAACTACCGCGAATACCCCGATTATGTGGCTCCGGATGAGAATGACTTTTATCCTATGGAGTTTGCCATCAATACAGAGAGGACCGGAGCCGTCCAGCATGCAGTTGAAAATGCCATGAGCATCGTAGATCAGGCGTCCGGCATGACAGACTACTACAAACTCCTTTACTACAAGGATGCTATATGCGACATGGTCTCATACGATCATGCGGCTTCTGCAGATGCGGAAAACTATCCCGACAGGGATGTGTGGGCTCTGGTCTATGCCTTTGACGGGGATCCGACTACCAATATCGTCTGTGAGGGTTACGCCGAGGCATTTCAGTATCTGTGTGAGCTCAGCTCGTTTGATGACACCTGTGTATATTCCGTAACCGGAACTATGAACGGAGGCACCGGTTCAGGTCCTCACAAATGGAATATCGCCAGGATCGGCGGCGTCAATTATCTGGTGGACGTTACCAACTCCGACAGCGGATCGGTAGGTCAGGGAGGGCAGCTCTTCCTCAAGAAAGCATCAGGTTCCGTTTCAAGCGGATACACGGTCTATGGTGTCAAGTTCGTTTATGACGGCTATACCAGGATGATGTATTCAGACGAAGAACTCATGCTGTCATCCACCGATTATTCTGTTCCTTCACAGATAACGATCGGAGACAAGATCTCCATATCAGGTATGTCCATGACCCTGGGCAGTACCATCAAGGCAAATCTGTTTGTCTGGCTGAACCCTTCCGTTACCCTGAATAATACTGACAAGATGTATGTTACTGTTTCTGGCGGGGAGAGAACGGAATACGTCATCAAGAACCTGACAAAGGAAGGCGGAGACTACTTTGTTCCCATTGAGCTTACCGCCAAGGAGATGGCATCGGACATCAGCGTATATTTTGTCCTTGGTGGAAGCACATCGCAGACCAAGACGATCTCCGTAAAGAAATATGCCAACGTATTGCTCTCGAGCGCCAACACCAGTGAAATCGCCTCTGCCATGCTCAACTACGGTGCATACACACAGTCCTATTTCGGATATAACACATCGACTCCCGCAAATGCCGGCATCGTGGATAACGTGCCTTCATCCAATCCTGATCTGAGCAGTTATGAAAACAGTGTCTCTGCTGCTTCGGGTATGGATCTGTCCTTCTACGGATCATCCCTGATCCTGAAGAACGATACCAGGATGAAGCTGTACTTTACAGGCGGTACGATCAGCGAAGTTCAGTATAGCGGTCCCAAGACGGTCGACTACACTGTAGGCGGAAATACCATCATCATCAAGGGCATTACGGCTAAGGAGCTTTCCAATTCCTATACCCTTACCATTACTGACAACACGGGCAAGGTAATGACACTTACCGTCAATCCCCTGGCATACGGCAACAAGGTGCTCCGGATGACAGGCTCAGGGAATGAAGGCCTTAGGAACCTCATCAAGGCTCTCTACCTCTATCACGTTGAAGCAAAGGAGTACGGCGCATGACCTGTGTTCTGGGAACTGCAGCTGCCGGAAACATAAAGATGGATTACTGCCGTTTCGGAAGCGGCAGCGGGCAGATGGTAATAATCCCGGGCCTCAGCGTCCAGAGCGTCCTGCTGTTCAAGGAAGCCATAGAAAAGCAGTACAAGGTCTTTACCTCTGATTACGACGTCTATGTCTTTGACAGGAGGCAGGATATCCCTGAGGGCTATACAGTAGCTGACATGGCAGAGGATACTGCTTCAGCAATGAAGTCTCTCGGGATCAGGGATGCATGCATATTCGGCGCATCCCAGGGCGGCATGATCACCATGCTGATAGCTGCGGAACATCCTGAACTGGTATCTGCCATCGCCCTCGGTTCCACATCGGCACACCTTTCGGATGAGGCGGAGGACTCACTTAAGAAATGGGCTGACCTGGCAGCAGCCGGTGACAGGCTTAACCTATACATGGAGTTCGCAGTAAGGGTCTATAACCCTGAGATGTTCGAACAGTTCAAGGGAGCCTTGGCCGTAATGTCCGAGAAGGTCTCTGATGAGGAACTGGAGAGGTTCAGGAGACTCACCGTCGGAACGGCAGGCCTGGATATCAGGGATAAGCTCTCATCCATCAAATGCCCCGCCCTCGTGATCGGCGATATGACTGACATGGTATTAGGCGGCGATGCGTCCGTTGAGATATATGAGATCCTGAAGGATAAGGGCAACTCCGAACTGTACATGTACGACGGATTCGGCCATGCAGCCTACGATGCCGCTCCTGATTATACGGACAGACTATATAGTTTTTTCAATCGTGCTATAATATCACGGTAAACAGAAAGAGAACGCTTGACAGCGCCTGTGGCGGGCCCGGCACGGATCTTATATGAGCTTCGCAGGCAGCAGATCCGCTGTACGGTCTGGTACAATCGATCCACGGATCGATTTAACGATTTCTCTTTCTGTTTTCTTTTATTATGAACCTGATAGATGACATAGCCAGATCTGACCTTTGGGAGAGATTCTACGAATACCGGGTCTCTCATTACTGCTCCGCGGATTTCGAATCTGATCTCCGCGGTTTTATTGATGACAGGAGATATCTTAAGGTTCTGGAAGGCATCCGGTCAGGATACTTTCCTCTCCCCAGGAGGGCTGTCATCAGCAAGATGTCCACACAGAAAAAGCGCGTGGTCTACACATATCCCCACGATGAGAACATGGTGCTCAAGTTCCTCACATATTACGTGATCAGGAGATACGACCACATATTTGCACCTAACCTTTATTCCTTCAGGTCACAGAAAACGGTCAAGGATGCCATCCGCCGTCTGACGGGTATCCCCGGCATATCCTCGAAATATGCATACAAGGTCGATATCAGCAACTATTTTAATTCCATCCCGGCGGATCGTCTCATCCCCATGCTGGAGAATGTCCTGTCTGACGATCCGGCCCTGCTGGGCTTTCTAAAGGGCCTTCTTACAGAACCCGGTGTCCTGGATGGGGATAACGTCATAACAGAGCAGAAGGGGATAATGGCGGGCACTCCCATCGCGAGCTTTTACGCAGACCTATATCTCAATGGATTAGACCACCATTTCCATGACCTGGGGATAACCTATGCCAGATACTCAGATGACATCATTGTCTTCGCTGACAGCATGGAGGAGGCGAAGCTCCATGCGGAATATATCCGTAGTTTCCTGGGGGAGAGCGGCCTTTCAGTGAACCCCTCCAAGGAATCGTTTTATTCGCCTGATGACGGCTGGGTCTTCCTGGGTTTTTACTACCGCCTGGGCGTGATAGACATAGCACCTGCATCAGTTACAAAGATCAAGGCAAAGATGCGCCGCAAGATGCGGGCTCTCAAGCGCTGGGAAAAGAGAAAGGACCTCTCATCCGACCGTTCTGCCTCTGCCTTCATCCGCGTATTTAACCGCAAGCTCTTTGAAAAGCGGGACGACAACGACCTGACCTGGTCACTCTGGTATTTCCCCGTGATAAACACGACACGCAGTCTGGAAGTGATCGACCACTACGCCCAGGACTGCGTCAGATACCTGCTGACTGATAAACATACCAAGGGCAGGTATAGCGCCCGTTACTCCGACCTCAAGTCGCTGGGCTACAAATGCCTGGTGAATGAGTACTATAAAGACAGGGACTGAGCTGCTAACTTGGTTACTACCAGAGAAAACGGGCTTTACTACCAAAAATTTTGGTAGTAAACCTGGAAATCTCTCGTATACCAGAGAAATCCTCATTTACTACCAAAAATAATAAGTAGTATTCACCGATTTTACTGGTATTTGAAATACAAGTGACTAAGATAAAGACTCCTTACCGCAGGAGCGTTAAGGAGTCTTATAGTTTAGCAGTTACTGTTTTTAGTCCCGAGGCTGGTCTCCGCCGGTCGGAGGTCCGCCGAGTCCTACTGCCTGACTTACGAAGGGTGAGAGGAGGACTGCCAGGATGTATGAGGCAACCAGTGTGGGCAGCAGCAGCTGAGCCCATGAGAGCAGCCACATGGGGAGGAAGGGGATCTTTGCAGCTACGTCAGCAGGCATGTGTGATCTGCCCATTATAACTCCTACGAGGCTGCATACCAGGCTGACGATGATGGTGTTTCCTACAGCCATGGGGATGGAATTCAGGAGCGTGAACTTCATGGAAGGAGGGTTGGCTCCTGCCTTTGCTGCCAGTGCGCGTCCCATCTTGCCCAGAGGGACCACAAATGCAACGATGATACCCGTAACGACTGACATCAGGATGTTGGAGATAAACCTGATCGCTACAGGCTGGGATTCCGCTGCCTGGGGGTTGAATACAGGGATCAGGATCGCCACCAGTATACCCATTGCCAGGGAGATGATGATGGCCATGATGAGTCCCATCTTGCGTTCTTTGTTCTTCATGTCCTTTACCTCTCTTTTTACTTCTCCCCGGTCATAATTGAGCATTATGTGACAGTCGCCGTCCGGGAATGTGCAGCATGGGTGGATGAATCCGTCTTTTATATCTGCAGCACGCCTGTGTTCGGCGGCAGGGGGGACAAATATGGAACCGGACTTGAGCCTGGTCCTGCACAGGCCGCACTCGCCGCTCCTGCATGAGCTCTTTGCGGCGATGCCAGCCCTCTCGAGTGCGACGAGGATGCTCTCGTCGCCGTTTGCCGGGATGGTGACCTTTCTGTCAGGGAGGGATACGGTGAGGTTATATGTCTTGCCTTTACCCTCGGGGTTCTTATATTCACCCCTGGCTTCGTACCTGATCCTCTTCTTGGGCAGACCCAGCTTGGGAAGTTCTTTATCGCAGAAATCGTACATGGCAGCGGGGCCGCATACGAATATGGAATAGTCACCTGCGGAAGCATATTTCCTTATGATGTCGGAGGTAATGAATCCGTGTTCGAAACCATCCTTTTCCTCATCGGAGAGAACGTAGATAACTTTTACGGAAGGGCATTCTGCCGAGATCTTATCCAGCTCTGATCTGTAGATGATCTCATCCTCCTTTTTGCATCCGTAGAGGATAGTGAGGTTGAAATCTTCAACGCCATCCCTGATGGCCTGGGCCATGGAATAGAAGGGGGTGATTCCCGATCCGCCAGCCAGTGCGATCACGTCTTTTGCATCTCTTAACGGCTCGTAGTAGAACTGGCCTTCGGGGGCAGATACGGTAACGTTTCTGTCCTTGAAATTGTTCAGTATGTGTTCTGATACGAATCCTCCGGGAGTCTTCTTGACCGTGATGTCGTAGAATCCCTTGGCAACGTCTGCAGGTGAAGATGAGATGGCATAGGGTCTGGATACGACTGATGATCCTATCTGTTCCCTCACGCAGATGTACTGTCCTGCGGCAAAGACCGCAGGGGTATCAGAACCGTTATCCTTGCCGGCAGTGAGCCTGATCCTCTTGGCGCCCGGGAGATCCTCAACCTCTGAGACATACAGGATCTGCTGCTCCGGGTGTAGCAGACGGGCGGTCTTGTTGGTATTAAATTCGGCTGCGGGCATATCCGTGCCGGCGGATTCGATATGTGATCTCCTCTCGGAGGGCATCTTTTCGAACCTGTCCAGGGATACGCCATTTAGTGCGTTCTTAAGTTCTTCTCTCATCTCTTGCCACCTCCCATGACGTATCCCATTACGGGTCTGGCGATCTGGTCGCCGCCTGCCAGGGTGGGGAGGAATCCGGAAAGCCTGTTTCCGTGAGCTCCGCAGAAGTAAAGACCGGGGATGGTCTGTTCAGATCCGCCTGCCAGCGTCCTGGAACTCATGCCGTCCCATGTGGACGAATGGTATCCGTAGATGGAGCCCTGGGGCGTGTTCATGTATCTGGCGAATGTAACGGGCGTGGCGATCGAGATCTCCTCGATGTGAGACCTTAGGTCGAGACCCAATACGGATTCGGCCCTGTCGATCAGCTTGTTCGCCAGGAACCTCTTTGTGGAGGCGTAGTCCTCAGGCGTTACCTTTTCCCAGACGTCGGAATTTAGTGCCATAGTGATGGCGTAGTGAGTCGTTCCTGCAGGTGAGCAGTCGGGCTTTACGATGTTCAGGCACGTGCAGGTAACGTTATCCACAAAGTCGTCCTCCAGGATCGTCCTGGATGCGGAATTATCGAAGAGGACCTTGGTATCCGTTGTCGAATTGATGAAGATGTTATAGTCCTTTATGCCCAGTTCTTCAGGGGACCTGTCCAGTCCCAGATAGACGACGAAACCGCGGAAACTGAGCGTCCTGGCATTCATCTTCTTTATCTCAAATTCGGGGATCTGGCTGCGGTCGGAGGCGGAGATCATCTTGCCGTACACATCCTCCGGGAAGGCATTGGATATAACTGCGCATGTATTGACTGTCCTGCCGTCTGAGGTGGTGACGGAATCAACGGCTCCGTCCTTGAGACCTATTGATTCTGCGGTGGTGTTGTACCAGAAATCACATCCCAGCTGGCGGGCTCTCTTCTCTATTGCGTTGGCTATGTCGTGGGACCTCATGGAGGGCACGAAAGCGCCTGCCAGGAAATAACCTGCGGTCATGAGCAGATATCTCGAAGCGTCTATGGTATCCATGTCGGCGCCCTGGTATGGCCAGTAAGCGCTGATGATATCTATTGCCCTCTGAGGCATTCCGATGGTGCGCATGAACTCACCTGCGGAAAGGGACAGGATCTTGCAGAAGGACTCATATTCGGTCCTCAGCACCTGGGGATCCGGACGGCCTCTGCTCTTGCCCAGGTATTCCAGACCTCTCTCCATCTCCTTTGCAGCCTCGAAGTAGATGTCGAGGACGGGAGAGATGCCTGGACATTCGGATTCCATGAAGGCGTAGAACTCCTTCTTTCCGTGGGGGACGGTAACATCCATGGTTATGTCCTTGCCGTCTGCCACGACCAGCCTGAAAGCATCAGACACCTGAAGAAACTTGCAGTCGATGCCCAGTTCGTCAAAGATATGTCCCAGGTTGCCCCTCAGTTCCCCCTCGCCGAAATCAGGTATCTCATGCAGGGATGCTTCAAATTCAAATCTGCCACGGACAAAACTTGCTGCAGCTCCGCCGGGCGTGTTGTTTCTCTCAATGACCAGAGTCTTAAGACCCATCTTGGTCGCTCTCAGAGCAGCCATCAGGCCGCCGTTGCCGGCACCGATGACTACGACATCGTATTTTTCTGCCACTTGCCCCCTCCGGAAAATCTTTTATTGATATAAATAAATTTTAGCAAATGGCATACCCTGCAGTCTGAAAAATAAAATGTCGGAAATCTGTAAAAATGCACAAGCAAAATATCTTATAATAGTGATATGCATCAGAGAGATTTGGAGGGTCCCGTCTTGCAGAACAAAGAGATCAACATAACACCGGAGATCAGGAGGAAGGCAGGGGAGATACTGTTCTTTACCGCATTCATCCTGCAGGTGGCAATAGCTATCGCCAATTCCTCCATGCTGGCCATTCCGCTTCTGCCTGTTCTGTATAACCAGGTGATCTATCACATGATCGTGATATTCATTCATTTCCTGGTCATGATCAAGATAATTATCTGGCCTGACGGAGGCATCAGGCAGAAGGTTCTCCTAATAGGCCTCTACGTATTATTCCTGCTGCAGTTCTTTATCGTTCTGGGTTCGGACCTGACGGACCGTTTCCCTCTGCAGATGGCGGTGATGGTGATCGGTGCCGCAGGCATTGATTATGTAAAGACCATCAAGGTCTATCTCATAGAATCCCTTGCTGCTGTATTTCTCATGACCGTTCTGGCATGGGTAGGATACCTGCCTAATCCAGGTTATGAGAACGGTCCTCCGGGAGTCATCAGGAGCAGTCTCGGATCTGTATATCCCACGGATTTTGCAGCCAGGATATTCTTCTGCACATTGCTGTTCCTGGTGATCATGAACGTTAAGGTCAAAAAGCATCAGTACATACTCCTGTTCGTTCTGGGAACGGTGGTGTTTGCCGCAACCTTTGCCAAGAATAATTACATCTGCATCGTTCTTACATATGTGCTGTTCGGCATAGATTGGTTCATCAGATCTGACAAGGCATCAGCCAGGATCAGGGTGGTCTGGGACAGACTGGTATCCTGGGCGGGGCTCCTTGCCATGCCCATGGCATTCCTGTTCATGGGCGTCGTATCGGTTACATATAGAGAAGGTGAGACAACAGGTCTCATAGCTCTCATAGACAAGGCTTTATCCGGCAGGATCCTGCTGATCTCCAGAGGGTTTAAGGAGTTCGGCATACCTGTATTCGGCCAGAAACTGACATACATCGGAAACGGCGGGAGTACGGTATTTTCGGAGGACTATAACTTCATCGACTGTTCCTATTTCTACATCCTGTTCGAGTACGGAGTGATCGCAACGGTGCTGGTCATCGGAGCATATATATGGCTTTCCAGAAAATACAAAAACAACAGATATATCCAGTACATGCTCATCATGATCGCAGTCGCATGTACCGTTGAACATCACCTGCCGGACATCGCTTATAATCCGGCTCTGCTGCTGCTGTTTGCTGATCATCCCGCCGATATCAGAACGGCATCTGATCAGGATCCGGAGCATCTCCCGCACAGCCCGAAAGTCCAGTCAGGAAGCTGACGTCTGCCTCGGAGAGCTCGAAATCTGATACCAGGAGATTATCCCTGATCCTGTCAGGCGTAACTGACTTGGGCAGGGGCAAAAATCCCATCTGAAGTGCCCATCTGATAGTAAGCTGAGCTATGCTCCTGCCGTAGGCACAGGCCATTTCCTGAACCTCGGGAACATCGAATATCTTTCCTGATCCCAGGGGGCTGTAACCCTCCGGGAGGATGTCCTTTGATCTGCAGTAGGATACCAGTTCATCCTGGGTGCATCCCGGGCATAACCTGATCTGGTTTACCATGGGCATTATCTCTGCTGATCCCAGCAGGGCTTCGATGTGGTGTTGTCTGAAGTTGCTGACTCCGATGGCCCTGATCTTGCCTGCCTTGTAGAGTTCCTCCATGGCTTTCCATGTTTCCTTATTCCTCTCCTGCCAGCAGTCCCTGAACTGTATGGGATTGGGCCAGTGGATGAGGAACATGTCAACGTGATCCACGCCCAGATCCTTGAGGGACTGCTCGAATGAACTCATGGTGAGATCGTATGTGTGATTGTCGTTGGTGAGCTTTGTGGTGATGAAGATCTCATCTCTGGGAACGCCGCTTTCTCTGATGCCTTCTCCCACGTCCTTCTCGTTGCCGTATGCCTGGGCGGTATCGATGTGCCTGTAGCCGGCCTTGAGCGCTTCCGTTACGGAGGCCCTGGCCTTGTCTCCCTCGGCCTGCCAGGTGCCGAAGCCTATGGAGGGTATCTTTACTCCGTTTGATAGCGTGTAGTAAGACTGGTATTCCATGGTGCTGATCCTCCTCAATTATTATTGACCTAATCTTAGTTTGAACGGCACATCCAGGTCAATAGCATAACAGGTGTTGACAGATGAAGACTCCGTGATAAAATGAAAACGATTTTCATTTTCGGTTTAAACGGAGGCGCAGATAATATGAAGAGATTGGCGGCTTTTACTTTGGCGTTCATCATGCTGGCAGGTGCGTGTGCAGGATGCAGGGTACCCGGTCAGGATAATGGGAGCAAAAAGATAGTGACCACCATCTTTCCCGAATACGACTGGGTCAGGGAGATCCTGGGAGATAACCCTGCAGGGATCGAACTTACCATGCTCCTGGACAGCGGCACGGATCTGCACTCATACCAGCCTACGGTAGACGATCTGGTCAGCATCTCGACATGCGACATGTTTGTTTATGTGGGAGGAGAGTCTGACGGTTGGGTGGATGATGCCCTTAAGGACAAGACAAATCAGGATATGATCGTCATCGATCTTCTCGAGGAGCTGGGAGACAGGGTAGTAGAAGAAGAGGAAGTAGAGGGCATGGAGCATGAGCACGATCATGACCATGAGGAAGAGGAAGCAGAATACGATGAGCACGTTTGGCTCTCTTTGAGGAACGCATCTTCGCTCTGCGAATCCATCGCAACCGGGATCAAGGCAATGGATCCCGATAACGCTTCCGTTTACGATGCAAATCTTGCAGCCTACAAGGACAAGCTTGCGGCTCTTGATGAGATGTATACCCAGGCCGTAGAATCCGGCACAAAGGACACTCTCGTATTTGGTGACAGATTCCCTTTCAGATATCTGGTAGATGATTACGGGATCAATTATTACGCAGCATTCTCCGGTTGCTCCGCCGAGAGTGAAGCCAGCTTTGAGACAGTCGTTTTCCTCGCAGGAAAAGCTGATGAACTGGGTGTGGATTACATTCTCAAGATCGAGAGCGGAGACGGCAGGATCGCACAGAGCATAATAGATAATTCTTCGAACACCGGCAGGCAGATCCTGACCCTGGATTCCATCCAGCAGGTAACATCATCTGATGTTGATGCAGGGGTAACGTATTACAGTATAATGGAGAAGAATCTGGAGACTGTCAGGCAGGCCCTGGCATAATTAGAGGACAATATGAAAAAGACACTGCCCGCTTTGATACTTTCACTGTGCATGATCACTGCTTCAGCATGTTCTGCAGGCGGTGAGAGCAGCACTACCGTATCCCTGGAAACGGCGGAAGAGACATCCGCCGTTTCATCAATGTCAGGGGAAAGCGACGCCACCGGCGGAATAGATCTGGACCTGACGGAGATGAACTCTAACATGGTCTATGCTAATGTCTATGAACTTGTCACATCTCCGCAGGATCATGTGGGAGAGAAGATCCGCATGAAGGGTCAGTATTGCATAGCAGAAGACGCGGAGGCAGGCACACTGTATCACGTATGCCTCATAACTGATGCACTGGCATGCTGCAGTCAGGGAATAGAATTCATTCCGGATGATTCCTACAGGTATCCGGATGATTATCCGGAGCAGCAGGAAGAGATAACCGTAACGGGGATCTTTGATACATATTACGAAGGTCCGGATATGTATGTGACTCTGAGGGATGCGGTATTCGGCTGATCAGTCCCTCTTAAGAGGCCTGACGGTGCCGTCAGCTTCCTTTATCGAGGTGTTATCCAGCTGTGCCTTGAGATTACCGATGACGCTCTGGCGGTAGATGTTCCTGAGAGTCTCGCGCTCTGCCAGCTCCTCATCGGTGAGACCTACAGTCTTTGCCTTGTGAGCCAGCTCGTTTATCCTCTTGATCGTATCATCCATCGACATAATAGGAAGTTCCTCCCGGAAGTTTTGTATTGCCATTATATCACCACATACTGGTCTGTAAATCTCCCGAAAGTTTTTGTATAATATCTTGCAGATGGGTTACTAATAATCTTACCGCAAAGGAGATATTACGATGAGCGACGAACCTAAGAGGAGACTGGTTACCAGAAGCGATTTTGACGGCCTTGTATGTGCCATGATACTTAAGGAAAAGGACCTTATCGACGAGATAAAGTTCGTTCATCCCAAGGATGTTCAGGATGGCAAGATAGAGCTTACCGAGAATGACATCACCACCAACCTTCCTTTCGATCCCAGGTCTGGTCTGGTATTCGATCATCACGAATCGGAACTCATCAGGAATACCAGGATAGCAAATCCTGATAAATACATCATCGATCCCGATGCGAAGAGCGCTGCCCGCGTAGTCTACGATTACTACGGCGGCAAGGAAGGTCTGCCCAGGATCTCCGAGGAACTGATGACCGCGGTGGACAAGGGCGATTCCGCAGACTTTACGCTGGATGAGATCCTCCATCCCACCAATTGGGTCCTCATGAACTTCATCATGGACGCCAGGACCGGCCTCGGCAGATTCCACGATTTCAGGATCTCCAACTACGACCTCATGATGGAACTCATCGATTACTGTGTTAACCACACAGTCGAGGAGGTTCTGGAGATACCCGATGTCAAGGAGAGGGTGGACCTCTACTTCGAACAGCAGGAGAAGTTCATCGAACAGATAAAGAGGATCTCCAGGGTAGAGGACAAGGTCGTGGTAATAGACCTCAGGAACGAGGAGACCATCTATGCCGGCAACAGGTTCATGATCTATGCTCTTTATCCCGAGACGCAGATCTCCGTACATGTTGCATGGGGATTTAAGAAGCAGAATACGGCCGTCATGATCGGTAAATCTATAGTCAACAAGGTATCCGAAGCCAACATCGGCGAGCTCTGTCTCAAGTACGGCGGCGGCGGTCACAAGAACGCCGGAACATGCCAGCTGGATAACGACAAGGTGGACGAGCTCCTGCCGGACATCATCAAGGCTTTGAACGATGCCTGACAAGCTGGAGATACTTAAACAGATAATACGAAGCTACGGCAGTCTTGCCGTAGCTTTTTCCAGTGGTGTTGATTCCACCTTCCTGCTGGCTGTTGCAGCTGAAGTGCTGGGAGATAAAGCCCTGGCAGTTACATTCCGCTCCCCCGTCTATCCCGCCAGGGAGACGAAGGAGGCAGAGGCGTTCTGCAGTCAGAGGGGCATCAGGCACAAGATCATAGACATCAATGAGATGGCCATCCCCGGTTTTTCAGATAACCCCGTAAACAGATGCTATCTCTGCAAGAAGACTCTCTTTTCCAACCTGCTGGAGGTGGCCCGTCTGGAGGGCATAGAAAATGTCGCCGAAGGATCCAACATCGACGATAACGGTGACTACCGCCCGGGCCTCTTAGCCATTAGCGAGCTGGGGATCAAGAGCCCCTTGAGGGAGGCAGGTCTTACCAAAAGCGAGATCAGAAAGTATTCATTTGAGATGAACCTGCCCACCTGGGACAAGCCGTCCTATGCCTGCCTGGCATCCAGGTTCGTATACGGGGAAAAGATAACGGTAAACGGTCTTCGGGCAGTTGAACTCTCTGAGGCATATCTGATGTCCCTGGGATTCAGACAGGTCAGGGTAAGGGTACACGGAAACGTTGCCAGGATCGAGGTCCTGCCGGATGATATCATGAAGATCATGGAAGTGAGGGATAAGGTCTCCTCCACGCTTAAGGGATACGGATTCTCATACGTCTCGCTGGACCTCACCGGATACAGGACCGGCAGCATGAACGAGACGTTAGGAAAGTAGATCTATCCCTTTTTTGAGACGCGTGAGACCGTCCTCCAGCACGGAGGCGGGACAGGCTATGTTCATCCTTAGGAAGTCATCCCCGCACTTTCCATAGTGGACTCCCTCGGTAATGAATAACCCGGTCGTCTTTCTGATGTGTCTGGCAACCTCCAGGCTCTTATGTCCCGTGGCTGAGATATCGATCCACAGCAGGTAGGTGGCGTTGCCCGGTACCAGGTAGAGTTCAGGCAATTTCTCTGATATGAATTCCGCAACCCTGCGGCGGTTCTGTTCCACATAAGCGTTCATCTCATCCAGCCAGTCTCCGCATTCGTTAAAAGCCGTGACGGCCGCCAGACAGGAAAAGGAATTGGGTTCTGAACAGTCGTCAGTAAATATCCCTTTTCTGATCTTTGCACGGAGAGTTTTATCAGCAACTGATATGCAGGCACTGTGAAGCCCCGCAAGGTTAAAGCACTTTGTGGGCGCCATGACAGAAATGGAATTCTCCCTGCAGATATCTGATGCGGAAGCGAAGGGGACATAGGATGATCCGGGAGATGTTATATCGCAGTGGATCTCGTCCGATATGACGAGAACGTTGTTCTCATGGCAGATCCTGCCTACCTCGGCCAGGATATCGCGGTCCCAGATCTTTCCCACGGGATTGTGTGGGTTACACAGTATCATGGCCTTGACATCCGGGTCTGATGCCTTGGCTTCGAGATCTGTGAGGTCCATATGGTACTGCCCGTTCTCATAGACCAGGGGGCTTTCTGATACGACGCGGTTGTTGTGTGAGATCAGGCTGGCGAATACGTTATATACAGGGGTCTGGATCAGGACCTTGTCTCCGGGATCCGTAACGGACCTGATGGCGCTGGAGATGGCGGGGATGACGCCCGTCACGAACATGAGCCAGGATCTGTCCATCTTAATTCCGTGGCGGCGGTCCCACCAGTTGATATATGCGTCGTACCAGTCATCCTCCACGTCTGAATAACCGAACACACCGTGATCGGCCCGGGCCTTGATCGCTTCTATTATCTGAGGTGCCGTCCTGAAGTCCATGTCGGCCACCCACATGGGCAGCTCGCCTTCTTCAACTTTCCACTTGATGGAGTCTGTGCCATATCTGGCAACGGGAGTATCGAAATCGTATTTCATCATGAGATCCAATCCGGTCTGTCCGACCTCTTATCTATGGATGTGGCCGTTATCCTGGTGAGATCAGGATCGACCCTGTCCTTTTCTATTATGAGCTCGCCTATCCTGCCGCATCTGATCTCTCCTGATCCGGGATTTAATATGCTGTCGATGTCTGAATCGATCTGTGCATCCACGGATGAATACTCAAATGCGAGGGTGGTATTTACCAGCCTGCAGTTCCTCATCGTAAGACCATTTATGTAGCACAGTCCCTGGAGGCTCTCTATGGTGCAGTTCTCGAATGTGAGGTTCTCCGAATTCCAGCCCAGGTATTCGCCGTTGATATAGGTGTTCCTCACCGTTACGTTCCTGCAGTTCCAGAAGGAATCCTTGGAGATCAGGCGGCTGTTATCCACCGTCACATTCTCACATCCGTCGAAAGGATAGTTGCCGTCCAGACGGAGTCCCGAGATCTTCACGTTCCTGCTGTTCATGAGCAGGTAGTCTCCCGCTGCGGTAACGTTTTTGAGAAAAACATCATCACAGCTCCAGAGTGTCTCGGCTGCATTCGTGAATTCCGTGTTCTCTATGGTCAGGTCCCTGCAGCGCCTGAAGTTCTTGGGAGCATATATCTTTGACCCGGACACGGCGCAGTTTGCGGTGTACCATACTCCGGCACGGGCCATCTCCTCCCAGACGGAATCAGTGACCTTAACATCACTGCAGTACCAGAGGGGATATTTCCAGCCGAAAGTAATCCTCTCTGCAGTTATGTTCCTGCATTCCTTGAGAGGGGATTCGCCTTCCCCGAAAGTCACGTTCTGAAGGTGGATGTCAGAGGTCCCGTACAGCGGCCTCTCGCCTGAAAATGTCTGGTCAGATATGTATTTCATGGGCTAATTATATCAGAACGCATGGGCGTTTTACAGCGGATGAAATATATATTATAATCTATGTATTACCATCACTTTCAGGAGGTGAAACATGGCAGAGATAGTATTATCAGCTGAGAACTTCGATCAGGAAGTACTGAACTCCGATATCCCCGTTCTTGTTGATTTCTGGGCGCCCTGGTGCGGACCGTGCAAGATGCTCGGACCCGTTGTGGCACAGGTGGCAGAGATGTACGACGGCAAGATCAAGGTCGGCAAATATAACACAGATGACGATCCTTCACTGGCAATTGAATACAACGTCAGCAGCATCCCCGCTCTGAAGATCTTTAAGGGTGGAGAGGTCGTAGATGAGAGCGTAGGATTCCTCAACATCCGTGACCTTCAGGCTATGATCGACCGCAACCTGTAACTGCGGCTGTTTAGTATCAGGACAATGGCGTCCCCTTCCGGCATATCCGGAGGGGGACTTTCGCGTTTTGTAGGCTTTGCCGATAACAGGGGCTCCTAATAATTAATTTTTCTTGCATTTTTATTAAAGTGTCCCGGGGCAAGGCTGTTGTAAAATCTATTGTTGAAAAGAGGGCATTTATGTTAGACAGTCTTCATGAGGAATGCGGAGTATTCGGTATCTATGGAAACGGCAGGCAAGATCTGCCGTCTCTGGTCTACTACGGATTATTTGCTCTGCAGCACAGAGGCCAGGAGAGTTCAGGCATCGCCATCAGCAACAGGGATGAGATCAGATGCCACAAGGCCATGGGTCTCGTATCCGAGGTCTTTTCACCTGACATACTGGATTCCCTGTCCGATGCTGAGATAGCCATAGGACACAACAGATATTCCACCACAGGTTCATCCACTGCCCAGAATGCCCAGCCTCTGGTCAGCCACTATTCCAGAGGCACGCTATCTATCTGCCACAACGGCAACCTGACCAACTGCATCTCCCTCAAGGCAAAGCTGGAGAGCGAGGGTGCCATGTTCAGGACCACCGTGGATTCCGAGGTCATCGCATACCTGGTAGCCAGGGAGAGGAACAGATCCGATTCCATCGAGCAGGCCGTAAGGAGCGTAATGCATCAGATCGAGGGCGGATATGCGATCCTGGTCATGAGCCAGGAGAGGCTCATCGCCGCCAGGGATCCCTACGGGCTCAAGCCGCTGGTAATGGGAGATCTGGACGGATCCACCGTATTTGCATCCGAGAGCTGTGCGCTGAGCGCCGTTGGCGCGGAATTCGTCCGTGACGTAAAGCCCGGCGAGATAGTCATCGTAGGTGAGGACGGCATCAGGTCTGAATTCATAGACCACAAATGCAGGTTCGCGAAATGTGTTTTCGAGTACATATATTTTTCCAGGCCCGACAGCAGGCTGGACGGCATATCCGTATATGAGAGCAGGATGAGGGCAGGAGCCCTACTGGCCAGACAGTATCCTGTGGAGGCAGACTGCGTGATAGGAGTTCCCGAATCGGGAATAGATGCGGCCATGGGCTACAGCGTTGAATCGGGGATCCCCTACGTCAAGGGATTCGTCAAGAACGGATATGTGGGCAGGACTTTTATCAAGCCCAGCCAGGAGCTGAGGACCCAGGCGGTGAGGATCAAGCTCAATCCCATCGAGGCCGCAGTCAGGGGCAAGAGAGTGGTCATGATCGACGACTCCATAGTCAGGGGAACCACCATCGCAAACATAGTAAAGATGCTGAGGCAATCAGGGGCAACTGAGGTCCATGTGAGAATTTCTTCCCCGCCTTTCCTCTATCCGTGTTATTATGGTACGGATGTCCCGTCCAGGGACAAACTCATCGCGGTGCAGAACACGATCGATGAGATCAGGGATATAATAGGTGCTGACTCACTGGGATATCTGAGGGCTGACAGCCTCGATGAGATGCTCGGCGAAGAGGGTCACAGATACTGCGACGCATGCTTCACGGGTGATTATCCCAACATCGGAACGGGAATAGATCTGATGGACGAGGATGCGGGAAAACTGGAGAAATAAATGGCAGGCGGCAGAACGGGACACAGAAAGAATGCTAGATCCAGCAAGGCGGTATTTTACGGCCTGATCCTTGCCATACTCATTTTGATCCTGGTAACAGGTGCCGTGGTCATCGGCTTCTTCAGGATGCACGAGGAGAACGTCATATCACACGTCACCATCGAATGCGGCGAGACCGTCTCCAGGCAGGACTTTTTCAGGGAACAGCTGGACTATACTGAGAATGCGGAATTCACGCTGGATCTGTCCATCGTTGACACCAACATCCCCCAGGACGTGGAATTCGAGATCAGGATCATGGGACAGTCCTATCCCACCAGGCTCACGGTCGTTGATACCCTGGCTCCCACATGTACGGTAGTTCCCCAGCGCCTGTTCGCCAACCAGCCTCTGCCCGACGTTTCAGAATGCCTGACCGACGTGTTCGACATCCAGCAGCCCGTCACCATGGAATACATGACGGAGCCCGACATGAGCAAGAGCAATACCTCCATCGTCTACTGCAAGCTGGAGGACCCCTCCGGCAACATCAGCGTAGTGGAGGTCCCTTTCTACATCACCAAGGATTACACCGCTCCCGTAATAGAGGGCGTTCATAACTTTACACAGTATGCCGGAGATCCCATCGCATACAGGGACGGCATAACCATAACCGACGACATCGATCCCGAGCCCATACTCACCATCGATAATTCCGGCGTGGATCTGGAATCCCCCGGTGAATATACCGTTTACTATACGGCAACGGATGCTGCGGGCAACTCCTCATATGCAGAGGCACACGTAACATTATGGAAGAAGCCTGCAACATACGTAGAGCCCTCCACTCTGTGGGCAGCTGCCGAACAGATCCTGAACAAGATCACGACCCCTGACATGAGCGACATGCAGAAGGCACTGAAGATCTTCAGATGGTGCAGATATAACCTCAACTACATGACATCGGCAAATATCGATACCACATCATTCAACAGGGTGGCCTACGACGGCCTGACAAAGCGTTACGGTTCCTGCTATACATTTGCCGTTACCGCCAGCGCACTCCTGGATGCCTGCGGCATCGAGAACAGGATCGTTGTGAGGGAGCCCTGGCGCCATGCTGTCCACTACTGGAACCTGATCAAGATCGACGGCCAGTGGTACCACTGCGACAGCACACCGAGAAAGAACTATAACAGCTATCTGTTCATGTACACGGACAGAGAACTGGCCAACTTCTGGGTAGATAACTATAACGGCTACAGCTTTGACCATAACAAGCAGCCTGCATCTGCGACCCAGTCTGTTCAGAGCAGGATCAATTACGCGGCAGGAACCATACGATGAAGGCAAAGAAGATCGTACTTGCCGTGACCGGCGTTCTGGCCGCCGCACTTGTTTTCCTGGCAGTTCAGAGACTCCTGATGCCCAAGTATCAGAAGGGCATCATAGAGGGATCCATGATCGAGGAATACTACAGGGCAGAAGAGCCCCACGAGGTCCTGTTCCTGGGCGACTGCGAGGTCTATGAGAATTTCTCTCCAGTCAAGATGTACCGGGAATACGGGATCTCATCCTATATCAGGGGCAGCGGCGAGCAGTATATCTGGCAGTCCTACTATCTCCTCAGGGATACCCTGAGACATGAGATTCCCAGGGTGGTCGTTCTGACCATCCACTCACTCCAGTTCGATGAATCCAGGGTGGAGGAGTATAACAGGATGACATTGGACGGCATGAACTGGTCCTCTGACAAGGTGGAGGCCATCAAGGCATCCATGATGGCAGATGAGCATTTCGTCGATTACGTTTTCCCCATCCTGAGGTTCCACTACAGGTGGAACGAACTGGAGGCCCAGGACTTCGAACATTTCTTCTCCAAGGACAGGATCTCATATAACGGCTACTACATGCGCTGCGACGTCAAGCCTTTCACGGGTTTCCCGCCCAAGCCGCCCCTCGGAAACAACCTTCTGGGTGAACGCCCCCTGTCATATCTGGCAAAGATCGCGGATCTCTGCGAGGAAAAGGGCATCAAGCTGGTCCTGATCAAGGCTCCCACGGAGTATCCTTTCTGGTATGAGGAGTGGGACGAGCAGATCGAGGCTTTCGCCGCTCCCAGAGGCCTTCCTTACCTCAACATGATCGGTAATGAGGAGATAGGCCTGGACTGGCAGACTGACACATATGACGCCGGACTTCACATGAACCTCTCCGGAGCAGAAAAGATGGCGGTCTATATGGGCAGGTACCTAAAAGACCATTACGAACTGACTGACTATAGAAATGACCCTGAGGTTTCGGCGATCTGGAACGAGATATCCACTGATTATGACAATATGGCCCGCATTCAGCAGGAGCAGTTCGAGCAATTCGGGGAGATCTATTCTTTTGGTACAACTGCCACAAACTGATATCTGATTGCCACATTTGTTTGGGTAAGATTTTAATATAGTTATGATAAAATATGTAAATGGTTTATGGGAAATAAACGACATTAACCTATTTTGGAGGTAACTATTAATGAAACTGAATAAACTCATCGCTCTTGGAATCACAGCTGTAGTTGCAGCAGGTCTCGTAACAGCCTGCAACAACTCTGACACAGGCAGCGACGACGTAGTAGTCCTGTCCAGCAACACATCTGCTGTTCAGACTCTGTCTCCCGACCAGATCAAGACAGCTGACGCAGAGGGATATTACTTCGAGTATAACGGCGTAAAGGTCCGTGTTAACACAAACGCTGCAGATGCAGTAGCACAGCTCGGTGACGACTACTACTACTTCGAGGCAGACTCCTGCGCAGGCGTAGGCCTTTCCAAGACATACACATACGGCAACAACGCTTTCGTAATCAGCACTGTTCCCGTAGGAGACATGGACATCATCTCAACAGTAACTCTCTTCGACGATTCTGTTGCTACACCTGAGGGCATCTTCAGAGGCAGCACACGTGATGATGTTATCGCTGCATACGGCGAGCCTACAACAGACATCGCAGGCACACTCACATACGAACTTAACGACACAATGCTCGTAATCATCACATCTGACGACGGAGTAGTTACAGGTATCACATATAACCAGATCGTATAATTATGGCTAACAGAAATACTGCTAACAGAACAGGTCATACTGCGAAAAAGGCAGCAAAGAAACCTAGCAAATTCGTTAAGAACTTTATGGCATTCCTGAAGAAGGTCGGGGTTACAAACCCGCTTCTTCAGGTTGCTTTGCCTATTGCGCTCTCCATCGTTGTCGTAACGGTGGTCAGCTGCGCCATATACGGTGGCAGCGGTTCATCCCACGGTGTAAAGAAAGAGGTCAACGTCACATATGACACACCCCTTACCGTGGATCTCTTCCTGGAGGAGGGTGAGGACCCTGCAAAGTGCCAGTTCGTATCCGACGTATCCGTCATCGACATGAGCCAGCTGGCTACATATCAGCTGACACTCAACAACGATGGACACAAGGTAAAGTCCATCTTGAACGTAATAGACGACGTTCCGCCTGTTGCAGAACCCGTTCCCCAGTATGTCTTCTCACTGGAACTGCCCGACCCCAACGACTGTGTAACCAACATCGTTGACAAGTCAGAAGTCACCGTCGGATATGCAGAGGGAACAGACATCAGCATGGGTGGTTCCGTTATCGTATCCGTTGTCCTTACGGATGCTTTCATGAACCAGACGGTAATAGAGGTTCCCTTCGAGTGCACACAGGACTTCGAACCTCCCGTCATCGTCGGAACTCACGATTTCGAATTCCCCGCAGGTCAGATCCCTGACTATACAGAGGGCGTTGTAGTAACAGATAACCTCGATCCCGAGCCTGATCTCACAGTATCAGACTTTGAGGTTGACGGATTCACACCCGGACAGTACACGCTCCAATATATCGCCAGCGATGCTGCAGGCAACGAGACTATGGTATCCGTAAACGTAACAGTTACTGAGGGTACCGGTGAGATCGTAATGCCCACACCCAGCGCAGGCGGCGGAAGCAACAAGAAGTACAGCAACTGCACGACTGCTGATGCATATGCGGCAGCCCAGAAGGTATATAACAAGATCTGCAACGGCGGCATGAGCGCTGTCCAGAAGGGTCTTAAGATCTTCTACTGGGTCAACCATAACATCTCCTTCAGCCAGTACGGTGTTGACTACACCTCATTCGCATCACTGGCATGTCAGGCATTTGCCACACGTCATTCATCATGTTACGGACACTGGGCATGCTGCAAGGCTCTGTGCGATATCGCGGGCATCCCTAACAGGACCGTTTACCGTTCAGGATCTTCCAAGTACCACGTATGGTGTCTGTGCTACCTCAACGGCGGCTGGTATCACTGCGATGCCACACCTTGGCCGGGTCAGGGTCACTACTTCATCTACATGATGACTGACGCAGAGGTATTGAGCGCTCCCGGTAACCACAGGTTCCTGTCTTCAGGCTTGCCTGCCAGAGCAACAACATCAGTGCAGAAATACATCAACATCAACTCGTGTACCGTAAGCAGTTCGATGCCTATCGTCAACTCGCCTACGCCTACACCTGAGGAGACGCTGCCCAGTGATGATTCCTCATCATCTGACAGCAGCTCAGAGTCATCACAGCAGTCAGCAACGCCGACACCTACGCCGGTCACTGCTACGGCAACTCCGACGGAGACACAGCCTCCAACGGCAACTCCGGTACCCGAGCCGCCGCCGGCTACTGCAACACCGACACCTGAGGTAACCACGGATCCTGTCCATGACGATCACGGTCCGGAGAACGGCGGAAACTGATAAGAGTAATCAACAATAAGTGAAATGCAATGTAGGGGGATAGACATGGCAGAACACAGAAATGGGCATAAAGTAAAGTATAAGCTGAGATACGGCAGGATATTCCTGTTCATAGTACTTCCGGTACTCCTGATCGGAACTGCCGTATCAGCCGGCTTTTACTTCTTCGGAACATCATCCAGACGTCAGGCTCAGCAGATGGTAAAGGAAGAGGTCAACGTAACATACGGTACTCCACTTACCATCGACCTGTTCATGACCGAGCTGGCAGAGCCTTCTATGGTCTCATTCGCGTCAGACGTATCGGCCATCAACATGGACGATCTGGCATCCTATCAGATCTCCATCAGGTGCGGCGATTACAAGTTCAAGTCAGTACTTAATGTCATCGACGACGTAGCTCCCTATGCCGAGACAGTCCAGCAGAAGATGTACGTTAACCAGGTTCCCGACCCCAACGACTGTCTGAGCAAGCTCTGTGACAAGTCATGCGTAACCGTAGAGTACGGTGAGGGCGCAGACTTCAGCCACGAGGGCGCTTATCAGATCCCCATCAAGCTCACGGATGCTTTCGGCAACGTGACCATCGTTGAGTGTCCCTTCTCCATCGTTGATGACCATGTAGGACCCATCATCGACGGCACACATGACATTACCATCCCCGTCGGCGAGACTCCCTTCTACAGGGCAGGCATCACCGTCAGGGACAACTTTGACCCTCATCCCATTTTTACCATCGACACATCCGAGATCAAGCTCGACCAGGTGGGCACATACCCTCTGAAGTATATTGCCGTCGACGAGTGCGGCAACCAGACCACGGTTACTGTAAACGTCATCGTCACCGAGCCCGAGCAGGAAGTCGAGGGTGAAGAGGTACAGGGCGGAAACGGCATCAGATACGACCGCCGATCCAATACCGCATACGACAACTGCACCGTGGCAGATGCTTACGCTGCAGCACAGAAGGTCTATAACTCCATCTGCAACTCATCAATGTCCGACGTTCAGAAGGGCATGAGGATCTTCTACTGGGTCAACCACAACATCTCATTCTCACTCCACGGAACGACTACCGTATCCTGGGCGGCAGCAGCATGCCAGGCATTCGGCAGAAGGTATTCCAGCTGTTATGGTGAGTGGGCTGCATGCAAGGCCCTCTGCGATGTTGCAGGCATCCCCAACAGACGTGTCGTCAGGGTATCCGGACGTCACACATGGTGTCTGTGCTACCTGAACGGCGGCTGGTATCACTGCGATGCCACACAGTACCCGGGAGCAACCCACACATTCTCATTCATGATGACTGACTCCGAGATCCTGAAGGCCGTAGGCCATCACAAGGGATTCTCCACATCAGGCCTGCCTGACAGATGCACTATCTCAGTACAGAAATATATCAACGTCAGGAACGGAACGGTCAGGAGCGGCATGCCGTCACCTACCAGGACACCGTCGCCGACGCCGACGCCGGAGCCGTCACCTACAGAGTCTTCGGAGTCTCAGGAGACCCAGGAGACCCAGGATACCGGTCCTATAACACCTACGCCGGATATCTCTCCGGTCGATACGGTAACACCGGCACCCGATACACCGACACCGGATCCTGATACACCTACACCGGATCCTGATACTCCCACACCGGAGCCTCAGCCGGATTCTCCGACTCCTGATCCCGTTCACGACGATCACGGTCCTGAGGGCGGAAACTGATAAGAAACAAGCGGCAGCGGCCATCCGGCCGCTGTCACAATGAAGGATAACATGGCAGACAGCATTAACGCAGAACACAGGAAGATCAAGGCAGATTACAAGTTCAGGAACTTTCTTTCAGTTGCCCAGAGGGTAACTGCTCTGTTGGTACTTCCTCTCTTGCTCGGCATCGGTATCGGTGCCGTTGTCTGTGTCTGCCTGTATAACGAGGCAGTAGATGAGCTGGATTCCAGGGTATTCCACGAGGTAACAGTCGGATATGCCCACCACATCGATCTGTCCACCTTCTTTTCCGAGGTGCCCGAAGGTGCCCAGTTCGTAACGGACATCAATTCCATCGACACAGCCTGCGTCGGTTCCTATCCCGTAGAGCTCAAGGTAGGGGACAGGGTTTATGATTCAGTATTAAATATAGTAGATACTACTCCTCCTACGGCTAATCCCGTTCCCCAGGAGGTATATGTGGGCCAGATTCCCGATCCCGCAGCATGCGTTCAGGACGTATTTGACCTGTCCGGCTGCAGCATCGAGTTCAATGATCCTTCATTCAAGTTCGAATTCGGCGGCCACTATGCCTTTGGCGTCAAGCTCACCGACAGCTATGGCAATTCCAGCGTCGTTGACGTTCCCGTATATATCAAGGACGACCATACGCCTCCCGTCATCGAGGGCGCACATGACTTTAACCTTATAATCGGCGATGCCCTGACATACAGGGAGGGAATAACGGTTACTGACGATTTCGATCCCAACCCCGTGCTGGAGATCGATACATCAGCTGTTGATCCCCATACCATCGGCGTATATCCTCTGACATATACGGCACGTGATGAGTGCGGCAACTCCGTATCAGAGACGGTAAACGTTACGATAGTATCCATGTGGACTGCAGGTATCGGCGGCGCCGACGACCAGGCAACCATAGACAGGGCATACGGCATGGCAGACGGCATCCTGGCCAAGATTACCGATTCCAACATGAACAACGTCCAGAAGGCGATGCTCATATTCTACTGGGTACGTCATCACATCTCGCCCTCCAGAGGCACTTCGGACTATTCATCCTGGGCCAATGCCGCCATCAAGGCATTCAACACCAGGAGAGCATCCTGCTACGGTGCATGGGCTTGCTGCAAAGCGCTCCTCGACCGTGCAGGCATCCAGAACATCTGCGTAACCAGATACCCCAAGGAGGCATATAACGGCAGGACCCACTACTGGTGCCTGTGCTACCTCAACGGCGGCTGGTATCACTGCGATGCATATCCCTGGCAGGGACAGAACTCCTTCCTGTTCATGATGACCGACAAAGAGGTCAAGACAGCAGGCGGCGGACACATGTTCAACGAGTCCATCTATCCCGACAGAGCGACGGAATCAGTCCAGCGCTACGTCAACCCGGGCAACTGCACCGTCAGCAGAAACTTCCCTTATCATTGATGAAAACCGGTGAAAATCGGCGAATTCAGGAGAATTCTGCAGAATATCCTCGATTTTTTAAGAAAAAGTATTGACATCCCTTGGCACACCTAGTATTATTATCGGGCGCGTCACAGGATGCGTGACTAAATTTGCAAGTATTTAAGGAGATCAAGGCATATGAAGACATACGTTGCTACAGCTGCTACGATTGAGAGAAAATGGCTTGTGATCGATGCAGAAGGTAAGACACTGGGTCGTCTTGCAACAGAAGTAGCAAGACTTCTCCGCGGCAAGCATAAGCCCACTTACACTCCTTTCATCGATACAGGTGATTATGTAGTAGTTATTAATGCTTCCAAGATGGTACTGACAGGTAACAAGCTCGACCAGAAGTTCTACCGTTATCACACAGGTTATCCGGGAGGACTTAAGGAGACATCTTACAAGAACCTTATGGCCAAGAACCCTGAGAAGGCACTCGAGCTCGCAGTTAAGGGCATGCTCCCCAAGAACTCCCTCGGCCGTCAGATGTTCAGGAAGCTTCATGTATACGCAGGTGCTGAGCACGATCAGGCAGCTCAGAAGCCTGAGGTCTATGAATTTTAATTGGAGGACAAGATAAATGGCTAAGAAATCCACTAAGGTTTACTACTATGGAACAGGCCGTCGTAAGGATGCAGTAGCACGCGTACGTCTTGTTCCCGGTTCAGGTAAGATCACTATCAACGACAAGGACATCGACGATTACTTCGGTCTCGAGACTCTGAAGCTCATCGTCCGTCAGCCCCTGGAAGCAACAGAGACTGCAGCTAAGTTCGACGTTATCGCAACAGCTCAGGGCGGCGGTGTTTCCGGCCAGGCAGGCGCTATCCGTCACGGTATCGCCAGAGCACTCGTTGTAGCTGACGAAGAAGCTTACAAGGCAACACTTAAGACAGCTGGCTTCCTCACCAGAGACGCCCGTATGAAGGAGCGTAAGAAGCCCGGTCTCAAGAAGGCTCGTAAGGCATCACAGTTCAGTAAGCGTTGATCGTTATCGATATTGCTTATTACCGCACCCGCGCACAGCGCGGGTGTTTTTTTTGCTCCTGGCAGTGCAGAAAACGCCGAAACGGTAGAGAAATAGTCAATATAGATATTTACTCTACCCAATACTCTACCTGGGTAGAGATTTGCTCAATATAGATATTTACTCTACCCAATACTCTACCTAGGTAGAGATTTGCTCAATGTAGAAATTTACACTACCTAATATTCTACCGTTTGCCGCCGGTAAGCGGGTTTGCCGCCAGTCAGCGGGTTTACTGCCAGTAAGCGGGTTTGCCGCCAGTCAGCGGGTTTGCCGCCAATCAGCAGATCAGCCGCCAATCAGCCTATATCTTAATATCAGATCTGATCTTCTCTATATGATTCTCAGCCAGCAGGCAGATTATATAAGCTATATGGACCCTGATGGCATCAGGACCCGGAGCATAGTTCCTGTCGCCTGATACGATGAACATATCCCTGTTGAGATAGATCCCGCATAGTTGGGCATTCAGCAGTTTGCGGCCGTTATCTTCCAGGTAGTCCCGTTCTGAGCATCTGCCGTAGAACTCAATGAATATGCAGCGGTTGAACTCTCTGAACACGACGACGAAATCAACGGTGAACTGTTTGCCGTGAAACGTTACCTTGACATCGTATTTGAATTCCAGCCCGAATTCATCCAGTATCAGGGCGAACTGCCTCTCTGCCCGTGACCTGTAGTTGCGGCCTTTATAGTAGTACTGCGATGTCTTTTCATATGAACAGGAACTGTCTTCCAGCATGTCATAATAAGAGGAATCAAAACAGTTGTCACGGTTGATGACGCGCAACGGGTACTTACAGCGTGTATGGCGCTTATGTTTAAGGAGCTGATTTGTCTTTGTCAGAGCATCTTCTATCGATACACGCTGAGTGTAGATCTTATAGTATGAACCCCATTTCCTGCTGCTCTTGGATGCCTCGGTATAATGGGAGGAATCACCGTCATATAGTCTGAGGATCTGGCGTTTACCCCTCCTGCCGGGTTTCACCACAGGCATCTTATCAAGCAGTGTTGTCAGATACTCCTTCCTCAGGAGCAGGTATTCTTCGGGTATCATCAGATCTTCCATAATGAACCTCCTAACAGAGCGGTATATCTTCACCATAACACCGAACAGGCAGGAAAAAGGTCCGAAATGGTCCGAATTGATAACAATTTGTCGATAAATAACTGTCGATAAATTCGCCGCTACGCATTATAATTATTTAGTTACATTATTTAAACATGGAGGCAAATCATGTCTGACAAGAAACCTTTTTACATCACGACCCCGATCTATTATCCGTCGGGCAACCCGCACATCGGTCATTGCTATACTACGCTCGCATGCGACTGCGTTGCAAGGATGAAGCGAATGCAGGGCTATGATGTAATGTTTCTTACGGGAACTGATGAGCATGGTCAGAAGATAGAGAAGAAGGCTCAGGAAGTGGGCGTAACTCCCAAGGAGTACGTTGATGAGATCGTAGCTAATTTCAAAAAGCTCTGGGCAAGACTCGGCATTACATACGACAGATATATCAGAACAACTGACGATTACCACGTTGAGTCAGTTCAGAAGATCTTCAAGGAGCTCTACGACAGAGGCTACATCTACAAGAGCGAATATAAGGGCAAGTACTGCACGCCCTGCGAATCCTTCTGGACAGAGAGCCAGCTGGTGGACGGCAAGTGCCCCGACTGCGGAAGAGACGTTACAGATGCAAGTGAGGAAGCTTACTTCTTCAAGCTTTCACAGTTCGGTCCCAAGCTCAAGGAACTCCTTCTTGATGAGGAGAGGAATTTCCTCGAGCCCAAGACACGCGTTAACGAGATGATCAACAACTTTATTGAGCCGGGCCTTCAGGATCTGTGTGTATCAAGAACAAGTTTCACATGGGGTATTCCCGTATCATTCGACGAGAAGCATGTTGTCTACGTTTGGGTCGACGCGCTGTCGAACTATATCACTGCACTTGGTTACATGAACAGTGCATATGATGATTTTGATAAGTACTGGCCTGCTGACGTTCACGTCATGGCCAAGGAGATCGTCAGGTTCCACTCACTTATTTGGCCTGCACTCCTGATGGCGCTGGATATACCCCTCCCCAAGAAGATCTACGGCCACGGCTGGATCACCTTTGGCGGCGGCAAGATGAGCAAGTCCTCCGGCAACGTCATCGATCCCTTCATCCTGGCTGACAGATACGGCGTTGATGCCCTCAGGTATCACCTCCTCAGGGAGATGCCTTTCGGATCCGACTGCCCTTATAACAACGAGATGATGTTCAACAGGATCAACTCCGACCTGGCAAACGATCTGGGCAACCTGGTATCCAGGACCGTGGCTATGGTACTGAAGTACTTTGACGGCACACTGCCTGCAGACAAGGAGTTTAACGATACTGACAATGATCTCCTCGCCCAGCTGGACGAGCTTCCCGCATTTGTTGAGGAGAACTACGAGAGCTTCCATATCGCAGATGCCCTGGAGAGGATCTTCAGGGTCATCGCCAGAGCCAACAAGTATATAGACGAGAACGAGCCCTGGGTACTGGCCAAGGACGAGGCCAGAAAGCCGAGACTTGCTGCAGTCCTCTACAACCTTCTCGACGCAGTCAGGAGATGCACTATCCTCCTGTCACCTGCAATGCCCAACACCGCACCTGCCATCTATGAGCAGATCGGCGCGACTGAGGACAATACAAAGTGGGACGATGCAAAGACAAAGCATCTCCTGCCCGCTGACGTAACAGTAAAGAAGGGACCCGTTCTCTTCCCGAGGATCGACGTGGAAAAGGAGATCGCCGAACTCGACGCCCTGAGCAAGCCCGCCAGGGAGCTGCCTGACGAGCCCCTTAAGCCCAATACCAAGTTCGATAACTTTGCTTCACTCGACCTGAGAGCCGTAAAGGTGCTGAGCTGCGAGAGAGTACCCAAGTCCGACAAGCTCCTGAAGTTCATCGTTGACGACGGTTTCGGCGAGAGGCAGGTACTATCCGGCATCGCCAAGTACTACAAGCCCGAGGACCTCATAGGCAAGACCCTTGCCATGATCGTCAACCTCGAGCCCCGCAAGATGATGGGCCTGGAGTCCAACGGCATGATCATGTCCGTCAGGGACGGCGACAAGTTCAGGGTCGTTGAATTTCCTGATGACATCAAGCCCGGTGCGGATATCTCCTGATCATGCGTGAAGCAAAGCATTTCAGGGGAGTAACAGGCTTTTTCGATACCCATGCCCACCTCTACGACAGCAGGTTCTCTGAGGAGGGCAGGACTCCTGACGATGTTTTGAAGGCCGCATCGGAGGCAGTCATAACCAGGATACTGATCCCGGCAGATAACATGGAGACATCCCGTCTTGCCGTAAGCTACAGAAATGAGAATAGCGGCAGACACGGCGTAACGCTCTATTCATCCGTGGGGATCCACCCTCATGAGGCCAAGAGCTGGTCGGATGAGGCAGAGCAGGAACTGATCACACTGCTGGATAAAAATAACAGAGCAGAAAACGGCATCAGGGCCATTGGCGAGATCGGTCTGGATTACTATTATGACCTGTCTCCCAGGGACGTTCAGCGCGAGGTCTTTAAAAAGCAGCTGGTGATCGCAAAGGAACTGGATATACCCTTCATCCTCCACGAGAGGGATGCCACCGGTGACTGCCTGGAGATCCTGAAGTCCTTTTACAGGGAGGGCGGGCTGAGGCCTAACCCCGGAGTGTGCCACTGCTGCTCCATGTCGCCCGAGGCGGCATCCGAGATGGTAAAGATGGGATTCTTCATAGGCTTTGACGGCCCGGTAACCTTTAAGAACAATAAGAAGGGACCGGAGGTCGCAAAAGCAGTCCCAAAAGACAGGATAGTGATCGAGACCGATTCACCATACCTTACGCCCGAGCCCAACAGGGGAATGAGGAACGAGCCGGAATTCGTGCCTTTCGTGGCAGCAAGGCTCGCAGAGATCCTGGACATGACGACTGAGGAGATGTGCCATATCACGGCAGAAAACGGCCTGAGGCTGTACGAGATAGAAGACTGATTACGAGGTGAGACCATGAGTAAGAGAGACATAGTCCTGATCATAATAACCGTTCTCCTGGTGGGAGTCATGGTAGGCGGCTTCATATACGACAGGACACCCGCACTGCTGGACAGGACCAACCCCTATGAGTTCTCCGCAGATGAGAACCTGAAGATCGTTGCATCGGAAAAGAAGGGCATCGTCTTTAACCGCGTTTATTACGAGGTAAAGCTGCAGATCCTGGACGGATACTGGGAGGGCTATTACATAAACTTCGCCGAGGCCATAGGCAACGACGGTGCTTTCATGGACAAGGCCGAGTATGAGAGATACAGGGATTCCGCCCTGGCAAATGCGGTCTTAAAGCCCGTCCCTTCAGACGATGCCATCATCTGGATGATCGGCGTCGAGGACGACAAGGCTGGTATCATCTATATCATAGACCAGGAAGCAGACGGCAACAGCTATCTATACGTTTATTACGCCAAGAAATAAGAGGACGCAAAATGGCTATCAAGGATCAATACAAGAAGATATCAAAGATGAACATCGGTGAGACTGTAGAGGGCAGGCCCGTCCTGATCCTCTCCATGGAGGAAAAGCCCCAGGTCAACGGCAACACCTACATCCAGTTCATCGTATCGGACGGCTACGGCAAGCACGACATCAAGGCCTTTAACACATCCATATCATCCCTGCAGAACGTTGCCAGGGGGGATGTTGCCGACATGACTATCACCGTTCAGGACTTTAAGGGCAACAAGAGCCTTAAGGCCGATAACATCATGCCCACCAGGACGGCTGCGACCCCTGCGGACTTCCTGCCCATGGCACCCATAGATGCAGCGGCCGTCTTTGACCAGATCACGGGATTCCTCCAGCAGGTATCAGACGCCGATACGCGTGACTTCACATCCATCGCCGACCTGTCCAGGAGCCTGTTGATGGAAAACAGGGAGGCATTCATCCACTCCAGCGCTGCAAAGGCAATGCACCACGACGTAATAGGCGGCCTCGTCTATCACACGGTGAGGATGCTCAATACTGCTGCGGCTCTGTGTAATGTCTATAAGACGCTGGACAAGCCCCTGCTGCTGGCAGCAGTTGCCATCCACGACCTGGCCAAGATCCGCGAGATGGAGACATCAGACGACGGTGACGTCACATATACCATAGAGGGACACCTGATGGGGCACCTCTACATGGGCGCAGAGATGGTAAACGACTATGCAAACAGGAATCCAGGCAAGTACGACCCTGAAAAGGTAATGCTCCTGAAGCACATGATACTGTCACATCACCTGAATCCCGAGTGGGGTGCGGTCAAAGGCCCGGCAACAGCAGAGGCACAGATGCTCCACTATGTGGACCAGATCGATGCCAAGATGTACGTCTACGAGAACAGGTTCGACGACCTGGAAGAGGGGACCATGACCGACAAAGTGCCTTTCGGGCTGGAGAATCACGTATATAAGCCTAAGAGATAAGCGGATCAGTGAATGAGTCCCTTGATATCGATATCGTCAACATCAGAGAAGTGTTCCGAGATCTTCTGGAACGCTTCTTTTGTATTTACGAAAGCCTCTACGACCTTGGGGTCGAAGTGAGTTCCGGAGCCTTCCTCTATGATCTGGGCAGCCTTCTCGAAAGGGAAGGGATCCTTGTAGCTCCTCTTTGATACGAGGGCGTCGAATACGTCGGCTAAAGCCATTACTCTCGCTGACAGAGGGATCTCTTCGCCGGAAAGACCGTGGGGATAGCCCTTGCCGTTCCACTTTTCGTGGTGGAACTCAGCCAGGTTCCTGGCCTCGTCCAGGTATCCTGACTCAGGAACCGTCTTCATGGTCTGCTGGATTATCTCGCTGCCGGCCATGGCGTGGGTCTTCATTATCTCGAACTCCTCGTCAGTCAGGCGCTCCGGACCCTTCTTGTTCAGTATGGCGTCGGGGATCTTGATCTTGCCGATGTCATGGAGAGGTGCGGCGTTGGTAACGTCTTCAATATATTCGGGAGTCAGCTGGTCCTTGTAATATCCCAGCTTCAGCAGTTCGTGCATCAGCACGTTGCAGTAGACGGCTGTCTTGCGGACGTGATCGCCCGTGTACTGGTCGCGGCTCTCCACCATGTCTGCCAGTACCAGGATCAGGCCGTTCTGGAGCTTGGAGATCTGGTCCTGCTTATCCTTGATCTGCGTTACGTAGTGGACAGAATCCTCGGAGGTCTTGACGAAGGAGTGGTAGAGGTTCTCGATCTCGTCCCCCGTATGGATGTCCAGCTCCTTGAGCCTCTCGACGCTCTCGTCCATCGTGGTGTCGTTATCGTATGCGAACTCGCCTGCTGATACCGCCATGGTATTAACGGGGAGGACGATGTTATAGTGTGCCAGCCACAGTGCGATGGACAGGATCAGTATGAATACGCCGGTGAACAGCGAGATCTGCTTTGCCAGGTAGCCGTAGCCGTCCACTACCAGTGCGTGCATGGAGATGTCGGTGCAGGCATAGCATACGCACTTGCCGGCATCGTTATAGACGGGCTTATAGATGGTCAGGAGCCAGCCGTATGTATCGTTGGTGATGAGGGGCTCGATCTCCTTGCCCTCCAGCAGGTCGGGGATGTATTTGCTGAACGATTCGTCAAAGGGGACGACCATTCCCGGTACGATCTCGGGATCAGTCAGGGATTCCAGGTCGAAGACCACGTGGCAGCCGTCATCCTCGATCTTGTAGACATAGACGTACTCTATTACAGGAGAGCTGGACTTGGTGGCTTCCATCAGCTTTACGATATGGTTGTAGTCAGGGTGGGAAGTTCCCTGCTCCATGTAATTATCTATCTCATCAGGATCCAGGATCGAGCCCACGTAATCCGTTACGCCCTTGGCCAGTGCCTCGTGGGTATTGATGAGGGACGTCTGGTAGTTGACATATCCTATGGTTATGGCCGCAACGGCTATTACCACCATGGCCATGGACAGGATCACCATGATCTTCATCCTCAGTGAATGGCGGGTGTGGATCTTGTCTCCGACCTTAATCTTTTCCGTGGTGTTGAGGGGCGTCTGCTGCCAGCCGTATATCCTGAACGAGCGCCTCAGATCCCTGGGGAGTATGTTTATTACGAGTGCTGCGATCGCAACGGTTATAACCTTGTCCAGGAAGTCGGCAGCCGTATCTGCGATGAGCTGGGAACTGAACTGGGAGAATATGCCCTTGCTGTAGATGTATTCAGTTGCCAGCGTGGTGATGCCCACCTCGGCATAGCCGTAGAGGAACCAGGTGAGGATGGAGCCCAGAACGCCGCCGATGAATGTCAGGGCTATGACTATGAGGGGCAGACCCCAGACCTTCCTGAACCATTTCCTTCTGGCTGCCCAGGCAGCGACCACGGCGATCAGGACGTTGAGGGAGGCATAGTAGATGGATGTGGGATCGTCAAAGCACTTTATTATGTTGGTTACGAGTCCCACTACGATGCCGGGTATATAACCGCTCAGCGCGGCCACCAGCACGGTTCCTATGGAGTCCAGATAAAGCGGGATATTGAACGTGGCAACAACTGCAGACATCAATAGGTTTAAGCCAATGCCTGCCAGGACTAAGACTGCACACCGGACATTTTTGGAAAGATTCATTCAAAAAACTCCAAGTTCCATCGTTGCCTGTACTTTACATTGAATATATAATAGCATAAGTCCAAAAAGTGAGATAACTAAAAATGAAAAGAATAATTGTTAATTTGATATCAACCGTACTGCTGGCAGCCCTGGGCATGGGGATCTGTTCCTGCAGCAATATGCCCGACCTTTTTAAGGCTGAACCCACCGATCCCGACATGACGGGAGTCCCGGTCAAGATGGTCAACGATTTCCTGATCGTGGGAAACACCGGCTACGAGCTCTATAACTTCAGGCAGGACATGGCGGACAAGTACGCATCCGTCATCAACAAGGCCAGCCAGACAGCTCCTGCCGGCACCCGTATCTTTGACATCCTCGTTCCCACGGCGATAGACGTTACCCTGGCCAGGTCCGTCAGGGATCAGTACAACACAGATGACCAGCAGCAGGCCATAAACTACATCTACGGCAACATCTCCGCATCGGTAAACAAGGTGGATGTCTACGACACTCTGAGGCTCCACAGGGATGAATACATATTTTTCATGACCGACCACCACTACACCTCCAGAGGCGCATGGTATACATACATCCAGTTCTGCAATGCGGCAGGCCTCAGCGTCGCTGACCTGGACAACGACTTTACCCCCACCATGTTCCAGAACTTCCACGGGTCCTTCTATACCAACACCAACGGATATGAGACATTAAACACTCCCGACTACGTGGTCGCTTATATCCCCAAGGCCACCAACTCCATCAAGATCACCCAGGGCGACGGAACGCCACTGGACTGGAACATCGTCTCTGACGTATCCGGCTGGGATTCCTCTTCGCTCTATAACGCATTCATCGGAGGCGACCAGCCCTGGTCCGTCATCACCAACGACCACGTGACGGACGGCTCGTCCTGCATCGTAATAAAGGAAAGCTACGGCAACCCCTTTGTTCCGTACCTGGTCCCCAACTATAACAAGATCTACGTTATAGACTACCGTCACTACAGCAAGATCTCCGGCAAGCACTTATCGGACATCATCGCCGAGACCGGCGCCAGGGACGTCATATTCATCAACAACATGTCCATGACCAGGAGTTCCGACCTGGTGGGCAAGCTCTCGGGTCTTGTAGGCTGATATGGACAGAGCCTTGATCGCCATGAGCGGCGGGGTGGACTCATCCGTAGCCGCACTCCTCTCCCTCAGGCAGGGCTATGAATGCGTCGGCTGCACCATGAAGCTCCACGACGATCCTGCAGAGACCGTTAAGGATTCCCACACCTGCTGCACACTTGATGACGTGGAGGATGCCAGGAGCGTCGCCTTTAAGCTGGGCATGAAGTTCTACGTCTTCAATTTCCAGGATGGCTTCCGGGAAAAGATAATAGACAAGTTCATCCGCTGCTACGAATGCGGCATGACCCCCAACCCCTGCATCGACTGCAACCGCTACATGAAGTTCGACAAGCTCTTCGAGCGCGCCCGTGTCCTGGACTGCAGTACGATCGTTACGGGACACTATGCCCGCATAGTCCGTAAGGACGGCCGCTTTGCCCTCCTCAAGGCAGCAGACGAAACAAAGGACCAGAGCTACGTCCTCTACCAGCTCACCCAGGACCAGCTGGCGCACATATCATTCCCCCTGGGAGACCTGTCCAAGCAGGAGACCCGCCGCCTGGCCGAAGAGAACGGCTTCATCAATTCCCATAAGCCCGACAGCCAGGACATCTGTTTCGTCCCGGACGGAAACTACGCCGAAGTGATAAAAAAGCTCACCGGCAAAGATTATCCCGAAGGCGATTTCGTGGATAAGGACGGCAACTTCCTGGGCCGCCACAAGGGCATCATCCATTACACCATCGGCCAGCGCAAAGGCCTGGAGATCGCACTGGGCAGGCCCATGTATGTGGTAGCGCTCGATGTGAAGAACAACAGGGTGGTGCTGGGCGATAACGAGGACCTGTTCAAGAGCACTTTGACCGCATCTGATTTTAACTATATCCCAGGCCTGATGCCGTCCGGCCCCTTCCGCTGCACAGCCAAGGTCCGCTACAAGCACCCTGAGCAGCCAGCCACCGCCGGGATAATGGAAGACGGCAGGGTAAAGGTCACATTCGATCAGCCCCAGCGTGCAATAACCCCCGGCCAGGCAGTAGTCCTCTACGACGGCGATGAAGTCCTGGGCGGAGGCACCATAATATCCAACTGAAAAAGCCGCTATCCCGGAGGAAAGCGGCCTTTTCATGGGCAGTTCTATGAAGAATTTACTTCTTAGAATCAGCGAGGATGTCCTTGATCTCGGTAAGGAGCTTGACCTCATCAGAGGGTTCCGGCGGAGCTGCAGGAGCTTCCTCCTTCTGCTTTGCCAGCTTCTTGGCTGCGAGATCTGTCAGCTTGTTCATGGCCTTGATGATAAGGAACAGAACGAGAGCCAGGATAAAGAAATTGATGATCTGTGTTACGAAATGCCCGTAGTTGAGTGACAATGCCATTGCTGCCTCTGCATCAAGACCTGTGTATGTAACCCAGGGGAGCCTGATGGCGCCTGCAACCTCGGCACCGCCGATAGATGCAATGAGAGGGTTGATAAAGTCATCTGTCAGAGCCCCGACGATTCCGCCGAAAGCGCCGCCGATGATAACACCGACTGCCATGTCGATAACGTTACCCTTCAAAGCGAATTCCTTAAATTCCTTCATGAATCCCATGGAAAAGTACCTCCTGTTATTTTGATATCAAAAGGGATACTTGGATTGTAGCGGACCGATGTGACAGTTGTTTTACAGAAATGTTTAGATTGAGTTGACGTTATGTTTAGATTGTATTGCCGGCAACAAAAACCCGCGCTCGAAAGGCGCGGGCTGTTAGTTGATTAAACAGATAACCGGATCAGATGTACTTCTTGATATTCTCAGGCAGATCGTCGATCTTGGCTGTCAGGTTGATGGTTACTGAGATGGGGCTGTCACCCAGGAATGCCTCGAGCTTGCTGAGGAATTCGCCCAGTTCTTCCATGCTATCTGAGCCTGATACCTTCCTGATGGCATCAACGTAGATGTGTGTAAGGTCGTAATCCTTGGAGCAGATGCCGCCGATGAAGGCGAGGAGCTGATCGTAGCCTGATACCGGATATTCCTTGATATTGATGAGTCGGACGCTGTACTTAAGAAGCTGATCAAGGCGGTTGCCTCTCTCTATGCAAACAACATTACTGTCTGTTGACGCTACCTGGTTGATGGCGTCAACCAAACGCGCTGTCTTTCCTGTACCCTTCTCACCTGAAATAATCTTGATCATAAATATGTCTCCTTCTCCAATAATATTCCAATGGAATTTGGATATACTTATTCTACTAGAAAACCGCCCCGAAATGAATATCAAATTGTGCAATTACCACAAAAATAATTCAGGTTGTTAATATAATGTATTTATGTTACAATCTGTGTGCAGAACTTAGATTTACTTTCGCTAGTAAACGGGCACTACGGTGCACGTTTTTTTATTTTCAGGAGGAGAACGTGGCCAGGAGATCGAAGATAGCTCAGGAAGCTTATGACATAGCACTGGACGTGGCAGCCAGGCAGGGCGTTGACCTGGTGGATGCCGAGTACAAGAAGGAAGGTCAGAAGCTCTACCTCAGGCTCTATATCGATAAGAAGGGCGGCGTATCCCTGGATGACTGCGAGAGGTTCCATAATGAGGTCGAGCCCCTGATCGACGAGCAGGTGGATTCCGACGAGGACTACTTCGAGGTATCTTCACCGGGACTTACCAGGCCCCTGCAGGAGATAGCAGACTACATCAGGTATGAGGGCGAACAGCTGGACGTCACCATGTATGTGGAGCCCAAGAAGTTCACCGCCGGCTATACCGTGGACGGCGGGACCATCAAGTTCGACAACGGCGTTGAGGCACAGCTCAGGGACATCGCCAAGGCAGTCCGCCATCTGGACTTCTGACACCAACGCACAAAACAGCAAATAATTAAATTTGGGAGGATAAAGAAATGGCAAAGAAAAAAGAACCTGAGATCGAGATCATCGATCTGATGGATGCGATCCGCGACCTGGCCAAGGAGCGCGGTATCAGCGAGGATGAGATCTTCGGCGCGATCGAGGACGGTATCGTAGCAGCATTCAAGAGAGAGTTCGGCGGCGCTAATAAGCAGGACATCACAAATGTTTCCGCCGAGATCGACAGGGAGACAGGCGAGATCGGCGTCTATAAGACAGTCGAGGTCGTTGAGGAAGTATTCGACGACGCCAACGAGATCTCACTGGCTGACGCACAGGAGATGGATCCCGATCTGGAGATCGGCGACATGATCGACCTCACCATCGAGGTAGAAAACCTGGGACGTCTCGCTGCAGGCGCGGCAAAGAGCTCCATCTCACAGAAGCTCAGAGAGGCTGAGTCCAGGAAGATCGAGAAGGAATTCAAGGACAAGATGGGCGACATCACCACCGGTTCCGTCCTTCGTAAGGACAATGCCGGCGTATATGTAGACATCGGCAGGGCAGAGGCCATGCTCAAGAGAAACGGCCAGATCAAGAACGAGAAGTACGATTCCGGCAAGATGCTGAAGTTCCTCGTAGTAGGTGTTGAGGAGCAGAACGGCAGACCTTCCGTGATCCTGTCCAGGACAGCACCCGAGCTGGTAAAGAAGCTCTTCGAGCTGGAAGTGCCCGAGCTCAAGGACGGCGAGGTAGAGATCGTGAGCGTTGCCCGTGAGGCAGGATCCAGATCCAAGGTCGCAGTTGCATCCAGGAACCCCGACGTTGACGCTAAGGGCTCTTTCGTAGGTCCCAGGGGACAGAGGGTACAGAACGTCATGAACGCCATCAACGGCGAGAAGATCGACATCATCGAGTTCAATCCCGAGCCCGGTGTATTCATCTCCGAGGCGTTGCAGCCTGCCAAGGCAGTCAGGGTCGAGATGGAAGAGGTCGAGGGCGAAGACGGCAGGATCGAGAAGAAGGCAACAGTAGTTGTTCCCGACGATCAGTTCACACTGGCCATCGGCAGATCCGGCCAGAACGTAAGGCTAGCAGCCAAGCTCACAGGCTACAAGATCGACATCAAGAAGGAATCCGATGATATTGACGAGAACTCACAGAAGGTTATCGGCCAGTTCACGGCTTATGATGAAGAAGGAAATATCATAGAGGACAACTGATCCGGATATGGCAGCACCTGTTAAGAAAAAGCCCATGAGGACCTGCGTCGTCTGCAGGACAAAGAGGGAGAAGAAAGATCTCCTGAGAGTAGTCCTGACTCCCGACGGCGACATTAAGTACGATCCCACGGGCAGGGCAGCAGGCAGGGGATCATACCTCTGCAGAAATGAAGAGTGCATCAAGGCGGAGCTGGCCAGGTCCGGCAAGATCGCCAAGGGTCTGAGGCACAAGGTCACGGATGAGGAGCTTACGGCTCTGGCAAACGAGATCCTCGCCCAGGCAGCAAAGGCCGCCAGGGAAGCAAAGGAAGAGTAATGACGACCGAACAGGACATCTTACGCTTCATGGGCCTGGCCAGGAGGGCCGGCAAGATAGCTTCAGGATCTGACAGCGTCATAGGCGCACTCGAAGACGGGCAGGCAAAGCTCTTGATAATCTCAAAGGATTGTTCGCCCAACACGGTTAACAGGATATTAGACAGCATTACGTATGAGATACCGATGTACAGATTCTCCCAAATGAATGACATCGGACATGCGATAGGAACGGCGCCCAGAGGTGTTCTGGCCATTACGGATGAGGGTTTTGCCCGCAAATTAGACATGAAACTGACTGATTACAAAGACGAGGAGGACATATCTTAATGAGTGATAACGTTAAGCCCACGAGCGGTCTTACACAAGCCGGCGTATCCGGAAGCAAGAAGCTCAAGCTTGGAAGAGTCCACAAGAAAAAAGACGAACAGCCCAAGGAGGCAGAAGCAGCGGCAGTAGAGACTCCCGCAGCAGAAGCTGCTCCCGAGGAGAAGGCTGATACTGAAAAGAAGCCCGCCAAGACAGCAGCAAAGACAACAAAGACTGCCGCCAAGAAGGCAGCAGAAGAGCCTGCTTCTGACGAGCCCAAGAAGACAACCAGAAAGACAACAAAGAAGGCGGAAGCAGCAGAGGGTGAAGAGCCCAAGGAAGAGCCTGCCAAGAAGACCACAAAGAAGACTGCCAAGAAGGCCGAAGAGCCTGAGACTCCCGCTGAGCCCAAGGCAGAGGAACCCGTAAAGGCAGAAGAGCCTGTAAAGGAAGAACCCAGGAAGGAAGAGCCCAGGAAGGAAGAGCCCAAGGCAGAAGAGCCTAAGAAGGAGGAGCCCAGATCCAGGATCTCCTCCGCCGTTGTCTCCATGCCTGACAAGGTGGTCAAGAAGTCCACATATATCCCCAGAGACAGGGACAGCAGGGACAGAAGGCCTTACGGCGGCCCCAGGCCCCAGGGAGGCTCCTCCTACGGTTCCAGACCCGCACCTTTCCCCAAGGACAAGGACGAGGAAGGTTCATCCAGGCCCATGCCCAGGAGAGCTGCAAAGCCCAAGTCCGACGAGCCCATCGAAGAGGTCAAGAAGAGCAGGGCCAACTTTGCTGACCGTGCCGCTCAGGAGAAGAAGCGCAACAACAGCGATGACAGGAGAGACGGCGGCAAGCAGGACAAGAGAAAGAACAATGCAGGATCCGGCAAGTACAGCGGCAGGATCTCTGACGGCGAGTACGATGACGATTATTCATACAGAAAGAAAAAGAAGAAGTCTTCCCAGGTCTATGAGTCCGTTCAGGCTCAGGTGATCACGGAAGTACAGCTCCCGCCCTTTATCACCGTCAAGGAGTTCGCCGAAGGTATCGGCAAGAAGTCCTCTGACGTCATCATGGAGCTCATGAAGCTGGGCGTAATGGCCAACATCAACCAGGAACTGGATTTCGATACGGCATTCATGCTGGCAGATGCTTTCGGCATCTCCGCAACGCCCATCACCGAGGTCAACGAGGAGGAGATCCTCTTTGACGAGGGTGAGGAGAACGAGGAGGGTCTCAGGCCCAGGCCGCCCGTCGTCGTTGTCATGGGTCACGTTGACCATGGTAAGACATCACTCCTGGACAAGATCAGATCATCATCCGTCGTTGCAGGCGAGGCCGGCGGCATCACGCAGCACATCGGTGCTTACACCGTCAGGACCAAGGGCAGGCAGATCACATTCCTGGATACCCCCGGTCACGAAGCTTTTACCACCATGCGTGCCAGAGGTGCACAGTTTACTGATATCGCGATCCTCGTGGTCGCAGCTGACGACGGCGTAATGCCCCAGACAGTCGAGGCCATCAACCACGCCAAGGCAGCAGGCACCGAGATCATCGTTGCCATCAACAAGATGGATAAGCCGGGTGCCAACCCCGACAAGGTAAAGCAGGAACTGGCCAATTACGAGCTGATCCCCGAGGAGTGGGGCGGCACCACCATCATGGTACCCATCTCCGCCAAGCAGGGAACAGGTATCGATGACCTCCTGGACATGGTACTGCTCACAGCAGACGTCATGGAGCTCAAGGCCGATCCCACCAGACAGGCCAAGGGTGCCGTCATCGAGGCACAGCTGGACAAGAACAGAGGTCCTGTTGCAACCATCCTCGTTCAGAGAGGTACTCTGAGGCAGGGTGATTCCGTAGTCTGCGGCGCCATGATCGGCAACGTCAGGGCCATGTACGACGACAAGGGCAATGCCATCAAGAAGGCTGGCCCTTCCATCCCTGTTGAGATCCTGGGTCTTCCCGAGGTTCCCGAGGCAGGTGAGATGCTCTACGCCGTAACAGACGACAAGATGGCCAGATCCCTCGTTGAGAAGAGAAAGATCAAGCAGAGAGAAGAACATATCAGAAAGAGCTCCAAGATGAGCCTCGACACACTGGCAGCCCAGATGGCAGCAGGCGATGTCAAGGATCTCAACCTCATCATCAAGGCAGACGTTCAGGGTTCCGTTGAGGCTGTCAAGCAGTCCATGGAGAAGCTCAGTAACGACGAGGTCAAGGTCAAGGTCATCCACGATGCCGTTGGTGCCATCAACGAGTCGGATATCTCTCTGGCAGACATCTCCAACGCCATCATCATCGGCTTCAACGTGCGTCCTAACCAGATGATCCTGGACAAGGCCAAGGAAGCAGGCGTTGACATCAGGCTCTACAGCGTCATCTATAACGCTATAGAGGACGTTGAGAACGCCATGAAGGGCATGCTCGCACCTACAGAGGTCGAGGTAGTATTGGGTCACGTTGAGATCCGTGAGCTCTTCAAGGTATCAGGCGTCGGAACCATCGGAGGATGTTATGTCCTCGACGGCAAGATCGTCAGGAACTGCGGCGTCAGGGTCGTCAGGGACGATGTTGTCGTATATACAGGCAACCTGGGCTCCCTCCAGAGGATGAAGGATGCCGTCAAGGAAGTTAACGCCGGATACGAGTGCGGTCTGTCCATCGAGAAGTTCAACGACATCAAGATAGGCGACATCATCGAGTCATTCGAGATCCGTGAGGTAGCAAGAACATGAGAAGAAATCGTGCGGAGATAGTGGGCGAACAGATCAGGAAGATCCTGTCGGACATCATCGGCAACAAGCTGGGAGACCCCAGGATCCCCTTCATGACCACCGTAACGGCGGCCAAGATGAGCTCTGACCTGACCCACTGCACGGCCTTCATCTCCATCTACGGAGACGATCAGACCAAGAAGGAAGCCATGCGTGCCATAGAGCACGCCAAGGGCTTTATCCGCTGCGAGCTGGTAAAGCAGATCAACCTGAGAGTCGCACCTGAGCTCCACTTCAAGCTGGACAACACCCTCGACGAGGCAGCCAGGATCGACGACGTCATCTCCAAGGCCCTTGCCAGGGACGAGGAGATCAGGAATGAAGCCAGAGCCAGATTGGAAAAGGGCGAAGATGAAGAGTAAGTACGTAGCTGATGCCTCCAGGATAGCTGAGAGGATTATGAGTGAAGCCTCATCAGGCAGGCCTTTTGTATTGTTCGTTCACAAGAGTGTTGACGGTGACTGCATGGGTTCTTCATGCGGCATGGCCCAGGTCCTGAGGAACATGGGATATGAGGCTGACGTTGCCATGCAGGAGGACCTGCCCGGCAGCATGGAATTCATCGGTGTGGAGGACCTTCTCTTCTTCCCGGACCGCCACGGCATGATGCCCTCTGACTATACAGCCTTTGCAGTAGACTGCAGTGAGGGCAGCAGGATGGGCTCCTGCGGCGTCTTGTTCAACGCCTCAGAGCACCAGATCATCGTAGACCATCACATCACTGTGGAGATAACAGGCGACAGCATCTGGATCGACGGAGCCGTATCCTCTGCCAGCGAGATGTGCTATTACATCTCCCTCAAGCTCGAGGAGATGACCGGCAAGCATCTGATAGATCCCAGGGCAGCCCAGTGCTTCCTCATGGGACTTATAACCGACACGGGCAAGTTCACATACACCAATACAAAGGCCGAGACCCTCATATCTGCCGGCGAGCTCATGGACAGGGGCGCAGACCCCTCTCCCATCTGCTACCACCAGTACGACTGGAAGAGGGTTGAGGACTTCAAGATGTCTGCCGAGATCAGACAGAGAGTTGAGTTCTACTGCGGCGGCCGCCTGGCAATAGCCAAGGCATACCTGAAGGACTACGAGAAATACGGCGCCTCCAGGGAGGCTATTGACGAGCTCCCCTCAACACTTAGGGACCTGGACGGCGTATGGCTCTCCGTCGTAGTCAGGGAGACCGCCGACAGGATACGTGTCAACCTCAGGTCAGGCGATAACTTTAACTGCGCGGAATTTGCCAAATCCCACAAGGGCGGCGGACACATCAGATCCGCAGGCTATTCCGTGGAATACAGCGAAGGCCTCACCATCGACGACGTGACAGAGGCCATAATCGAAGAGGTCGGAAGACTGCTCAGATGAATGGCGGAATAATACTGCTGGATAAGCCCAAGGGCCTCACATCCTTTGACTGCGACAAGGCTGTCAGGAAAGCCACAGGCATCAGAAAGGTGGGCCACAGCGGCACGCTGGACCCCTTTGCCACGGGCCTTCTGCCCATATTTGTTGGCGACGCCCTCAAGTTCATGCGATATACCGACGGGTACGATAAGAAGTACCGCTGCACCGCCCTCTTCGGCGCCACGTCCGATACGGGTGACAGCGAGGGTGAGATCACCCCTGTCCAAAAGCCCGGCAGCAGCGACATGGATAAGATCAGGGATGCCCTTGCAGAGATATCAAAAAGGACCACCCAGGTCCCTCCTAAGTATTCCGCCAAGAAGATAGACGGAAGAAAGGCCTACGACCTGGCCCGCCAGGGCATAGAGTTCGAGCTCAAGGCCGTGCCCGTCACCATCCACGAACTGACCGTCATCGATGCAAAGGAAACAGAGGAGGGAGTAGAGGTCGTATTCGACGTCCACTGCTCCAAGGGCACATATATAAGGAAGATAGTTACCGACGCAGGAGAGCTCTCCGGTTTCGGGGCCTATGCCACGGAGCTCAGGAGGACCATGTGCGGACCCTTTAGCGTCGAAGACGCCGTTGCCCTGGATCAGGAGCTGATATTCACGGATCCCGAAACGGTCCTGGATAACATGAAGCAGGTAGAAGTAACTGATGAGATCAGGGAAGACATCAGGTGCGGCAGGAGATTCAGAAGGGACAAACTGAACACCGATGCTGCGCCAAATGAACTCATCAAGGCAACATGCAAAGGAAAGCTCATAGCGGTGATATATGCCGATGAAAACGGCATCATCCGCATAGACAGGGGGTTTGATCAGTGATCGGCTTTACCCAGAGATATACGATAGACACATTGCCCGTCGCCAGGGAAGGCAGAGCCGTTGCCCTGGGCTTTTTCGACGGCATCCACATAGGGCATCTGGACGTCATCAGGTCCATGAGCAGGTTCGCTGCCAAAAACGGCCTCAAGTCCTGCGTCCAGACATTCATCAACATGCCCAGGAACTCCGGGGGCGAACTGACCACCATCGAAGAGCGATTGAAGATCTTAACGGAGCTTAAGATAGACGAGCTCCTGGTGCTGGACTATAACGACATCAGAGATACCGATCCCGGGATCTTCTGTGCCGAATATATCAACATGAGGATGGGTGCCCACGCCGTCTTTGCAGGTGACGACTACAGGTTCGGAGCAAATGCGGCAGGGGACACGGATCTCCTGGAACGCAGCCTCGAGGCCATGAACATCGACACCTTCATCTGCGAGATAGAAGAAGACGGCGGACGCAAGATCTCATCCACCTGGCTCAAGGAGCTCCTCTCGGAGGGCCGCCCGGACAGGTACGCCGAACTCACCTCCGGCAGGTATTTCACCTATACCGGACGTGTCATAAAGGGCAAGCAGATGGGCAGCAAGATGGGCTTTCCTACCGCGAACCTGGCGATCCCCGAGGGCAAGTTCCGCGTCAGGAGGGGAGTATACATATCCCACGTGACCATAGGTAAGGATACCTATGCGGGCGTGACCAACATCGGCCTGAGGCCCACGCTGGAGGATGCAACTCAGGATATCTGCGAGACCCATATCCTGGATTTCGACGAGGATATCTACGGGGCCGTCATCACCGTGGAACTGGTAAAGTTCCTGAGGAATGAGACACATTTCAGCAGTCCTGAGGAGCTGATCGAGGCAGTGAATAATAACAAGCAGGATGCAAGGCAATATTTCGGCATGTGACGCGCGGTATTTGAGCACTTAAATAAGCAGTGATATAATACCGACGCTAGATGATAAAGAGGTAATAACATGATCAACTACGATGAACTTTCATTCCCCGGTCTGGGGCTAACACTCGATCTGAACCCCGTTGCTTTCCAGCTGGGCAGCTTCAAGGTATATTGGTACGGCCTTATAATCGCACTGGGAATGCTCCTGTGCTTCGGCCTGGCCGTCAAGCAGGCAAAGAAGAACAACTTCTCACCCGACCTGGTCTACGACCTGATGTTCGTTACGCTCCCCTGCGCCATCGTGGGAGCCAGGATCTACTACGTTATCTTTAAGTGGGACTACTACTCCGAGGACCTCACCAGGATCTTCGATACCAGATCAGGCGGTCTGGCCATCTACGGCGGCATCATCGCAGTCCTTCTGGGCTACCTCATAATGTGCAGGATCAGAAAGATCCCCTATTCCGCAGTGCTGGACTATCTGGCGCCCCTGCTCCCCCTGGGACAGGCGATAGGCAGATGGGGCAACTTCTTTAACCAGGAAGCCTTCGGTACAACAACGACTCTTCCCTGGGGCATGACATCCCCCGAGATCTCATCTTATCTCGCAGCCAACTGCCCCACGCTGGACAGCATAATGCCCGTCCATCCCACGTTCCTCTACGAATCACTGGGCAACATCGTATTGATGTTTATCCTGTTCTATCTCAGAAAGCACAGCAAGTATGCCTACGAGACGGCAGCAGCCTACTTCGTGGGCTACGGCGCCCTCCGCTTCTTCGTCGAAGGTCTGAGGACCGACTCCCTCTACATCACGGGTACGGCCATCAGGGCATCCCAGCTCCTGTCCGTCATCCTAATGGTGGCAGGCCTCCTCTACATCGCCTTCGCCCACTACAAGAAGATCGCAAGGACTCCCATCCCCGAGAAGTTCTTCAAGGACAAGAAAGCCGCACTCGAGACTGCAGCCGAAACAACTGAGACAGCAGAGGCTGCAGACACAGCTGAGACAGAGGACACCGAGGAGACTCTCCCCGAGCCCGTTGCAGCAGAAGAGAGCGTAGAAGAAACAGAGACTTCCGCCGAAATAACAGAAGAGACAGATGGAAACCCGTAAATCAGGCATCGTCAGACTTAGGAACAACGAGTACAACAAGAAGATCGACTACTATCTCATCGTACCCGTGTTCCTGCTTGCCGTGATCGGCCTCTACGTGCTCCAGCGCGTATTGTCCTCCGGCTATGCCGCATATCCGGGCAACTACTACCGTCAGATCTATGCCACCATCGCAGGCATGTTCATCGCCACGGTAATAGCCATCCTCGATACACATTTCCTTAAGCTCGTTGGCCGAATCATCTACGGAGTGGGACTGTTCCTCCTGATACTGGTCCCCATAGACGGTTACTCCCTGGGCGCCACCTGGGGTGCAGACTCCTGGCTGAACCTGCCTGTCATAGGCAACGTCCAGCCCTCTGAGCTCATGAAGATCGGTCTGGTCATGGTGGCCGCCGAGATCTTCGAGGACATGACATCCAAAAAGATAACTTATCTCCAGGGCCTGATCCGCCTGGCGGTCACATACGGCCCTCCAATGCTCCTGATCCTCATGCAGCCTGACTTCGGTACCGCCATGGTAATCGTATTCTCATTTGTCTGCATGTCCTTCGTCTGGGGCGTCAAATACAGATACTTCCTCCTGGCCATATCAGGCCTCATCGTTATCGTAGCCCCTGCCATGTGGTTCTTTTACCTGCAGGACTACCAGAAAGCCAGGATCCTGTCCCTCATATTCTCCGGTTCTGACCCCCGAGGCGAGTACAACCTGGTCCAGGCCAAGGCGGCCATCGCATCAGGCGGCCTCACCGGCAACCACACCGGCGTCATGACATCGGTGCCCGTTAAGGAATCAGACTTCATCTATTCTGCAGTATCAGAACATCTGGGCCTCATCGGCACCACCGCCGTCGTCCTCCTGGCCTTCTTCTTCCTCGGCAGGTGCATGTTCATCGCCAGCCGCGCCAAGCGCCCCTCCCAGTCCTATATCGTAACGGGCCTGGCCACATCATTCGCATTCCATTTCATCGAGAACCTGGGCATGTCAGTAGGCCTGCTGCCCATCACCGGCATCCCGCTGCCCTTCATCAGCCTGGGCGGCACCGCCATGCTCATCAACTACATCTCCTTCGGCATCATCCTCAACGTCTCCATGGACCGGCGGTAGCTGTTGCCTGTCAAATTATATGCACCTTCTTATGATCAGCGAACACAGAAAAAGACAGATAGATCTGCTCAGAGGACTTGCAATATTTCTTATGCTGTGGGGTCACTGCATCCAGTATTGCTGCGGAGGTCAGTTCGATTTCTTCGGTGACCAGGTCTTTAAGGTCATCTATTCATTTCATATGCCACTGTTAATGCTGATCAGCGGATATCTGTTCAGTTTTTCTGAACAAAAGAGGAACATGACAGAACTGATAGGTCACAAGGTCAAGACTCTCCTGTACCCGGTCCTTACATATACAGTACTAAACCTCGTCCTGACAAAAGGCGTGATCGCGGTCATCACCGGGACTCCCGGACTCCTCCTGGAAACTCCTCCATTGACGGAATTATGGTTCCTGTGGAGTGTCCTGGCCTGCAGTATAGTACTTACTGTGGCTGTAAAAGCAACCGGCAGGCCTGTTCTCCGGATCATGCTCGTTCTGACAGGCTTTTTTGTTGTGGCATTATTCCCGTGCAATACCATGAACGTGTACATGTATCCCTATTTTGTCCTGGGATACTACTATGCCAGGTACGAAGACAGACTGACCGGTATCAGGAAACCGGTTGGGATCTTAAGCATCATCATCCTCGTTCTGCTATTGACGCTCTATGAGAAAAAGCACTTCATCTATACGACCGGATTATTTAACGGATCACTGAGGGAGAGTCTTTCCATCGACATCTTCCGCTGGGCGGTAGGTCTGTTCGGTTCCGTTGCAGTCATCTTTGTTGTGGGCTCATTATTCAGCAAGATGCCTGACGGCAAACTGTCCGCCTGTTTTGAAAGACTTGGCAGAGACTCTCTGGCCGTCTATTACCTGTCTTTCATTTTCCTGTCATTCTGGCTTCCCCTGATCACGGACAAAATGCTCAGCATCTTCCCGGGATTTAACTGGAACGGATATATCCTGTTCTACGATCTGATCTTTACCCCTGCGATAGCAATGCTATATTCAGCCATGTTCCTGCTGATGATCAGATTGTTCCGGCGCACCGGCATCTACAAGCTGATCTTCGGAAGGTGACACTATGGTAAAGATCATGCGGATTGTCCGGTAATCCTGCAAACGGTCCTGTGATATAAGTATGCAACAGCTATTGCCGCTACTATTCCGATCAACCCGGACATCCCCTGTATCATCAGACTGTCTTTTGGCACAAAATGCAGAATAGATTCAAGGACAAGTATATGGACCAGATAATACAAGGAATACGGTATTGATCTTAATTGTTTTACCTCTATTAAGGACATCAGCCACCACCAGGACCAACCGTCCAATGACAATAGTTAATCATCACGTCAAAATGTATTGCTATTGTGCGCACATCCGACTATAATATTCTTAACAGATAAGGTAGAAACAGATGAACGACAGGAGATGACGTGGCATGGCAAAGACAGCAAATCTGTACGCTAGGATAGAACCGGAAGTAAAAGAGCAGGCAGAAAGCATTCTGGCTACATTGGGTATACCGGCATCTAATGCGATTAACATGTTTTACAAGCAGATCATACTTCAGCGTGGTCTTCCTTTTGATGTGAAGATACCGGCGTCCGGCATTACAGATGTCAGTGTACTCTCTGACAAGGAAATGGATGCGGAACTGGAGAAGGGTTATGCAGATATGAAGGCCGGCAGGACAAAGCAGGCAAAATCTGTATTTGCCGATATCAGAGAGGAATATAATGTTTGATGTGCATATTTCCGAGCAGGCAATCAAGGATCTCAGAGGTATCTTTGAATATATCTCCTTTGAATTGATGTCTCCGGATAATGCCGCAGGACAGTTAGATAGACTAGAAGATGCCATCCTGAAACTTGATCATATGCCGGAGAGATACCGTAGATATGATAAAGAACCTTGGCTGAGCAGGGGACTTCGTGTGTTCCCCGTTGATAATTACCTTGTGTTTTATATTCCTGACAAGGAGCTGCATGTTGTTACGGTTATCAGAGTGATGTATGGCGGAAGAGACATAGATAGTGAACTCATGCTTGATACCGTTAATTAATGTACCCATTTAGGTGCACTATAGCTTATATAATCTGCCTGCTGGCTGAGAATCATATAGAGAAGATCAGATCTGATATTAAGATATAGGCTGATTGGCGGCTGATCTGCTGACCGGCGGCAAACGGTAGAGTATTAGGTAGTGTAAATTTCTACATTGAGCAAATCTCTACCCAGGTAGAGTATTGGGTAGTGTAAATTTCTACATTGAGCAAATCTCTACCCAGGTAGAGTATTGGGTAGTGTAAATTCCTATACTGAGCAAATCTCTACCCAGGTAGAGTATTGGGTAGTCCCTTTATCTGCGCCGTTTCGACCGCCCTGGTACAACAATTTTAAAAAATATGCTATTTTTTTTGTAACGTTTTTGAATTATCCCCGTCTAATAGACGAGATCACAGAAGAAAGGTGCATTGATACTTGGATAAGAATACCGCAGAAAAGCTATATAAAGCCTTTTACATGAAGGTATTCTCCTACGTCATGACACTTGCTAAGGATCGCAGTGACGCCGAAGAGATAACCCAGGAGACTTTTTTCAGGGCGATATCAACTGAGAAGAGTTTCCGGGGAGACAGCGACAGTTTCACGTGGCTGTGCGCTATCGCCAAGAACATCTTCATCGACGAGAAGAGGAGAGGCGCCAGACTGGAGGATGAGCCCGGGGAGGAGGTTCCGGATACCAATAAGGGTATCGAGGAAGTCCTGACCGACCGTGACCAGTCACTGAGGATCCACAGCATATTGCATAACATGGAGGAACCCTACAAAGAGGTCTTTCAGCTGAGAGTATTCGGTGAACTGTCGTTTACCGAGATAGGTTCTATCTTCGGTAAGACAGAGACCTGGGCCCGCGTAACCTATCACCGCGCCAGACTCAAGATCAAAGAAAGGATGGAAGAACAATGAAATACGATTGTGATATGATCTCCGATCTGTTGCCTTTATATAAAGACGGAATATGCAGCGAATCAAGCAGAAAGATCGTTGAAGAGCATCTGGAAGAATGCCGGGACTGCTTCAACGTCCTGAATAGCATGAACGACGAGACGATAGACGAGGAGATCATCAGGGAAAAGAATGAAGTCATCAAGTCTCAGGCGAAGTTCTTCAAGCGCAAGAGCGCAATAACGGGAACTGTATTCGCAGGGATCTTCTCGATGCCGATCCTGGTCTGCTTCATAGTGGACCTGGCCAACGGCGGGGGACTGAGCTGGTTCTTTATAGTACTGGCTGCCATGCTGGTACCGGCATCACTGATAGTCGCGCCCCTCATGGCGCCGAAGAACAGGATGTTTACGGCCATGACGCTGTTTACCGTCAGCGTCTTGCTGCTGCTGGGTGTAATAGCGGTATCGACGGGCGGCAGCTGGTTCTTTATCGCAGCTTCTGCAGTGCTCTTCGGACTGACGATCCTCTTTGCCCCCTTCATCGCGGCCAGGAGACCGGTCAACAAATATCTCGGAAATAAAAAAGGCCTGGCCATCATGGGCGCATATACTCTGACATTTGTCCTCATGATGACAACCATCGGTCTGACGGTGGGCGCAGCAGAGTTCTTCCCCATGGCACTTGCCATCGCGGGACCTCTCCTGGCAGTAGCCTGGGCATCATTTGCCATCATCAGATATCTCCCCGCAAGCGGCCTGGTCAAGGCAGGCATCGTTACGATGCTCATCAGCATCTGCTCATTCCTGCCTCAGTTCCTTGCTGAGCGGGCAGTATCGGCAAGAGCCACCGGCGTAGTCTCATATTCAACATCAACACCCGGCGTGGCAGTCATCGGACTGACAGTCGGAGCAATACTTTTAGTAACAGGGATAATAATTGCACTTGTAAAAGGAGGAAAGAAAAATGCATAAGTTAGCAGGAGCAGTTACAACATTACTTTTATCAGCATCACTTTTGATCTCGGGTTGTTCATTCAATCTCTTTTCCATGACGTCCTACAAATACGCTGATGCAGACAAATATCAGGCAGGGGACAGGGAGATAACAGATACCATCACCAACCTGAACCTGGACTATCTCTCGGGCAAGGTCACCGTCAAGGGTGAGGACACAGACAAGATCACCATTACTGAGACAGCAAACAGGGACCTCACAGAGGAACAGAAAGTCCATACATGGGTCAACGGCGATACACTCTATGTCAGGTTCTGCGCGTCATCCGGGAACATCAATATCAACAACATCGAAAAGAGCCTGGTGATCACGCTCCCTGAGGATCAGGCCCTGGATGTTGCCACGATGGATCTCACTTCAGGCGAGCTCACATACAGTAATATCAAGGCAGATACCATCAACTCCGATATCACATCCGGCAAGGTCGACATCACCGCTGAGGCAGGAGATGTCAACGTCGATGCCACATCGGGAACAGTGCTCCTGAACCTGACCGGAAATAGCAGGAATGTCAAGATCGATGCCACATCAGGAGATATCGATGCTGTCATCGGAGACGCAGAGTCACTTGATATCGATGTAACCTCGGGCACCATCAATGTAACTGCAAACAGCATCAGGAGCATCAATGTCTCCAAGACCAGCGGGGATTCCGAGTTCAGGCTGAATGAGACCCCCGACAGCGTGGATATTGATTCCACATCAGGCAAGATCACGTTCTACCTGCCTGAGGACGCAGGGATCACTGCAGACATTGACACCACATCAGGTGAGTTCAACTACAACCTGCCTTTCACCAGGAACGGCGGAGTATACGTCGCAGGCAACGGAGCATCAACGTTTAGTATCAATGCCACATCAGGCGACGTTACAATCAATAAGATCTGAAAACAATAAACAAAACGCAAAGAGACTGCTTCAGCGATGGAGCAGTCTTTTTATATAATAAATATGTACAAATCATCCATTTGTGTGATATATTATCTTTATTGTGCAAAAGTGTGCACAGTGTTTTTATGCTGTAATTTTGCAATTATATATACCGGGAGACTTTTGATCTATGGCTAACAACATGATTAAAGGACAGGAAGAGGAGATAGATCTCCTTAAACTGCTGCAGGCATTGTGGCACAGTGCGTGGGTGATCGTCGCAACCGCCCTGGTCGGAGGCGTCATATTCCTCGTATACACGATGTTCTTCATCACACCACAGTACAATTCATCAGCACTGCTGTATGTCAACAACGGCATCAACGTAGGTTCTGCCAAGCTCAGCATCACCAGTTCGGATCTCTATGCATCCAACTCGCTGGTCGAAACCTTCAGTGTAATCCTGAAGAGCCGCAACACTCTGGATGCAGTGATCGAGGACGGCCAGATCCCTTACTCATACGAGGAGCTCGTAACAAAGGTATCAGGCGGAGCTGAGGGCGACACCCCTGTATTTAAGATCACAGTAACCGACAAGGATCCCGACATGGCAGCCAGGATCGCCAACGACATAGTAGAGGTCATCGTGGACCGTATCTCCGAGATCGTTGAGGGCAGCTCCGTTAAGGTAGTTGACTATGCGATCCCCGCCAGGAATGCATCCTCACCCAGCTATACCAAGAACACGGCGATCGGCATGCTCATAGGCTTCGTCATCGCCTGCGGCATCATCATCCTGAGATGTCTCATGGATACCACCATCAGGGAAGAGGAGTTCCTCCTGGAGAACTATAAGGACATCCCCGTACTGGCAACTATCCCGGATCTGTCACAGCAGTCATCCGGCGGATACTACGGCAGCTACAGCAAGAGCTATTCCAAGTCATTTGACAAGGCCAAGGCAAAGGCTCAGACCCAGCAGGCTCCTGCAAAGGCAAGACCCAGAGCGGCAGATCCTGATCTGGATGACAGCCCGTTCGTAACGGACGGCAGCAAGAGACCGGGAAGTGAGGGCTGATAACATGGCAAAGAATAAGACAAACAACACAGCAGATACATCTTCTTCCTTCCTGGGCCCCAAGCTCAACTTCGAGGGAAGAGAGTCCTATAACCTCCTGAGAACGAACCTCATGTTCTCAACAAAGAGGAATGACAGGTCCGCCCGTGTAATCGGTGTGACCAGTTCCCTCCACGGCGAGGGCAAGTCCCTGACATCCATCAACCTGGCATATTCCCTGGCTGAGAGCGGACAGAAGGTAGTGCTTGTAGAGTGCGACCTGAGACTTCCCACCCTGCGTAAGAAACTGAGCCTGCCCAAGACTACGGGCCTTTCCAATCTCCTGGCAGGCATCAACAGCGAGAACGCAACTCTGCACAAGGACGTCCTCATCAAGAAGATGGACGTAGTCCAGGCAGGTGACATCCCCCCGAATCCTTCAGAGCTCCTGGGATCCAAGCCCTTCAGCCTCCTGATCGATAACCTGGCAGAGAGCTACGACGTAGTGCTCCTGGACCTGCCTCCTGTAGGTGAGGTATCAGATGCCCTCGTAGCATCCAAGGTAACTGACGGCATCATCGTCGTTGTCAGACAGGACTACACGCAGACATCGGATCTCGACTATGCACTGAGACAGATCGAGCTCATCGGGGCAAAGATCATCGGTTTCGTATATAACGGCGCAGCGTCCAAGACGCGTAAATACAAGTACGGCAAGTACAAGTACGGCAAGTATAAGTACGGCAAGTATAAGTACGGCAAGTACAAGTACGCATCAGGTCCCAGGACAACCAAGTAACATAAGATGTTCGACTGTCACTGCCACATGCTCCCCAGGATAGACGACGGCTCCAAGAGCGTCGATATGTCTCTGGAGATGCTGACCGGTTCAATGGCTCAGGGAGTGAGGAGCGTTATATTCACGCCCCACTTCTATGCGGACATGGACAGTCCCGAGACGTTCCTGCGCAGGAGAGCTGAATCCCTTAAGAGACTGGAAGACGGAATCAGGGCCAATAGCCTGGAGGATCAGATCCCCGAATATATACTTGGAGCTGAGGTCCACTATTTCCGCGGCATGAGCAGGAGCCAGGCGTTAGAGGACCTGACAATAGGAGGCAGCAGCTATATCCTCATAGAGATGCCATTCCGTAACTGGCAGCCCCAGATGGTGGACGAGATCATGGAGATTTCGCGCGTACTGGGACTTAATGTTATAATTGCCCACATAGAGAGATATCTGGACCAGGACAGGAAACTTGTAAAGCGCCTCATAGAGGATCCGGATATCCTCATACAGTCCAATGCCGAGTTCTTCATCGAGCACAGGACAACGAGAAAAGCACTTAAGATGCTCACCAAGGGTCAGATAGACCTGCTGGGTTCGGACAGCCACAACATGACAGGCAGGGCTCCCAACCTGGGTGAGGCAGTAGAGATCATCAAGGCCGGCAAGGCGGAAAGCCAGCTCGGCAGGATATATGCTAACGGCGTGAGGATATTCTCCTCCGCCACGTCAGAGGTAGGTGATTACTGATGAATAAGAGATACGTATGGATAACACTGGCAGTAGTAATGTTCGTGTCAGCAGGCATCCTGGTATTCTATTTTTTCTGGGCCAACGGCTACATCGTACTGCCCAATTCGTCCCCGACCACATCCTATGCGGAGTTCACATACCCGTCACTGGATACGGAGCCCTGGATGAACATAGGCAGCCCCACGCCAACCCCCAGGGATGCCAGCGCAGACTACATGGACAAGGAGAACCAGGACCACGAAGGCATCAACTATAACAGCCCCGTTGATTTCGCCCAGCTCCAGGCCATGAACCCTGACATCGTCGGATGGCTCTACATGAACGATCCCGAGATCAGCCAGCCAATACTGAGGAGTTCGTCTGACGACTCATTCTATCTGTCCCACGGGGCCAACAAGAGCTACGACCGTGCAGGATCCATCTACATGGAGTCCCAGTATAACTCCGGAGACTTCAATGACATGGTGACCATGCTCTACGGCCACCGCATGAGTTCCGGCGCCATGTTCGGCAATCTCCAGACGGGTCTCGAGGGCGTGGACCTGACAAATGAACCTCATTATGTAGTGATCTACACACCCGAGAGGATGAGGATATATAGAATATGTGCAACTGCACCACGTGACAAGAAGCACGTAATGCACTACAATAATTTCAATAATGAGTCCGTTTATAACAATTTCATTAGTCAGATCTACAATCAGACAGGTTCAGCCGCCAGCCATGTGCAGGAACTGAAGCCTCAGTACGGAGACCGCCTCTTGATATTGTCGACGTGTCTCAGGACAGACAGGACCAGGCGTTTTTTAGTTATTGCAAAAGAACTTACGTAGTCTTATAATAAGATATTATATTATGGAAACCAACAGGAACTAAGGAGGATTAGTCCGTATGAAAAAGAGATTTATGGCACTGCCCATAGTAGGAATCGTAGTAGCTATGCTCGGTTCTGCAGTATTTGCATCCAGTCCGGGACCCGGCGTGCCCCCTATCGAGGTAGACGGTTACCCTCTCGATGAGATCATCATCCTGGAGAACGAGGACCTGATGGGCGTTATGGGTAAGAAGGGTACTGACCTCATCGACGCCTCCACACTGCAGACAGAGATCAACAAGCAGAACCCCAAGCTTAAGGCTGAGGACTCCGTAGTCTTCTTCACATTCGGCGGTTATATCAAGTCTGATATCTGGGGTGGAACACCTCACATCGACATGCATACGATCTTCCCTTCAGGATCACCTGTTACTATCCGTATCGGATATGAGACAGATCCTAACGATGTTGTCATCGTTCTCCACTTTGTACAGACACCCGGTATGACCGGTTCATGGCACATCGTTGGTAATGCTGATACACCTACATCCCTTAAGTTCACTGTTTCAGGTCTCTCACCTTTCGCAGTAGTTAAGGTTTCACCTAAGTCTTCTTCTCAGACAGGTGAGTATGCAGGCACATACATCATCATGGTTGCAACAGCTCTCGTAGCTTGCGGTGCAGTCTTTGCGATCCGTGCCAAGAAGGCATCTAAGTAATAGGCACTAAACGATCATTACAGGCGGCGGCTTCATATCAGAGGCTGCCGCTTTTTTATTAAAGCATATGTCCAGAAAACACGTATTCAGAAAAGATAACCTGCTCCAGCTGGGAGCCATAATCCTCACATTGGTCGTATTCGGTGCGGCAGTCTTTGCCGTCAGCCGCATGCTGAACTCCAGGAACGAGACGGACACCCTCTATACCAGACCCGACAACAGACCCAAGATCACCTATAACGGCAAGGACTACGTTCTGAGGAACAACCTGGAATCCATCCTGGTTATGGGTATAGACGAGACGGAGGACCTGTCATACTCTGATAAGTTCCAGAACTACACCCAGGCAGACGTTATAATGCTCTTCGTCATAGACCGCGATAACAACACATACCGCTGCCTGCAACTGAACCGTGACTCCATGGTTCCGGTCAACAGGGCCGAGAGTTCTTTGAACGAGGAACTTGTTACCATGCAGCTGGCTCTGGCCCACTCCTTCGGCACTACCGATCAGGCCAGGTGCGAGAACACAGTGGAAGCCGTATCCGGAATGCTATTCGACCTGCCAATCGACCACTACGTATCCCTCAGGATGGAATCCATCCCGATACTGAACGACAGCGTAGGCGGCGTAACCGTAACCATCCCTGCCGGCATGGAACCTGCCGATCCCGCATTTACCGAGGGTGCGACGGTCACGCTCCATGGTGATCAGGCCGAGAGGTTCGTCAGATCCCGAATGAGCCTTGACGACGACTCCAACACCTTCCGTATGGAGCGTCAGAGACAGTTCATCACCAAATGGAGAGAGCTGGCAGTGGCCAGGGCTGAGCAGAACAGCGACTTCGTCATGGATCTCAACATGCAGCTTTCCGATTACCTGGTAACTGACATGTTCGCCAACAGCCTCTCCGACTTCGTCTCACAGCTCACCACCTTCA
>JAFWFV010000029.1 GCA_017515465.1 Clostridiales bacterium
CTGTAACGACTGCATCGACACCTGCGTCGATAGCCTTGTAGTTCATCTGAACTATATCGTCACCCGTCTTACCGTAAGACGTGAGAGCTGCCTTCTTCATGTAGTCACCAGCCTGCTCCACCGGGAGAATGCCGGAAAGCTTGAAGAATGCAGACTGGCAGATTGTGTTGATTCTTCCGCCCAAGCCGATCTCCTTAGCCTTAGCAACAGCGTCGATTGTATAGAACTTGATGTTGTTGTTAGCGATATATCTCTTCATCGAGCCGGGGAGTCTGTCCTCGAGCTCTTCTCTTGTCCACTGTGTATTGAGGAGGAATGTTCCGCCCGGCTTCAGTGTTGAGAGCATATCATACTCATAAACATAAGACTGGTTGTGGCATGCAACGAAGTCAGCCTTGTTGATGAGGTATGTTGAACGGATAGGTGTTGTACCGAATCTCAGGTCGGAGATTGTGATACCGCCGGACTTCTTTGAGTCATAAGAGAAGTAAGCCTGAGCATACATGTCGGTATGGTCACCGATGATCTTGATGGAGTTCTTGTTAGCACCGACTGTACCGTCTGCGCCGAGACCCCAGAATCTAGCCTGAACTGTTCCCTCGCCTGCAACTTCGATGGACTCGGAGCAATCGAGTGAGAGGAAAGTAACGTCATCATCGATACAGATGGTGAATCTTTCCTTAAGCTGATCCTTCTTGAGTTCCTTATAAACAGCGAGTACGCACTCAGGTGTTGTATCCTTGGAACCCATACCATAACGGCCGCCGATGAGCTTGGGAGCGTTCTTGCCGACATATGCGGCTGCAACGTCGAGGAAGAGAGGCTCTGCATAGGAACCAGGCTCCTTTGTCCTGTCGAGAACGGCGATAGCCTTAACAGTTGAAGGTATAGCCTCGAGGAGCTTATCAGCTGCGAAAGGACGGTAGAGATGTACCTTGAGCAGACCAACCTTCTCACCGTGAGCGTTCAGGTAATCGATTACCTCTTCTGCTGTCTCACAGACAGAACCCATGGCGATGATGATGCGGTCAGCATCGGGTGCACCGTAGTAGTTGTAGAGCTTGTAATCAGTTCCGCGGATCTCGTTGATCTTGTCCATGTAGTACTGAACCTGATCAGGTACTGCGAGATAGAAGGGGTTGGAAGCCTCTCTGCCCTGGAAGTAGATATCAGGGTTCTGAGCTGTACCACGGAGTGTAGGATGGTTAGGAGAAAGTGATCTCTTGCGGAATTCCTTTACTGCATCGTAATCAACGAGTGATCCGAGTGTATCGTAGTCGATAACCTCGATCTTCTGGATCTCGTGTGATGTACGGAATCCGTCGAAGAAGTGGAGGAAAGGAACTCTTGTCTTGATAGATGCGAGGTGAGCAACAGCAGCGAGGTCAGCAACTTCCTGAACGGAGTTGGAGCACAGCATTGCGAAACCTGTCTGACGGCATGCATATACGTCTGCGTGATCACCGAAGATATTGAGTGCATGAGCAGCGAGGGCTCTTGCAGAAACATGGAATACACAAGGCAAAAGCTCACCTGCGATCTTATACATGTTAGGGATCATCAGCAGAAGACCCTGTGATGCAGTATAAGTTGTTGTCAATGCACCTGTTGCGAGCGAGCCGTGAACAGCACCTGCAGCGCCTCCCTCAGACTCCATCTCTACAATGTTGACTGTCTGTCCGAAGATATTCTTAACACCCTGCTGAGACCATTGATCAGTGTGGTCTGCCATAGGTGATGACGGTGTGATAGGGTAGATTGCAGCGTTCTCGGTAAATGCATACGAAGTATACGCAGCAGCCTCGTTACCGTCCATGGTCTTCTTCTTAAGTTCAATTGCCATAAAACGTGTACCTTCTTTCTGTTTGTTTACGTAAATAACAGAAAGATTATAGCACAGGGCATACCTAAAAAAAAGCATCTGAGCGGGGTCAGAGGCTTTAATTTTTATATTATTTCAATAGAAGATCAGATCATTCTCCTCCACCCTGATCTTCCGGCGGGTCGGCCGGGTCATCAGGTACCGGCGTGGGTGTCGCCGGAACGGGTGTGGGGGTAGGAGTTGCGGGAGCCGGCGTAGGCGAAGGAGTAGGTGTAGGAGTAATTACCTTGCCAGTCGATGCATCGAACTGGGCATGACTGCCGTCAGGCATCTTGGTGCCTACCTCTACCTTCTTTACATACATCTTATAGTTAGTGGTTGCGACCTGTTCCCTGCGGATCTCGTTGCCGTTGGCATCGTACCATACCTGGTAGGATACTGCCCTGATGCCGTCGTGTGCGTTCCTGACTGTAGTAGTCTGTCCGACGGGTGCGTTGGGATCTGCTACGTATTCAGTTGCTCCTGCGGGAGTCGTGGTCTGTGATTCAGCGATGAATTCGATCCTCTGTCCATCGGGGAGCTTGTGTCCGTAGATGGATACGGAAACGTTCTTGTCAGCATAATGTGCCCTTACAACGATAGGATACTCTGTATCGTTCTCGAACTTGAAGTCGATGCTGCCCCAGTCAACGGTAGCGTCGAGTCCTGCTGAAACATAACCGGAGGGCCATGCGTGTGATGAACGGTTAACAATGTGGAGGTTAGCCTTGACTGCGGCGCCGTAGACCATGGTGGATACCTGGCAGATACCGCCGCCCATGCCCTGCTCGTACTTGCCGCCCGTGATGACGGTTGCCTCCTGGAAGCCCCTGGCCTCAGTCCTCATTCCTACAACATCGTTGAATGAGAAGACTTCGCCGGGCATGAGCATCGTTCCGTCAATGTACTTGCAGGCCTGATTGATGTTGTTGTTGCGCGATGCAGTATTGCTGGTGGTGGATGAACAGCTGGAGATCTTGCCGAAGTTCTCGGTGATGTAGGCCTCGGTCAATTCAGGCTCGATCTCTGTGCTGTCAACCTCAACGACGCCTTCATAGATCCTGTTCTCGAGAAGGTCAGTTACGTCAGTTACTGCCTTGTCGATGTCAACGTCAAAGCCTGCTGCTTCGGGCTCTACGATAAATACGTTGTTGTCCTTGTCAAAATCGGTGATCCTGGCATCCTGAGCAGACAGCTCGAGAGGCACCAGCACGCCGTGTACCAGATTGTTAAGTCCGTCTGTGGCACATGTGTAGGCAGTCTGATACTTTACGGGAGTATTCTTCATTGCCTGGTATGCGTTATAGCATATCTTGAGCTGTTCGAAATCCTCAGGATCCGTAGGCCTGTTGAGGGCATATGCCTCAGTCAGGATCTCATCGGTATTGACCGTGAGGGCAAGTGAGCTCAGATCCAGATCGTAGATCTGTTCCTGAACCTTAAGATCGATGTTAACGTCGAGAGGTGCAGCCTCGAGACCTGCCGTGATGGCTGCCATAGCCTCTTCCCTGGTCATTCCGCCGATATTGATGTCGTTTACGATCGTTCCGTCGTAATACCTGTTGCCGTCAGTAAGTTCCAGGTAAGCATCCTCAGCCTTGATCTTCTGGATGGTCCCGTCGGCCATAACGACCTCGATCCTGGGCTTAAAAACGCCGAAAGCATAGAGGATTCCGATGACAGCTGCAGATACGGCCAGTATCGATGCAACGATCGCCAGGACTCTCATGCCCTTGCCGGATGAATTCTTGCCGCCCTTGGAGGACTTGGAATGGCCCTTTTTCTTCTTTACTGTTGTGCTCTTGATATGTGTGGGACGTGCTGCAGATGATGAAGATGACGGTTTCCTGGCAGGCCTGCTGCCTGAGGAAGGCTTCCTCTTTACTACTGCTGAACTGTTAGGTCTGCCCATGAGACTGTAATCGAAAGGCTCCTCGACCGGGGAATTGCCGCCGCCCTGGTTCATGTCATGGTAAGGCTCCTCGGTTACTCCCGGGATGGGTCCTGCACCATATCCCTGACCGGCACCATATGCCTGGCCTGCACCTGTATTGCTGCCATAATTGGGATTGGCAGATCTGCTGAGATCAGCAGGAGTTCTCTGCGTATAGCCGGGATTGCCGACAGATCTCACTCTGGGTCTGTCATTATCAAATGATCCTCTGTTAGAACTGCTCTTCATATGAACCCCTTTATCAACTTATCTTTCCCTATAATGATCCGCTTTAAAACAACAATATTATACTTCTTAAATATAGCAATAATAGTAAAAATTGAAAAGATTATGCCGTTTGATGTTGTGTAAAATCACATCCACGGTTAATATTATCAGCAAACAAATTACATTTGGGAGTCACTTGAATGAAATACAGATACCTGATGGCATCAGACATGGATCTCACCCTGATCATGCCCAAGAGCGACGTATCAGCGGCGAACATGGAGGCGATCCGGGCTTTGCAGGCTAACGGTGTGGCCTTTACCATCGCTACGGGCAGGTCCTCGTTCCTGGTCGATAAATACGCATCCATCCTGGGAATAGATGTCCCTCTTATTACCGGCAACGGCAGCGCTTTATGGGACTCCTCCACCAGGAGCCACGTATATTCTGCCGATTTTCCCGAGGAGAAACTGAGGTCCCTTCTCAAGCTGTGCCTGGACAACGACGTAGACTGCACTTTGTACAGCACGGCAGGAGTATTCCTCACCCCCGCCAGTTCCAGACAGTGGTTCTGTGATGACTATAATGAGGGACTCCCCGAGGAGCTTAAGGCTCCCGTCACCAGGATCGGACGCTCCTTCCTGGACGAGAAGATCCCCGAATTCAACAAGTTCCTGCTCATAAATGTATGTGACAAGATCGCAGAGGAGCTCAGGGACGACCCCGATCTGTATGTCGTTTCTTCCGGTCCCACTTTCTATGACGTAATGGTCAAGGGAGTCTCCAAGGGCAATGCCCTCCTGGACCTGGCAGATTATCTCGGTATCCCCAGGGAGAACACCTTCGCCATCGGCGACTCTGAAAACGACCTGTCCATGATCAGATCTGCCCGCTACGGCATCGCAATGGGCAATTCAGATCCGGAAGTGCTGGAGGCTGCATCATATATCACCACCGTCTGTGAAGAGGACGGATTTGCCAAAGCCGTATTTGAATACGTTCTCCCGCTGGTAAACGGATATTAAAAATGGTCCGCCATTGAGGCGGACCATATGTTATCTCTTATATCCTGATCAGATGCCAAGCTTGCCCTTGACGAATGTCTCCATCTGAGATCTGACTGATGACAGTCTGTCCTCGGCGGTATTCCTGTCGGAATCGTAGATGCCGAAGTAGATCTTGAGCTTGGGCTCCGTTCCGGAAGGTCTTGCGCATGCCCAGTCAAGTCCCTTGTCTCCGCCCAGTTCATAGAGGAGAACGTTTGACTTGGGAAGCGTGATGGGAGACTTGGAAACGCCTGTCTCCGTGAATTCGTATCTGACTGAATTCTGGTAATCCCTGACTGCCATAACGGCAGGTCCTCCGATGAGCTTTGTTGCATCAGCCAGGTTGGATGCTGACTCCAGTTCGCTCCTCATGGATGCCATGCAGTTTCCGATATTCTCGATGCCGGCCTTGCCCTCGAGGGTGTAGCTGACGGAATTCTCAAAACCGTAACCGTACTTCTGGTATACTCTCTCGAGCCTGTCTACCAATGTCTCGCCCATGTCAAAGGACTGTGCTGCCATTCCGCAGATGAGCATTGCAGCGACGACTGCATCCTTGTCCCTGACCTCAACACCGGACAGATATCCGTAGGATTCCTCGAATCCGAACTGGAAGTGCTTGTTTCCCTGCTCGTCATCGAGCTTGATCCTCTCACCGATGAACTTGAAGCCCGTCAATGTCTCCTGAAGTTCCACGCCGAATGCCGCGCATACGGATTTAGCGAGCTTTGTGGATACTATCGTGGTAACTGCAAATGAGTTCTCGGGAAGTGTTCCCAGCTTCTTCTTGGAATCCAGGATATAGTCGAGGAGCAGAAGTCCCATCTGGTTTCCTGTAAAGCACTTATATGTAACCTCGCCGTTGATAACTACCTTGGCAGCTACACCGATCCTGTCTGAATCGGGGTCTGTTCCGAATACGAGGGAAGCGTCTGTCTTCTTGGCAAGTTCTATTGCCATGGACAGAGCCTCGGGATTCTCAGGGTTGGGAACGCTTACTGTGGGGAAGGATCCGTCGGGCTTTTCCTGCTCTTCCACGATGTGGATGTTCTTAAAGCCTACGCGGTCCAGTATGCGTCTTACGGGCTTGTTGCCTGAACCGTGGAGAGGTGTATAAACGATGCTCATGTCCTTCTGACGGTCGATGGATGCCTGGTCGATCACAAGCTTGGAGAGCATCTCCGTATATGCTGCGTCAACCTCCGGACCGAACTTGACTACGAGGCCTGAGGAGATCGCATCAGAAAGAGACATTGTCTTGATGGTCCTGATGTCGGTAATAGCCTCGATGCTCTTGAGGATGATGTCTGCTGCCTCCGGGGGAACCTGGCCGCCGTCCTCGCCATAGACCTTGTATCCGTTGTACTTGGAAGGGTTGTGGGATGCGGTGATCATGACGCCTGCAAAGGCATTGAAATATCTGATGCTGTAGCTGCATACGGGAACGGGCCTGAGTTCGTCGGAGAGCTTGACCTTGATGCCGTATGCCGCGAGGGTTGTTGCCGTTACCTCGGCAAACTCGGGAGAGAAATGCCTGGAATCGTAGCAGATGACAACGCCCCTGTTCATCGCCTCAGTTCCGCAGGAGATGATGTACTGGGCAAGTCCTGCAGATGCCTTGGCAACGATGTAGACGTTCATCCTGTTGGTTCCTGCACCCAGGACTCCTCTGAATCCTGCAGTACCGAACTCCAGATCCTTGTAGAACCTGTCCTCTATCTCCTTGGCATCGTCCTTGATGGCTGCGAGTTCTGCCCTCGTATCAGCGTCAAAGAAAGGGTCTTCCAACCAAAACTTATATGTGTCGATATAGCCCATACATACCTCCATTTAATGCTGTTTTTGTTAATTACCGCAAAATATTACCACATTCACTGTTCTTATTGAACCCGCAATACAATAAAATATTAACAGGGGTTAAGCGGTCCCCTTTATGGAAAATACACGGAGGTATGGTATGGGAAAATCATTAAATGACGTCCTTGAGCTCATCAGGGACAACGGCATCCGCATGGTCGATTTCAAACTGACGGATATCGACGGAAGATGGAGGCATCTGAGCATTCCCGCCGAGCGTCTCACGGAAAAGACGATGACGGCAGGAATAGGATTTGACGGATCCAATTACGGCTTTGCTCCGGTTGAGAACAGCGACATGGTATTCGTTCCGGTCCTGGATTCGGCTGTGATAGACACATTTGCCGAGATACCGACACTGTCCATGATCGGTGACGTAAAGGTCATCTGCCTGCCGGAAAACAAGCCTTTTGACCAGTATCCCAGGAACGTTGCAGTACGGGCACTGGAATACATGAAGGAGACAGGCGTAGCCGATGAGATGATCATAGGTCCGGAATACGAGTTCTACATCTTTGATGAGATATATTTCGAGAACACTTCACAGAACCAGTCAGTAAACATCTTCTCATCACAGGCCCACTGGGCATCGGGTGACGAATATAACAACAGCGGTTATCAGATCCAGCACGGCAAGGGCTACCACACATCGCTGCCCATGGACGTATGCAACGACCTCAGGTCACGCATGTGCCTGACCATGGGCGAATGGGGCATCGACGTAAAGTACCACCATCCCGAGGTGGGAGGCTGCGGCCAGATGGAGATAGAGGTGGAGCTGGGAGACATGCTCAAGCTCGCAGATGACACCATGTCCGCAAAATACATAATCAAGAACGAGGCCATACGGGACGGCAGGACTGCGACTCTCATGCCCAAGCCTCTGGCAGGTGAGGCAGGCAACGGAATGCATGTCCATATGCTCCTCAGGAAAGACGGCAAGCCCGTATTCTACGACCCCGATAACTATGCACAGCTGAGCAATGAGGCTATGTGGTTCATCGGTGGTCTCCTGACCCATGCAGCTTCGCTTTGCGCAATTACAAATCCTTCGACGAATTCATACAAAAGACTGGTTCCCGGATTTGAGGCGCCCGTTACCATCGGCTATGCAATGGCCAACAGATCAGCAGTCGTCAGGATCCCCGCCTACGCCAAATCGCCTGACGTAAAGAGATTCGAGCTGAGGAACCCCGATGCAACCTGCAATCCCTATTACGCATATGCGGCAATACTGATGGCCGGACTGGACGGCATAAAGAACAGGATCGATCCCCACGAAAAGGGATGGGGTCCCTATGACTTCAACCTCTTTGATCTTTCCGACGAGGATAAGGCAAAGATAGAAGGCCTTCCTGCTTCGCTCTCCGAAGCTATTACTGCACTGGAGAGAGATCACGACTATCTGACTGCAGGAGGAGTATTCCCCCAGAGACTCCTGGACCAGCTGGTAAAGAGGCTCAAAAAAGAGAATGAGGAGATCTCAAAGATCCCTCATCCCGTTGAATTTGCAAAGTATTACGATCTCTGATCAGTTTTCTTCAGCAGATGATCCGGATGCCGGGACGCTCTTTGCAGCGGCCCGGTTCTTTTTTGAATCCACGATCACGAATGCCAGCATTCCCAGGATGCCGATAACGGATACCACCGCGCCGGGCTTAAATCCGGGAGCCGTGAACACCAGTTCGCACCTGTGGCTGCCCTGGGGAACGTCGAATGCTATGAACGCGTTCTGGTAGGGCCTGATCTCCTGCTCATTTCCGTCCACATAGAGCTTCCATCCGTCCTCGTAAGGAATGGTGGTGATGACTGTCTCACCTGCCCCGATATTGGCAGTAAGGTCCACATATCCGTCAGATGCCTCACTCACCGTTACCTTGCTCTTGTCGATCTGATCGAATTGTGTATCGAACTTTTCGTAATCGAAGTATCCGAAATAAGCCTCGAGGATCTTAAGGGAGTCATCGTCGGCAGATACGGTCACATTGATCTCGTCTCCGGCCTTATATGTTCCGATCCTGTATACCTGGGAGAAGAATGTTCCGGCAGATGTATGATCTATCCTGATGTTATCGACGCATACATCGATCTCGCCTGTGGTCCTGGGAACGGAGAGGTTGAAATAGTACTCACCGTCAGAAGGAGCTATGGCCTTGTAATCGATCCTGATGGGGATCTTCTTGTTTGTCCTGTAATACGTGGTCAGGTTATCCTCGTAGATATCCATTACGCTGTCTTCAGTTCCCAATGTGTCCTTGGCGGATCTGGAGGAGGTATCGCCGGGCAGATCCTCACTATCCTCAGTGCCGTCTCCATGCTCCTTCAGATAATCAGTCATGGTGGTCAGATTCCAGTCATATGCAAAACCGTTTGTGATAACGGGCTCTGATACGCAATCCTCACCAAGGGTCAGGAAATAATCCTCAGAGAAGAATCCGGGGAACAACGATCTGTACCAGAGGTTGCGGAATGAGAAATAATCCTTGCCTTCCGTCGCCCTCTCCAGCTGATAGAAATCAAAGTCATAGGACTTGTCTGATGCTGCAAATGCCAGAGGCAAAACATTCTGATTTGCATAGTATTTATATCCGATGCCGTATCCGTCATCAGCGATGAATATGCCGTTGGAATAGTCTCTCATGGTAGTTACCGCACCGATGGACAGGAATGCGTCCGAATCCGGAGCGCAGTATGAATATGTCTGTGCGAAATAATTGTAGTTGACCTTGAATCCCAGCTGCTTGAGGAACCTGTGGAGGCTCTTGTTGGAACTGGAGTTAAAGAAAGTTACACCTCTGTAGCCTCCGTACATGTTCTGATGCTCGAGGATATAGTTTGACAGTGAGTAATCGGCAATGCTCTCGTCTTCGGCCCTGAATGCATTGTTCTTGACAGATACTATCTTCCTGGCCTCGGACAGTTCCTGCATGCAGGCAATGGATTCAGCAAATGATTCCACCTTGCCGTTGTAGAGGGTGAGGGCTGTCATCTCAGTGGACAGCAGAGGCTGGATATATACCACCTCAAAGCAGACCATGATACCCAGGATGAACGGTAATATCTTTGGCATGTCTGCAAAGGCCTCGGTCCAGTCATCCTTTCTCATGAAGAACAGGATGGCAAAGATGGAGATGATGAATCCGGCATTAAACAGGAATCTCTTGTCGTCAGTTACCGCGCCTGATGCCTGTGCGATGACCAAAAGTCCCAGGAGGATGGCAAAGGCCGTGATGATCTCCCTTACTGTTACCTTCTTGAGGTTCTCGTACATCTTGAGCGCGATCACCATGAAGAGAGGAATGAATACGAAGGTCTGTCTGTGCCAGAACCAGTTGGGTTCGTCAAAGACCTGCCACGCCACATCGAACCAGTAGACTGCCGTTGAGAGATAAACACCTGCCAGACAGAAGAGGTATACTATCTTGTCCTTAAAGCTGATTGCCTTGCTGACGAAGAAGAGAACGATGAGTGCCGTTATCAGTGTGCTGGTAAAGAGGAAAGGAAGGTTCGAAGGCATTACCTCTCCCAATTCACCGCTCAGTCCGTTGAAGATCTGGCCCAGGATATCCTTTGCATCGTAGAGCACGAAATCACTTCCGGCCTTGCTGGTGGTGGGGTCGGCATTTCCCAGGGTATTAAGGCCAACGGGGATCAGGATGACGCACAGGATCATGGCATCGAGTACTGCCATGAGGACGAACTTGACTATCTTGACGACTGCCTTTTTGGCCTCTTTGAACTCTCCCAGATATGCCATCCTGACGACGAGATAGATGAAAGAGTATATGCCCGCCATGTATGCGATGTAATAGTTGGACAGGAACAGGAGGAAAAGGATGATGATGATCCCGATTTTCTTTCCTTTTGCAATATACCTCTCAACAAAGTACAGGAGCAGTGGCAGATACATGTATCCGTCCAGCCACATGATCTGGAACAGGTATGCGATGGCATAGGATGAGAATGCATATATGACACCGAACATTATGGGGAAATATGCCTTCCTGTCCACTGCCCTCTCGGATATGAACTTGCACATGAAAGCCGAAGCAAAGCTCATCTTGAGCACCATGAGCATGAGGACGAATCCGTCTATGAATGTTACGTCGAAAAGCCCGTACAGGAGGTTAAAGGGGCTGGCCAGGTAATAGCCGAACATGGACATGTAATTGGAGCCTAATCCCTCACCGAAGGAATACATCAGGAAGGACAGAGGGTGGGATACCTCTGCTGCCCCGCCCATCCTGCCGCGGAACAGTGCCAGGGAAGGAGCGTACTGGGCCTCGAGATCGCTTATGTTTACGGAGAAATCACCGAAGGGATACTTTCTGCATATCACCGCCAGAGCCACGTACAGGACCAGCGTGATAAAGAAAGCTATTACGGGTCTTAAGTCCGGCTTCAGTTTTCCGGAACCTGTAATGCCGGAGGTCTTAAGTGTCTTCATTTCCTGCATTGGATAAAACTCCCTGTCTTTGGTTTATTTTTTAGATTATAATATATCCGTTATTGTTTTTTTACTGTTTTTGGAGGGTTTTATGCTAATAAGTCTGATCGTGCCTTGCTACAACGAAGAACAGTCACTTCCTTTCCTTTACAAGGCTCTGTGTGATCTCAGGAACGAGCTCGCACCTGACGGCAAGTCCTTCGAATTCATCTTCGTCAACGACGGCAGTACCGACAAGACAAAAGACGTCATCAAGTACATGGCATCAAAAGACGGCGACGTCAGATATGTATTCTTCTCCAGGAACTTCGGCAAAGAGGCAGCAATGTATGCGGGACTCGAGGCCTCCAGGGGAGAATACGTGGCGATCCTCGATGCGGACATGCAGGATCCCCCTTCACTGATACCTGAGATGGTCAGGTCACTGGACAGCGATGAGGCTGATATCGTTGCGGCCAGGAGAGTCACCAGAAAGGGCGAGCCCATCATCAGGAGTTTCTTTGCCAGGAGATTCTACAAGCTCATCAACAGGATGATCGAGGTTGAGATCGCAGACGGTGCCAGGGATTTCAGGCTCATGAGGAGGATAGTTGTAGATGCCATCCTGAGCGTTTCCGAGAGGCAGCGTTTCTCAAAGGGTATCTTTGCCTGGGTAGGATTCAGGACAAAGTGGATCGAGCACGTAAATGTCGAGCGTGTAGCCGGCGAGACAAAGTGGAGTTTCTGGAAACTGTTCAAATATGCCATCGACGGAATAGTCGCATTTACCACCGCACCCCTGAGGCTGGCCACCATTGCAGGTTTCTCATCTGCCTCGGCAGCATTCCTCTACATGATCTACTATTTCATCAGGGCCGTGATCCTCAGGATCTACGATACCGTTCCCGGTTACCCCTCACTGCTCTGCTTCATCCTCTTTATCGGAGGACTCATACTGATGGCACTGGGAGTCCTGGGTGAATACATCGGCAGGACCTACATCGAGACGAAGGGTCGCCCCATCTATATCAAGGCTGAGGATGAGAATTCCGGCAGGACTACCTCGCCAGATACTTGAAAAAGGGCGAATTGTCCGGATCTTCCACAAAGAACTGATCTTCTATCTTATCGGCATAAGCAGGACCTGCCACGTTTCCGAAGGAAACGATGTCATCGTCAGGCCACTCCTCCCTGTCGCCGAAGAACGTTGCTGCAAATATTGCCGAACCCATGTAGTAGGTCACGTATGCCATTCCGATGAGGACCAGACACAGAGCTCCCAGCTTGAGATGTGCTTTTGCACCCTTACGCTTCTTGCCCTTCCTGGCCAGTTCCAGATCCTCTTCTGCAACACCGGATACTACCTTTGCCACGAATATGGTCAGCAGAAACAGAGCCGGCATGCTGACACGCATGGTGAAATCGTTGCTCTCAGTTATCTTGTATACCGGACATATCATGAGCAGAGCTATGGCTGCCCAGAACATGGGATTTTTCTTCTGATCTTTAAATACGATGATGAATGCCGGGAGCACCTCGACTGCCAGCAGCAGCACATATACGAGAAGGAACTTCGGAACGCTTCCGTAGAATTCCCAGACGAAACCGTGTTCGTGCATTGAATCAGACTTGGCGCTGTAGAACAGTCCGTAGATGATGAGAAGTACTGCAGGCAGCAGGAGATTTCCCACGGTAAATATATTTCTCACCTGACGGGAAGTCTTCTCAGCCTTCAGATCCTTCATGAACATCCTGACGAATACTACGGGGATCATGCCCATGGTAACCCACGGGGAATATGCAAAGATCATGGCGGCGATGCTGCCCAGGCTCCTGTTGTTCTTTGCCAGGAGTATCAGCACGATTATCAGATAACAGGGGACCGCCTGATGGTAAACATTTTCCAGGTTGTTGAAATTGCTTATGAGTGATACATGTGATACCCATCCGTCGATCCAGAACCATCCCTCATATGGACGTATGTCATTTACTATGAGCGGTATGACATCCAGACCGGAAAAGCAGATGTACATGAACATCGATGCGTATGTGGCTCTCTTAAGATACATCGACATGCCGATGAAGGTGATAAAGATGCCGATGCTGTTCCACAGCACCAGGAATATATTGCCTGCTCCAAATCCGAACAATTTGCCGATAAGAGCCGACGGCAGCCAGTATGTAAAGTAATAAACGAAACCCTGAGGTCCGTTGAGGTTCATTATCTGAATGACGTAGGGGTCGGTCTGTGTGGCAGGATCGTAGATTATCGGCCACTTGTATTCGACCAGGTCATTGAGGATCGCTCTCCTGAATGCATGGTCATAGGGTCCCCATGTATATTCTCCTACGCCGTTGACAAGTGTCAGGATTATTGCTGTCACAGCTCCTATTATCAGGAACTTGACCGGAAAAGATAATGCCTTCTCTTCCTTGAGGAGTCCCTCAGGATCCTTGCCGCAGTCTCTGATGGCGAGAACGGCAGAAAGTATGAGGACCGCAGCGCAGATGATACCAATGTATATCTTCAGGTATCCCAGGAAGAAGATCAAGATCGGTAGAGCCAGGTAGATGTATGCTGCTGCAAAAAAAGCTCTGTACGGTATGGTGATCCCTTTGTTCATATTCCCTCCGCGTGTGCATATTCTCCCCGCGTATATACTATATTTTTTTGATATGAATTACAATTAAGTATTTAAAACCTACCAATTCAGTAGTATTATAGTATTATCACTAAATGCAGAAAGGGATAATCATGAAGATATCTACAAAGGGAAGATATGCTCTCAGGATGCTGGTCGATCTGGCTCAGCATGATAAAGAAGAATATGTGGCGCTTAAGGAGATAGCAGAGAATCAGAACATCTCCAAGAAGTATCTGGAACAGATAGTCCCCATCCTCACCAGAGGAGGGATACTGTCCACCAACAGAGGTTATCAGGGCGGCTACCGCCTGTCCCGCGATGCCTCATCCATCTCCTGCGGAGAGGTATTAAGACTTACGGAAGGCAGCCTTTCCCCCATCGTGTGCATCGATGACGTTACCGGTGATGTGGACTGCGACCGCAAGGCTGACTGCATGACCCTTCCGTTATGGATCGGACTTACCAAGGTGATCAACAAGTACCTTAATGGTATCTCCATCCAGGATATAATCGACGAGCATAACAATCTCGGCGGCGATGCCTACATGATCTGACAGTTCCTCCTTTGTTTTTTCATACTACATAACAAGAGCGGCTTCATTGGAAGCCGCTCTGTTATTCATATCATCTGTATTATCTGTCAGATCAGTTGTCAGAGAAAAGAGGAGTGGACAGATATCTGTCACCTGTATCGGGAAGCAGTACTACGATGTTCTTGCCTTCGAACTCAGGTCTTTTTGCGATCTCCTTTGCAGCCCAGAGAGCAGCGCCTGATGAGATCCCAACGAGTACGCCTTCCTGTCTTGCAAACTCCTTGCCTGTCTTAAATGCATTCTCGTTCTCAACGGGGATCACTTCATCGTATACGGATGTGTTGAGAGTGTCAGGTACGAATCCGGCACCGATTCCCTGGATCTTGTGGGGACCTGCCGTACCCTTGGAAAGAACGGGAGATGTTGCAGGCTCTACTGCAAATACCTTAACTGCAGGATTCTTCTCCTTGAGATATTCACCTACGCCTGTAACTGTTCCGCCTGTACCTACACCTGCGACGAATGCGTCTACCTTGCCGTCCAGGTCATTCCAGATCTCGGGACCTGTTGAAGCCTTATGGGCTGCAGGGTTTGCGGGATTTGTGAACTGGCTGGGTATAAAGCTGCCCTCGATGGAAGCTGCCAGTTCATCTGCCTTGGCGATGGCTCCCTTCATTCCCTTGCTGCCGTCTGTGAGAACGAGTTCTGCACCGTAAGCCTTGAGGAGGTTCCTTCTCTCAACGCTCATCGTCTCAGGCATGGTGAGGATGATCCTGTATCCTCTGGCTGCTGCTACGGATGCCAGACCGATACCTGTGTTGCCGCTGGTAGGCTCGATGATAACGGAATCCTTGTTGATGAGACCCTTTGCCTCAGCGTCATCGAGCATCGCCTTTGCGATCCTGTCCTTTACGCTGCCTGCGGGATTGAAGTATTCCAGCTTTGCATAGATGTTAGCCTTGATTCCGTTTGCTCCGATGAAGTTGTTGATCTTAAGGAGCGGTGTGCCGCCAACGAGTTCTGTAATGGAATTATAAACTGCCATTCTGATTTCCTCCTGATGATCTGCAGGTCAATCTACCAATTACCTACTGTTTCTATAGGTTTTATTCTAACACGCACATTCCGTTTGTCAACACGTATTTTTCCATTAACAGCAAAAAGCTCCTCCATTCCGGAGGAGCCTTCATTTGAATGTTATAGAGACGGAAGGATCATCCAACCTGAACGGTCATGAGCTTGATGACCTGAGGTGTGAGAGGCTTGTCGGCATAATCAGTCCTGACATTGGCGATCCTGTCTACAACGTCCATTCCCTCTGTTACCTTGCCGAATGCGGCATACTGTCCATCGAGATGGGGAGATGTCTCATGCATGATGAAGAACTGAGATCCTGCGGAATTGGGATCCATGGCTCTTGCCATTGAGAGGACTCCGCGTTCGTGCTTCAGGGGATTGTTGAACCCGTTGGCAGCGAACTCGCCCTTGATCGTATATCCGGGACCTCCCATACCGGTTCCTTCGGGGCAGCCGCCCTGGATCATGAATCCGGGGATGACCCTGTGGAATGTAAGGCCGTTATAGAAGCCCTGGCCTGCGAGCTTTACGAAGTTATCGACGGAAACGGGAGCTATATCGGGATAGAGCTCCGCCTTGATGATCCCACCGTCTTCCATTGTGATAGTAATGATGGGGTTTGCCATTATCTTTCTCCTTTACGTGCATTTCTATAGTGATGAAGGATATCATCCTTTATCTTCCAAAGCTTGGGTGACAGATCGACATAGTACTCATGAGGATTCTCAAATCTCTTGACGGAATCCCAGAGAGTATCGATCTCCTTGGTGCAGTAGTTCTTAAGTTCTGTCATTGTAGGCTGCTGATATACGAGCTTGCCGCCGTCGAATATCTTGACCAGGAGCTTTCTGGTCGTGTAATTCTCCAGAACCTTGGCCTTCCATGTCTCGTTGGGATCGAAGATCTCATAGGGTTCACCTGAAGGGATCTCCTCACCTTCGACGAACAGAACGTCTGCCATAGCCTTGCCCGTCGCATTGTCGTAGAACCTGACGATCTCCTTGTTGCAGGGTGTCGTTACCTTGCCGATGTTCTCGGAGATCTTCATCTTGGGGATCACGTTGCCCTGTTCGTCCTCTACGGCACATATCTTGTAAACGCCTCCGAAGACAGGCTCTGCCTTGGATGTTATCAGTCTCTCGCCTACACCGAAGGAATCGATGCATGCTCCCTGGCTGATGAGATCCCTGATGAGATACTCGTCCAGTGCATTGGATACGGTGATCTTGCAGTCGGTGAGACCTGCCTCATCCAGCATCTTCCTGGCCTTCTGTGTCATGTATGTAAGGTCTCCGGAATCGATCCTGATGCCGAGGAGCCTCTTGCCCATGGGCTCTAATACTTCCTTTGCACATCTGATGGCATTGGGGATGCCGCTCTTAAGAACGTCATAAGTATCAACCAGGAGCAAGGTCTTGTCCGGATAAGACTGGGCATAGGCCTTAAAAGCCTCGAACTCATCATCGTAGAGCATTACCCAGCTGTGAGCCATGGTGCCTGACAGTGGGATGTTGAACTGCTGTCCGCAGATTGTACATGATGTTCCTGCGACGCCTGCAATGTATGCAGCTCTGGCTCCGAGGACGGAAGCATCAAATCCCTGCGCCCTCCTGGCGCCGAATTCCATGATGGGCCTGCCCTCTGCAGCTCTCACGATACGTGCAGTCTTGGTGGCGATGAGGCTCTGATGGTTGATAGTGCAAAGGAGCGCCGTCTCCAGGAGCTGTGCCTGGATGACCGGGCCTCTGACCTTGATGAGAGGCTCTCTGGGGAATACTACCGTACCCTCAGGGATGGCCCATACGTCACATGTGAATTCAAAGTGTCTCAGATAGTCGATGAACTTTTCGTCAAATCCGTAGTTGGACAAGAAGGTCAGATCCTCCTCAGTGAACTTCAGGTTGTTGAGGTAGTCTATAACCTGTTCGAGGCCTGCCATGATGGCATATCCGCCATTCTCGGGAACTGCCCTGAAGAACATGTCAAAATAAACGATCTTGTCCTTGTTGCCTCCGTCCAGATATCCCTTGCCCATGGTGAGCTCGTAGAAATCGGTAAGAAGGCTCATGTTTGTCCTGTCATTCCACATACTTGTCATTATTATTCCCCCTTCTGGTCAGAGATCTAAAAAAAGACCCCGGGAAGGATCTGTAAGGGTGATCCTCCCGGAGTCTCATTAATGCTGATTATTCTTTATCCTTCACGATCTCCTTGATGGATGTTGCCAGTGAAGCCAGACCCTGCAGGTCTGAAGGAATGATTATCTTTGTGGACTTGCCGTCGCCGACCTTCTCCAGAGCCTCGAGACCCTTGATGGCGATCAGTCCGTCGTCTGCTCCGACATCCTTGATCATCTGCAGACCCTTTGCAGTTGCTTCCTGAACTGCGAGGATAGCCTCTGCCTGACCCTCTGCCTCCTTGATGGCTGCCTGCTTCTTAGCCTCAGCTCTCAGGATGGCTGCCTCCTTCTCACCTTCTGCAACTCTGATGGCAGATTCCTTCTGACCTTCAGCGATGAGGATCTGTTCTCTCTTCTCTCGCTCAGCCTTCATCTGCTTCTCCATTGCGTTCTGGATCTCACGGGGAGGGATGATGTTCTTGAGCTCGACTCTGTTAACCTTGATGCCCCAGGGGTCTGTTGCATCGTCGAGGATCTCCCTCATCCTGGTGTTGATGATGTCACGGCTGGTCAGTGTCTGGTCGAGTTCCAGGTCACCGATGATGTTACGGAGTGTGGTGGCAGACAGGTTCTCGATGGCTACGATGGGCTTCTCGATGCCGTATGCATAGAGCTTGGGGTCTACGATCTGATAGAACAGGACCGTATCGATCTGCATCGTAACGTTATCCTTTGTGATAACGGCCTGAGGTGCAAAGTCTGCAACCTTTTCCTTAAGTGAGATCTTCTTGGCGACCTTGTCGATGATCGGCCACTTGAAGTGGATGCCCGTGCCCCATGTTGCCCTGTATCCGCCGAATCTCTCGACGATGAACGTCGTTGCCTGGGGAACGATCTTGATGCAGCTGATCGCAACAGCAAGGATGATCACTGCGATGATTATCAGTGCGACGATACCGCCTCCGAGAATTGATGATGAACGTACTAATTCAAATAACATAATAAACCTCCGTTTACCCAACCTTTTCGACTACGAGCTTAACTCCCTCGAGTCCTGTTACCTTTACCCTGGCGCCCTCTTCGATATCACCATCTGCCTTGGCGCTCCATACCTGTCCTATTACCTTGACCTGACCCTTGCCGTCGATGGGATCGATCGCCTTGATCACGATGCCCTCCTGACCGATGGTCCTGTCTGCATTTGTAGGCTCAACCTTCTTGCCCTTACGGTCTATGATAGGTCTTATCCATATGAAGCATATGATAAAACTGATCACCGAAACAATGACCATTGTAACTATCTGTGCAACAAGAGGAGCTCCGAACAGATCCATGATCATCGCCACGCCGCATCCGATCGCAAACCAGATGGTAGCAAGGCCCAGTGTCGCTGCCTCGATAACCGCAAAGATTATCAGAAGGACCAGCCAAATGACCCACATTGGAATAGTCATACCAAAACCCTCCTTTATATAAAAATAGATGCCACTAAACCCTTACTCCGGCACCAAGAAAATTATACTACAAGGATATTTTGCATTTCAATAAAAATCGTACCCGTCAAAGCCCCGCTATATCGTAGTATACACGCTCGAGAGTAAGGCCTTTTGCGGGCATCGTCTTGCCGGCTCTCGACCGGTCCAGACCGTCTATTATCCCGGGTATCTCGGAAGGGGCGATCTTGCCTATCCCGACGTAATACAAAGTACCTGCGATTATCCTGACCATGTTGTAGAGGAATGCCTCCCCCGTCACCCTGATCTCGATCATGTCAGGGTCATCCGCAGATCTCTCCACCGTGACGGAATTGATCTTCCTGACAGTCGTTATCTGACTGCCGCCGGCCGCACAGAAAGCTGCGAAATCATGTGTCCCTGCGAATGCTCCTGCCGCCTGCTTCATCAGTTCCACATCGCAGGGAAAAGAAGAATAGTATGAGTATCTGGATCTCAGTGGGCTTCTGGTCCTGCTGCAGTAGATCCTGTAGCAGTATGTCTTGCCCTTTGTATCGAACCTGGCGGAAATGTCATCTGCCACATACACCGCCTTTTTGACGGCAACGTCATCGGGAAGTATGGCATTCAGGGCCATGGGTATCCTGTCAGCGGGAATAACAAACGGGGCATCGTAGGAACTGGCATGTTCCGACGCATGAACGCCGGCATCTGTCCTGGAACACCCCGTTATCTTTATGTCTGTCTTATATATGCTGCTTAAGGCCTTCTCCAGAGTCCCCTGCACCGATCTGCCGTTATCCTGATTCTGATAACCGACAAAACCGCTGCCGTCAAATTCACAGAAAAGAAGGACCCTGTTCATGTCAGCAGATCACTTGCCGTTGATGTCATCCTCTGCACATGTCATACCCATCATGGCCGCACCGACGATACCTGCGTCGTTGCCCATCTGGGCGAGCCTGATCTCGGTCTTGGGAACGCCGGGTCCGAAGTAAGGCCTGGACATTGTCTTCTCCCTCATGGGGATGAGGAGAGGATCACCCTCATTACATACTCCGCCGCCTACTACCAGCACCTCGGGCATGAATGTATTGATGGCATTCGCCAGTCCGTCAGCAAGGTAATCCGTGTACATGTCGATAACTTCCTCAGCTACCTTGTCACCCTGCCTTACTGCCTCAAAGGCGATCCTGGCATTGGAATGTCCGGTCTCCTTAATGAGCCTGTTCATAACTGAATCAGGGTTGGCGTCTGCAGCCTCCTGTGTCATCCTGGCCAGAGCAGAAGCTGATGCGTACTGCTCAAAGCAGCCCTTGCGTCCGCATCCGCACTGTACTCCGCCTGAAACGAGCACTGTATGTCCGAACTCTGAGCCTGCCTGGTTGAATCCTGAATAGATCCTGCCGTTGACGATGACGCCGGCACCGACACCTGTTCCCAGTGTGATGGTAACGGAATCCTTCGTTCCCTTGGCAGCACCTGCAACTGCCTCAGCCATGGCTGCGCAGTTGGCATCGTTGTCGATATATACCGGGAGGTCCACGACTTCCCTGATGAGCTTTCTCATGGGTGCCATGTTAAAGGGAAGATTGCTGGAATAAACGAGCACGCCTTCCTTGTTGTCAGGTGTTCCGGGTGAACCGATACCTATAGCCTCTATGTCTGATACTTCCTTGCCGAGATCCTTGATCACGTCAAGGGCAAGTGTGCCCATGTCATGGATGATCTCCTCCATGGATCTCTCCGCATGTGTCTTGATGCTAAGCTTGTTGAGAAGATTGCCCTCACTGTCTACGACGCCGGCCTTGATATTCGTGCCGCCGAGGTCGATACCAACATAGTATGCCATAATGAAAAAGCCCCTTTGAGAATGTTGTTTAGAATCTTATTGATTGTATCACAATACGTACTTAACGTAAAATAAAATCAACTGCAACGACGCCTGCTGCAGCGGAGGTAAATATCAGCGCCAGTAAGATGTCCTTTCCCGTGATCTTGAGAGGGTTTAATTTGGTCTTGCCAACCCCTCCCCTGTAGCATCTGGCATCCATGGCAACAGCCAGCTCCTCGGCTCTCTTGAAGCTGGAAACGAACAGCGGGATGAGGACGGTGATATAGCCTTTCATCCTGTTCACGAGTCCGCCCGTATCGTAGTCCGCACCGCGGCTGACCTGGGCTCTCATGATCTTGTTTGTCTCCTTGATGAGGGTCGGGATGAACCTCAGTGCGATGGACATCATCATGGACATTTCGTGTACGGGGACCTTTATCACCTTGAGGGGTGAGAACAGGCTCTCCAATCCGTCTGAGATCTTCAGTGGAGTCGTCGTAAGCGTCAGCAGAACGCTGGTGCTCATGATAAGAAATATGATCCTCAATGCCATCAGCACGGCCCTCTCTATCCCGACGTCCGTGACCGTGATGATCCACCATTCCCAGAGGACCTTTCCCGAGGTAAGGGAGATGACGTTCAGTATGAAAATGAATACCACCAGTGGGAGTATCGGCACGACGGTATTCTTTATTACCTTAAGGGGGATCCTGGCTACTATCAGCTGTATGAACGTGATCAGTGCGATCAGGGCCAGCGCCGTGGGAGTCTTGATCATGAAGATGGCGATCAGGTAGATGATATAAAGGATCATCTTGACCCTGGGATCGGTCCTGTGGAGGATGGAACCGGTATCGTAGAACCTGCCGAGACTGATATCCTTAAGCATTATGTGCCTCCCTGTAGGTCCTTACAGCACGCCTGATGCTCCTGACTTCCTTACGGGCATCGAAATATATCTCCCCGAATTCTATTCCGGGAAGCTCTCCCGATATTATGTCCTTTACCTTCTGTGAAAAAGCCGTGATCTTCGGGATGTCGATACCCATCTCCCTGCATTTGCCGCTGTCGCGGAACAGTTCCGTAGGATCGGCTACCGAAAGTATCCTGCCGTCGCCGATGCAGCATACCCTGTCGGCTATGGCAGCTCCTTCGTCCATGTTGTGAGTTACAAGGACTATCGTATTGCCCTTTCTCCTCAGGCTCCTGATGAGCTTGAACATTTCCCTTCTGCCCTTGGGATCCATTCCGGAGGCAGGTTCGTCCAGCACCAGGATCTCCGGCTTCATTACCAGTACTCCCGCCATGGCTACACGCCTCTTCTGTCCTCCCGATATCTCGAAAGGGCTCTTGTTTATAACATCGTCGGGAAGGCCTACCAGCCTTATCGCCTCCCTGATCATCTCAGGGCGTTCTTCCTCGGGGATGCCCATCTTCTTGAGGCCATACTCAACGTCCTTGTAGACGGTCTCCTCAAAGAGCTGGTATTCGGGATACTGGAAGAGCAGGCCCACTGCAGTCCTGATCTTTCTGACATCCTTTTTGACGGATGCATCCAGAGTCTCTTCCCCCTTTTTTATCAGTACCTGTCCGTGCATGGGACTGATGAGAGCATTCAGATGGGAAATGAGAGTAGTCTTGCCGCAGCCGCTCTTGCCTATTATCGCCAGGATCTCAGACCGGTATATGTCCAGGTCTATGTCCTGCAGCTTGAAAGAGCCTTCATCGTAATTGAAAGACAGGTCGCGGATCTGAACGATGGATTCCCCTGACGGGGTATCCTCTTTCTGGACCGGTTCCTCATCTTCTATCTCACCGCTGTCATCAGCATTAAGTATCATGTGGGCAACGAGTTCTGCTGAGGCCTTCTCGTCGTTGAGGTCCGATCCGCCCTCCGGATCCATCCCCAGCTGTTCGTGGCACGCCGTAACGAATTTGTAGTGTACCGGCCTGTCCAGGCCGCTGTCATGTATGAGCACCCTGTCGGAGAACACCTCAGTGGGGGTGCCGGATCCTGCGATCACGCCATCCCTGATGACGAATATCTTTTCGCATCTGGCAGCCTCCTCCATGTCGTGGGTTATGGTGATGACCGTTATCCCGTGCCTGTCCCTGATATCCTCTATCAGAGTCAGGAATTCTCTGCGGCTTACAGGATCGAGCATCGCTGTAGCCTCATCCAGGATCAGGATGTCAGGCTTCATGGCAAGGGCTCCTGCTATGGCCAGCTTCTGCTTCTGTCCGCCGGAGAGATTTGCCGCCTGCATGAACCTCTTTTCGTAGAGGCCTACGGCCTTAAGGGCTCTGTCCACCCTCTCCCTCAGTTCGGGATTGGGCACTCCCAGGTTTTCAGGTCCGAAAGCCACGTCCTCTTCTACCACCGTTCCGACGATCTGGTTGTCCGGGTTCTGGAAAACGCATGCACACTTGCTCCTGATGTCCCAGAACTTCTCTGTGTCGGCAGAATCATTGCCAAATATGACTATTGTCCCCGAATCAGGAGTCTCCAGGATATCGATGAGCTTGGCCAGGGTGGATTTGCCTGATCCGTTGGGACCCAGGACCGCAACATAAGATCCCTTGTCTATGGACATGCTGACGCCCCGGAGGACCTCGTGGGGCTTTCCGGTCTCTTCCTCAGTATGATAAGAGAATCTGAGATCTTTGATATCAATAGTTTGCATACGCCGTAGTATAAAAAAAACGAGGGGAGTTGTAAACACTCCCCTCAGTATGTTTTACGATCTGATCAGATCAAACGAATTCCAGGATAGCCATCTCGGATCCGTCACCTCTTCTGGTGCCGATCTTGATGACTCTGGTATATCCGCCGTCCCTGCCTGCATATCTGGGAGCGATCTCATCGAAGAGCTTGTTAACGGGGTTAACAACTGTGCCCTCCTCATCGTGGCTCTTCTGGAGCCAGTACATAGCGTCTCTCCTGACAGCAAGTCTGGAAGGAGCGTCAACAGTAACAGTCTTTGTCTTGATCTCACGATCAACAACATCGTACTTTCTCTTGCCGTCCTTTGTTGTCTTTGTTACGAGAACCTTCTTGCCCTTACCGTCGAGCTTTGCAGAAGATACTGTAACTTCCTTTGTTGTAAAATTATCTTTCTCTTTTACCGCTGCTGTAATGAGCTTCTCTACGATAGCACTTACCTCCTTGGCACGAGCTGTTGTGGTCTCGAGCTTCTCGTTGATAACGAAAGCAGTAACCATATTTCTCAACATAGCTGTGCGCTGATCGGATGCGCGGCCCATTTTTCTGTTAGGCATCTTATGTTCCTCCTATTGCCGGATTAGTCTTCTTTATCTTTCAGATGAAGATCCATCTCAGCAAGCTTTTCCTTAACTTCATCAAGGGACTTCTTACCGAGATTTCTTACTTTGATCATCTCGTCTTCTGTCTTTACAACGAGGTCTGCGATCGTATTGATCGCTGCTCTCTTGAGACAATTGTATGTACGAACGGAGAAGTCGAGCTCTTCGATGGCGATCGTGAGCTTTGTATCCTTCTCGCCGACTTCCTCAACATTCTTAAAGCTGATGCTGCTGTCTGTCTCAGCAAGTTCAGTGAAGAAACGGAGATGGTCAATAAGACATGTAGCAGCAGAGGAAAGAGCTTCATCTACTTCTACAGTTCCATCAGTCCAAACCTCAAGTGTCAGGCTGTCGTAGTCTGTACGCTCGCCTACACGGGTATTCTCAACCTTGTAGTTAGCCTTCTTGATAGGTGTGAAGATGGAATCGATCGGGATCACACCGATGATCTGCTTGTCGGGCTTGTTCTGCTCAGCAGTGTTGTAGCCGCGGCCTGCAGCGATCGTGAATTCCATATAGACATCAGCCTCACCGTTGAGATGAGCGATAACATGGTCAGGGTTCATGATCTCAACGTCGGGACCGTGAACGATGTCGCCTGCTGTAAGCTCACCGGATCTGCCCTTGGCAACGCTGATGCTTACAACCTTTGACTCTGCATGTATCTTGGCTCTGATACCCTTGATGTTGAGGATGATCTCAGTCATGTCCTCAATGATGCCGGGAACGGTGGAAAATTCATGGCTGATACCATCAACCTTGATTGATATAACTGCCGCACCTGTAAGAGATGAGAGCAAAACCCTGCGAAGTGAGTTTCCGAGAGTTGTACCGTAGCCACGCTCTAACGGAGCGATAACATACTTGCCATAGGAACGATCTTCGCTTGTCTCAACACACTTAATGGTCGGCTGGCTTATTTCCATCATTTTTTCTCCTCCTAAAGTCTATGCCTGCAGCGACGCAGGCGCTGTGAACTACGGGTTATTACTTAGAATACAACTCGACGATAGCAACTTCGTTTACAGGAACATCGATCTGCTCTCTTCTCGGAATTGCTACGACCTTACCTGAGAGCTGCTCCTTGTTGGACTCAACCCACTCGGGTACGATCCTGCTGCTTGTTACAGCAACGATGTCCTCGTATCTCTTAGAGCTTCTTGCATTCTCCTTGATCGCGATTGAATCGCCAACCTTAACCCCATAAGAAGGAATGTTGACTGTCTTGCCGTTAACCTGTACATTTCTGTGACTTACGATCTGTCTTGCCTCATCTCTTGTTCTTGCAAGACCCATTCTGAAGATAACGTTATCAAGTCTTGTCTCCAAAAGGATCATAAGATTTTCACCGGTAGTACCGTACTTAAGCTTCTGTGCCTTCTCGAAGTAGTTTCTGAAGGGCTTCTCAAGTACACCGTAAATAAACTTTGCCTTCTGCTTCTCCTTAAGCTGCATACCGTACTCACTCTGCTTGCGAGTAACCTTACCGTGTCTCCTGGACTTTTTCTTATCTATACCCAAGAAAGCCGGCTCGATATCAAGAGCTCTGCATTTCTTAAGGACAGGTGTCATATCTCTAGCCATTGCTTTAACCTCTTTTCTATAATCTGATAAAACTTCAAAGCTCGTGATTATACTCTACGACGCTTGGGCGGACGGCAACCGTTGTGAGGAACGGGTGTAACATCCTTGATCATTGTGACCTGAAGTCCTACTGTAGCGAGTGCACGGATCGCTGACTCACGTCCGGATCCGGGTCCCTTTACGAAAACTTCAACTGTCTTCATGCCGTGATCAACTGCCTTCTTACCTGCTTCTTCAGAAGCGATCTGAGCTGCATATGCTGTTCCCTTACGTGAACCCTTCATACCCATCTCACCTGCAGATGCCCAGGAAATTGCGTTTCCTGCTTTATCAGTAATAGTGACTATTGTATTGTTAAATGTTGCATGAATATGAGCCTGACCATCTACGACGTTCTTACGCTCACGTCTCTTAGGCCTTATTGCTGTCTTCTTAGCTGCTTTTGCCATTTATACTGTCCTCCCCTTACTTCTTCTTGCCTGCAACAGTACGCTTAGGTCCCTTACGGGTACGTGCGTTTGTCTTTGTGCGCTGGCCTCTTACGGGAAGTCCCATTCTGTGACGGCGGCCACGGTAGCAACCGATCTCAGTAAGACGCTTGATGTTCAGGGCAACCTCTCTCTTAAGGTCACCTTCTACTGTGTAGTGATTCTCGATCCTGTCACGGATCTTAGCAACTTCGTCCTCTGTCAGGTCCTTAACACGTGTATCGGGATTGATACCTGTTTCCTTGATGATGTCGGAAGCGCTTGTTCTGCCTATGCCGTAGATGTATGTAAGAGCGATCTCAACTCTCTTGTCGTTCGGCAAATCAACACCGGCTATACGAGCCATTTCGTTACCTCCATAAATCGAGTAATAAATTTGGATTTATATATATACAACACGACTCGTAAGGAACTCTTTCATCTAAGTGTCGGAGCAGCCGCCCCTACAGATACGTGTAATATTCTATTATTCCAGTCTTTGTCCTTTTGTCTTCTTTTCACGGCGAAGCAGTGCCGTTCTGGTCTGTCAGGGCTAAATCTGACGGATCAGTCAAAGTGTTCGATTAGGTCTTATCCCTGCTTTTGCTTATGCTTGGGATCGGAGCAGATGACCATTACCTTACCGTTTCTGCGGATAACTTTGCATTTCTCGCACATCGGCTTAACTGACGGTCTAACCTTCATGTCTACTAACCTCCTGCAATTTTGCTCAACAAAAATTTGCGCTTTTGAGCGCATGCTATACTATTGTAACAGAATTTTTTCAGAGTGCAAGGAGTTTTTACTTATCCGTACGATCCGTCAAAGACCTGATCCTGCTGCACGCCAGATGGCATAACAGCGAAAGTAATATGGTGCCCGCTATAGAGAGTATTATCTGGATGACAGAAGGTAAGCCTGCAAAGGTTTCATAAGTCCTGAGATAGATCGCCAGGCGCATGTTGATAAGATAAAAAGGCAGGGATATCTTTCCCAGTAATGTCAGCATCCTGACTATTACATTCCCGTCAGATGCCTTGGACATCAGTGTGCCGCAGTATAGTGCCACGGCAGAAGCGATCAGTCCGTACATGAGCCTTTCGATCATTGAATTGGGCACAACTGTAATTATGATATCTATAAATACAAAGGCTGATATACCCAATATAACGAAGGTCCTGGTCCCTATCCCGTCCCTGTTGTCCTTGATAAGCCTACCGACGCAAGCACCTGCGATAAAGACAGGGATCCTGGAAATGGCAATGCAAAATGGGAATTCAGCATCATAGAAAACCGACATCACGACGGAGATCCCTGCAAAGAGCAATATCAATGAGATGTCAAATATGATAACGGCTTTAATGCTCTTTCTGATAGATCTGTGCAGGACCGGATAGAGCAGATAAAGAGGTATTATAAGGGCCATGTACCAGTCGGTGGGATTTCCCGTAGTCCAGAAAAAAGTCCCCGTAAAGAGTCTTACGACATCTGTAACTGAATAGCCGCACGGATATGCGAAGATGACCAGTATCAGCAGGTATTCCGGCAGGATCCTCATAAATCTCCTCTTGTAGAACTGCAGGATCCTTCCGTCTTTTTCAAGGGAATAGTAGAGCCCCATTCCGGACAACAATAAAAAAATGTCGACCCCGAAATTACACAATTCGGAAAAGAACATCACGATGCTCTTACCGATACCTCCGAACGGAACTCCCAGGATCTGATAGTAATGCAGGACCATAATAATAACCGTGGCAACACCCATCAGTGCGCCACGGTGGTCACTTAAAGTCTTCAGTGAATATCGATCACCGGACATTATTTTTTCTTTTCGCCTCTCCAGGTGATCCTTCCTCTGGAAAGATCGTAAGGTGACAGTTCCATTGTTACCTTGTCTCCGGGCAGGATCTTGATGTAGTTCTGACGGAGCTTTCCTGACAGGTGAGCCAGAACGATGTGTCCGCTCTCCAGCTTAACCTTGAATGTTGCATTGGGCAACGCTTCGTCAACAATTCCCTCAACTTCGATTACATCCTCTTTTGACATTAGTTTTCCTCCTCATAAGTTGTCATAACAGGGCCTTCTTCAGTTATCAGTATCGTATTCTCATAATGGGCTGCGGGAAGTCCGTCTCTGGTTACGACTGTCCAGCCGTCACTGAGCATCTCGATCTCTTTCCTGCCCAATGTGATCATCGGTTCGATGCATATGGCCATTCCGGCCTTGAGCTTATATCCGTGTCCCGCCTTGCCGTAGTTCAGCACTTCGGGATCCTGGTGAAGCGATGTTCCTATGCCGTGGCCCGTCAGTTCCCTGACAACACCGTAGCCGAATCCCTCGCAGTATTCCTGGACGGCATGTCCTATGTCGCCGGTCCTCATTCCTGCCTTGGCATACTTCAGTCCTTCAAAGAATGACTGCTTTGTCCTGTCGACGAGATCCCTTACTTCCTGCTTAACGTCTCCGACCAGGTATGTTCTGCATGCATCGGAGTGGTAGCCCTCCAGTATGGCTCCGACATCTACTGATATGATGTCGCCGTCCCTTAAGATCCTCTTTTTGGAGGGGATGCCGTGAACGACCTCCTCATTGACGGATGCACAGATCGATCCGGGGAACGGAGGCTCTCCGTAGTTCAGGAATGAAGGGATAGCTCCCCTGCCCGTGATGATGTCATGTGCGATCTTGTCCACGTCATAAGTCGTCATGCCGGGCCTGATCTCTTTGTCTAACGTCCTGAAGACCTCCTTGAGGATATCTCCGGATGCCTTCATGAATTCAAATTCTTCTGCTGTCAGGATCTCAACCATTGGAAAAAACCTTTCTAAAAGCCCCGTCATCTGTTAACCGAGTGCCTTGAGGCCTTCCTCGATGGAGCGGATGCAGCTGTCGGAATCGACGTTGTTATCCCCCTCAACGATCAGACCCTTTGCCTGATAGAAATCGATAAGAGGCTTTGTGTTCTCATAATATGTCTTAAGTCTTGCAGCGACTGTCTCTTCGTTGTCGTCAGCTCTCTGAACGACCTTGCCGCCGCAGATATCGCATACGCCCTCAACCTTTGTGGGCTTGTACTTGACGTTGAAGCTGGCACCGCACTTCTCACATACTCTCCTGGATGTAACGCGGTCAGTGATGATCTGGTCATCTACTACGATGGAGATGACGGCATCGATCTTGTCACCTGACCTGGCCAGCATCTCGTCGAGAGCCTCAGCCTGGGCGATGGTCCTGGGGAAACCGTCAAGGATGTAGCCGTTTGCACAGTCAGCTTCCTTGAGCCTTGCCTCCACCATGCCGATGGTGATGGAATCGGGAACCAGCTGTCCCTTGTCTATATAGCTCTTGGCCTCGAGACCCAGAGGTGTTCCGTTCTTGATGTTACTCCTGAAGATATCTCCGGTGGAGATATGTGCGAGGCTGTACTTCTCTCTCAGTACCATTGCTGATGTACCCTTGCCTGAACCCGGTGCGCCGAGAATGATCAGTTTCATAATACCGTCCTCCTGAATTGATTATTTGAAAGCTTTCGCTGTCTTTGTAGGCTTGGAATTCTTCTTCCTGTCCTCTTCCTCCTTGATGCCGTTGTCCAGCAGAAGGAGTATCTCGTTAACGGTGGTGGACAGGATCACGACTGCGATGCCCGCATACCAGAAGCCTCTGATGGCGGGAATGAATGCGCCTATTACCATGGGGATCACACAGACTATGAAAAGGAATACTGCACCGGCATAGTTCATGTTGGCAAACATCTTTGTAAGGAACTGTGTTGTAGGCTTGCCGGGCTTGACGCCTGCTATGTATCCGCCGTTGGCCTTGAGCTCACCCGCGATCTCGCCGGGATTGAACTGCATTATGGAGAATGCAGTGGACAGTATTACCAGCAGGAATGCGAACAGGATCAGATAGCTGGGGCTGGTCATGAAATCGACGAAGCCTCTTACGACGCCGTTATCACTGCCGGGATTGAAGAATGCGATTATGAGGGCAGGAGTCGTCAGTATCATCATGGCATAGATGATGGGAAGGATGCCTGCCTGAGTGATCTTGATGGGAAGGGATGTGTTCTGTCCCATGTACTGCTTCATTCCGAAGCTCCTCTTGTTGAACAGGAGCTTGATCCTCCTCTCGGCACTCTGGATGTATACGCAGAATATGAGAGCAGCAACACCCAGGACTATGGCCAGGACCGTGAAGACTATTGCCCATACGATGCCCAGCTTGTCACTGGAGAGTGTGTAGATCTTCTTAAGTACGTGAGGGATATTCCTGCAGATCATCGCAAAGATGACTACGGAAAAACCGTTGCCCAGGCCCTTGGAGGTGATGAGCTCACAGAACCAGGAAACGAGTGCTGAACCGATGGTAAAGCCAAGTACCGCCAGCACCATTGCCAGCCAGAAATTGATGTTGGTCGTAAGTGCGCTCCTGGAGCCGATTACCATGAGGAGCGAGAAGATGAAGCCTGCACCCAGTGCAGCCCATCTGGTATACTTTGTGATCCTCTTCTGAACTGCCTCGCTCTGATAGGAAAGGTTCCTCAGTGCAGGGATTGCAGCAGTCAGGATCTGTACGATGATCATTCCGAAGAGATAAGGGTAAACGGATAATGTGACGATGGACGCATTATATGCGGCCTTGCCTGATACGATGCCGATAAGAGCTCCCACATCTCCCCATGAACGGACGATATCTGAGAAGCGTCCGACATTTACGCCCGGCGCGGGCACCAGTGTTGCGATCATTATGATCGTTACGAATAGTAGTGTATAAAGAAGTTTCTTGCGCAGTTCAGGGATCTGAAATGCTTTGACAAGACTGGTCATTATTTATCCTCCGCCCTGATCTTTACGCCGTTTGGCGCTGTAACTCATCTATTATAATAGCAATTCCCTTTTTTTTCATTATTTTTTTATATAAGAGACAAAAACAGAGGCTGCCTTTGCAAGACAGCCTCGTTATTATGCTTTATTTCCCGTGGGGGATCATTTCCTTCTGCCCTTGAGCAGACCCATGTCATCGAGGAATCCCTTAGGGCTCCTGACCTCGAGTTCACTCTCGACCTGGTTGATCAGGTCATTGGCAACACCCGTAAGGATGAGGACTGATGTTCCTGCGAACCATACATTCTGCAGACCCGTAAGGATGCCTACTACTGTAGGAACGATACAAACGAGTGAAAGGAAGAATGCATCTACCCAGTTCAGTCTGTGTGCAACCTGAGCGATGAAATCAGATGTAGGCTTACCTGCTCTGATACCGCTTATCGCACCACCGTTCTTATTGATGTTGTTGGCGATCTCGATCGGATGGAACTGGATCGCTGAATAGAAGAAAGTGAATCCGATGATGAGCAGGAAGTAGATTATGTAGTAGTAAACACTTCCTGTGAACTCACTGCCAAACCACTTTGCAACAGCATTGTCGCTGTTCCTGAAGAAGAACGTTACGACCATGGAAGGGATCGCCAGGATACTCATCGCGAAGATGACAGGCATAACGCCTGACTGGTTGACCTTCAAAGGAATGTAATCCTTGTTGCCGCCACGCTGGCTTCTGCCGATGACCTTCTTGGAGTACTGAACGGTGAGTCTTCTCTCAGCGTTCTGTACGTAGATTACGAATACGATGATGGCAACTGCAACGATCGCAACTGCGACGAACATCAGTATTCCCATTACTATTCCGAGAACCCTGTTATCGAAGAAGGAGCTGACATCAACTGCCTTCAGATAGAGGGTCTTGGCCATATCGGGAAGTCTTGTAACGATACCTGCAAAGATGATGAGTGATACACCGTTGCCGATTCCGATATCATTGATCTTCTCACCGAGCCATACAACAAGACATGTACCTGCGGTAAATGACAGGACTACCAGTATCGCATTGAGCCATGTGGGCAGAGTGGATACCATGGCGGATCTTGTTGAATAGCAGAAGAGACAAGCCTGTACAAAAGCCAAGCCGACTGCAGAATATCTCGTGATCTTAGTGATCTTCTTCCTGCCGGCTTCACCTTCCTTGGACATATCCTCCAATGCGGGGATTACGACCTGAAGGAGCTGGATGATGATGGATGCGTTGATGTAAGGAGAGATACCCATCGCAAATATCGTTGCGTGGAACAGTCCGCCACCTGATACGAAGTCCATGATGCTTCCAAGCTGGCCCCACTGACGGACCAGTTCGGAGAACTTTTCACCATCGAGGCCGGGTACGGGAACGAGTCCTCCCAGCATGAAGATGCCGAGGATCAAAAAGGTATAAAGCAATCTTTTACGTATACTTTCAACGCGAAAAGCGTTTACTGCGGTATCGAAAATACCTCTCATACCTTAAACCTCCTGTGCTGAGCCTCCAGCCTTCTCAATCTTTTCCTTTGCTGACTGAGTAAACTTAGCAGCCTTTACATCGAGCTTCTTTGTAAGATCACCGTTGCCGAGGATCTTTACGCCGTCGTTGATCTTGGGGAGTGTGATGATGCCTGCTTCTGCAAGTGACTTTGCTGTAACCTCAGCACCGTTGTCCAGTCTCTCGAGATCGGATACGTTTACTTCGATGTAAGAAGGTGCGAAACGCTTATTGTTAAAGCCACGCTTAGGCAGACGTCTGTAAAGAGGCATCTGACCACCTTCGAAACCGGGACGTACGCCACCGCCGGAACGGGCATTCTGACCCTTGTGTCCGCGGCCTGCAGTCTTTCCGTTTCCGGAACCTGCACCACGACCCTTACGGTATGCGGCCTTGTTGCCGCTTGAAGTCATTTCATTGAGCTTCATTGAACCTTACCTCCATCAAACTTCTTCAACAGAAACGTAGTTCACAGCTGTCTTGATCATGCCGCGAATCGCTTCGTTGTCAGGCTGTTCTACTGTCTGGCCGATCTTCTTGAGACCTAATGCTGCAACAGTAGCCTTGGGCTTTCTCTGAGCCTTGTTAGTACTCTTTACGAGTGTAATCTTTAAGTTTGCCATGAATACACCCTCCCTTAACCGATCTCTTCTACTGTCTTGCCGCGGAGTCTTGCAACTTCCTCAGCAGACTTGAGACTCTTAAGTCCCTCGATAGTAGCATTAACCATGTTGTTAGGGTTGTTGGAACCGATGGACTTTGTACGGATATCCTTGATGCCTGCGAGCTCGCATACTGAACGTACGGGACCACCTGCAATGACACCTGTACCTGATGCAGCGGGCTTCATGACGATCTTGGAAGCACTGTAGAGACCAAGTGTCTCGTGAGGAATGGTTCCGTTAAGGATAGTAACCTCAACGATATTCTTCTTAGCTTCCTCGATACCCTTACGGATAGCCTCGGGAACCTCAGCAGCCTTGCCGATGCCCTTACCGATGTGACCATTGCGGTCGCCAACGATAACGAGAGCAGCAAAACGCATATTCTTACCGCCTTTTACGGTCTTAGAGACACGGCCGATGTGAAGAACTCTCTCCTCGTAGCCGCCTTCATTCTCTCTGGAATAACTGTTTTTAGAATCAAAAGCCATTTAATTTACTCCTTCCGCTTAGAATGAGAGACCGGCTTCTCTTGCCGCCTCTGCCAATGCTGCTACTCTTCCGTGATAGAGGTATCCGCCACGGTCGAATACAACTTCCTTGACCTCTTTAGCCTGTGCGCGCTCTGCAACGAGCTTGCCAACGAGCTTAGCTGTCTCGATGTTGCCGCAGTTGTTTACTGCAGACTTAACATCCTTGTCAAGTGAAGAAGCGCTGGCGATGGTCTGTCCCGTTACGTCATCTATGACCTGTGCATAGATGTGTGCGTTACTTCTGTAAACGCAGAGACGGGGGCACTCTGTTGTTCCGGAGATCTTCTTTCTAACACGAACGTGCTTTCTCTTACGGATCTCGTTCTTATCGATCTTGTTAATCATTTGACTATTACCCCCTTACCTTACTTCTTAGCACCGGTCTTACCTTCCTTAACGATAAGATGCTCATCGGCATACTTGATACCCTTGCTCTTATAAACGTCAGGAATTCTGAACGAACGGATCTTTGCTGCTGTCTCGCCAACGAGCTGCTTGTCTGCGCCCTTAACGATGACCTTGTCCTGAGAAGGAACCTCAATGGTGATACCCTTGGGTTCTACGATCTCGATGGGGTGGGAATAACCGAGGTTGAATACAACCTTGTTGCCCTGCTTTGTTGCCTTGTAACCTACACCGTTGATCTGGAGTTCCTTGGAGAATCCCTCGGAAACACCTACAACCATGTTGTTAATGAGTGCTCTTGTCAGACCGTGAAGTGCTCTGTGCTCCTTCTCGTCTGAAGGTCTCTCAACCGTGATAACGCCTGCATCCAGCTTAACTGTCATGTCAGGATGTACATCGAGCTCCAGTGTCTCTTTTGCACCCTTAACAGTAACGTGCTGTCCGTCGATCTTTACATCAACGCCTGCAGGAATTGTGATCGGTTTTCTACCAATTCTTGACATATTATTTTTCCTCCTGCTCTTAAGATTGTGCGCCCTATGTGACCCTAAGGTATGTCCGCCTCAAGGTCAGACGCTTTTCAGAGTGTATATATAGCCGGGACCTTAACAGGTCCCAAAGCTATTATTACCATACGTATGCGAGAACCTCGCCGCCTACACCAAGCTTCCTGGCCTTCTTGTCAGTCATGACTCCCTTTGATGTGGAGATGATGGCAATACCGAGACCGCCCAAAACGTTAGGAAGGTTTTCCTTGTCAGCGTAAGCACGGAGACCCGGCTTGGAAATCCTCTTGATGCCGGAGATAACGTGCTTCTTGCCGGAATACTTCAGTGTGATTGTGATCATACCCTGCTTGTTGTCCTCAGCTACATCGAAACCAGCGATGTAACCCTCATCCAAAAGGATCTGAGCGATAGCCTTCTTAAGATTGGATGCAGGAACCTCAACTGTAGGGTGACCTGCGTTACCTGCATTACGAATTCTCGTAAGCATATCTGCAATTGCATCTGTGATCTGCATTATTCTTTCCTCCTATCCTTTCAGACTTACCAGCTGGCCTTCTTAACACCGGGGATCTCGCCCTTGTATGCAAGATCACGGAAGCAGAGACGGCATACACCGTACTTACGGATGTATGAGTGAGGTCTGCCACAGATCTTGCAACGGTTGTGCTGCTGTGTAGAAAACTTAGGAGTCCTCTGTGATTTGTTAATCATTGACTTCTTAGCCATTTATATTTCCTCCATTACTTACGGAACGGCATTCCGATTAACTTGAGAAGCTCGAAAGCCTCTTCGTCCGTCTGTGCTGTTGTTACGATGATGATATCCATACCACGGATCTTATCGATCTTATCGTACTCGATCTCAGGGAACATGAGCTGCTCCTTGATACCCATAGCATAGTTACCGTGACCGTCGAAGGAATTAGGATTGATACCGCGGAAGTCACGAACTCGGGGAAGAGCGATGCTGATGAGCTTGTCGAGGAAGTAGTACATGTTCTCTCCACGAAGCGTTACCTTGCATCCGATCTTCATTCCGTCTCTGAGCTTGAATGCAGCGACTGACTTGGAAGCTACTGTAGCAATAGGCTTCTGTCCTGCGATAATGCCCATATCACGCATAGCGTTATCCAATGCCTTGGGGTTGTCCTTAACTTCACCCAATCCCATGTTCAGAACGATCTTCTCGATCTTAGGGATCTGCATTACGGAATCATACTTAAATGTCTCAGCCAAAGCCGGTGCGACTTCAGATGTGTACTTTTCTTTTAATCTGGACATCTACTTACTCCCCCTTAGCTTTCTTGACTGTGTTGAGAACTTCACCGGACTTCTTTGCGATACGGTCCTTGGAGCCGTCCTCATTTACCTTGTAACCTACTCTTGTAGCGTTACCTGTCTTGGGATCTACCAACATTACGTTAGAAGCATCGATAGAACCCTCTCTCTCGATGATGCCTGAAGGAGAAGTCTGTGTTCTAGCCTTCTGGTGCTTCTTGATCATGTTAACGCCTTCAACATAGATCCTTCCGCTCTCAGGCTCTACCATGAGAACCTTACCTGTCTTGCCCTTGTCCTTACCGGAAATGACAACGACCTGATCATCCTTCTTAACGTGAATCTTCTTAGCCATTTGTCATACCTCCTTACAGAACCTCGGGAGCGAGTGACAGGATCTTCATGTAATCCTTGTCTCTGAGCTCTCTTGCGATTGGGCCAAAGATACGAGTTCCTCTGGGGTTCTTATCTTCCTTGATAATAACTGCAGCGTTCTCATCGAACTTGATGTATGAACCGTCTGCTCTTCTTACGCCTCTCTTTGTGCGTACAACAACTGCTCTGACAACATCGCCCTTCTTGACCATACCGCCGGGAGCGGCTGTCTTTACGGAGCAAACGATAACATCGCCGATGTTTGCATATTTACGCCAGGATCCGCCGAGCACCTTAATGCAGGCGAGTTCCTTAGCGCCTGTGTTGTCGGCAGATCTAAGTCTGGATTCAACCTGAATCATCTGATATATCCTCCTTTAGCCTGCATTACTTGGCTTTCTCAACGATCTGTACAAGTCTCCATCTCTTATCCTTGGACAGAGGTCTTGTCTCCATTACCTGTACCTTATCGCCTACGTGGCACTCGTTGTTCTCATCGTGTGCCTTAAGCTTATAAGTTCTCTTCATGATCTTTCCGTAGAGAGGGTGCTTAACGTGCTCTGAAACAGATACTACGATAGTCTTGTCCATCTTGTCGGATGTAACAATACCCACTCTGTTCTTTCTGAGGTTTCTTTCTGCCATTTAAGTATCCCCCTTACTTTGTTGCCGTAAGCTCACGCTCACGGATAACTGTCATAACTCTTGCGATATCCTTCTTAACAGAAGAGATCTGTGCAGGATTCTCAAGCTGGTTTGTGGAGTGCTGGAAACGAAGCTTGAACAGTTCTTCCTTAAGTGAAGTCAGTTCTGAAGCAAGCTCTGCATCAGACTTAGCGCGAATATCTTCAACCTTCATTTGCAACTTCCTCCTTCTCTCTTACTACAAACTTTGTCTTGCAGGGAAGCTTGTGGCCTGCGAGTCTCATAGCTTCTCTAGCCTGTTCTTCGGTAACACCGGCGATCTCGAAGAGTACTTTTCCGGGCTTAACTACAGCACACCAGTACTCGTTTGCCGCCTTACCTGAACCCATTCGAACCTGAGCAGGCTTCTTGGATACAGGCTTGTCGGGGAAGATCTTGATCCATACCTTACCGCCACGCTTTACGTATCTGTTGATAGCGATACGGGCAGCCTCGATCTGATTTGATTTGATCCAGCAGGGTTCTGTTGCCATGAGTCCGAACTCACCGTAGGATACATAGTTTCCACGGGAAGCCTTACCCTTCATGCGGCCTCTCTGCTGCTTTCTGTACTTAGTTCTCTTAGGAAGTAACATCAAGCATTCCCTCCTTCTTCTTTATTCTTCTTTTCGGGAATGATCTCACCGTTGTAGATCCAAACCTTAACGCCGATACGACCATATGTTGTGTTTGCTTCTGCAAATCCGTAGTCGATGTCAGCACGGAGTGTCTGGAGGGGGATCGTTCCTTCATGATATGTCTCTGATCTTGCGATCTCGGCACCGCCCAAACGGCCGGAGCACATTGTCTTGATACCCTTGATATCCTGCTTCATTGCCTGAGACATTGCTCTCTTCATGGCACGGCGGAAGGATACACGGTTCTCGAGCTGAGATGCGATGTTCTGTGCAACGAGTGTTGCGTTTGCATCCCTGTTCTTGATGTCTTCAACATCGATGTTGAAATCCTTGCCGAACTTCTTCTTAAGTGCAGCGCGGAGATCAGCGAGGCTTGCGCCCTTGGAACCGATAACGAGTGCAGGGCTGCCCGTTCTGATAACGAGCTTGATGTTGTCGCTGTCCTTACGCTCAATAACGATATCTGCGATACCTGCAACATTGGTCCTGGCTTCATCGATGGGCTTCTTGGAGTTCTTGCTGTTCTTCTTAACGATCTCATCAGCCTTCTTAAGAACGAACCCACGGATCTTTCTGTCTTCTACAAGATAATCTCCGAATGTTTTCTTGTCTGCGTACCAACGGGCATTCCAGTCCTTAATAACGCCTACTCTCAAACCATGGGGGTTTACTTTCTGACCCATGCTATTTCCTCCTTATACTCTTTCCTTGAGAACGATAGTAACGTGACTAGTTCTCTTCTTGATGCTGCTTGCAGAACCTCTTGCTCTGGGGATATAACGCTTGATGATGGGACCCGGATTAGCGTATGCATCTGCAACGTACAGGTTCTCTCTGTTCAAACCGTTATTGTTAACAGCATTAGCCTCTGCTGACTTCAAAACCTTTGTGAGTACGGGAGAAGCAGCCTTGGGTGTGTACATGAGGATAGCGTAAGCGTCGTCGATGGACTGACCCTTGATGAGGTCAGCAACGATCTTCATCTTACGGGGAGTGATCCTGATGTACTTTGCCGTAGCAATGCCCTGGTCCTTACCCATGCCAAGGAGCTTCTTCTGCTTCTTGGTAGGAACGGGAAGCTTATTGCTTCTCTTCTGAGGAGCTTTGTAGGCCTCAACGATGGCCTCGCGGTTGCTCTCAATATTCTCTCTGCTTAAAATAATCTTTTCCACTTTGATCGTTCCTCCTTATCAGCGTCCGCCGGCACTCTTCTCGCCAACGTGTCCGCCGAACTTACGTGTGGGAGCGAACTCGCCAAGCTTGTGGCCAACCATTTCCTCTGTGATGTAAACGGGAACGTGCTTGCGTCCGTCATATACTGCAATTGTGTGTCCAACGAACTCAGGGAAGATTGTGGAAGCACGAGACCATGTCTGTACGATCTTCTTCTCACCTGCATCGTTCATTGCAGTGATTTTCTTCATAAGGCTGTCCTGTACAAAATAGCCCTTTTTGGTAGATCTGCTCATTTACGCTGCCTCCTTAACCCTTTCTGC
>JAFWFV010000030.1 GCA_017515465.1 Clostridiales bacterium
AGTTCCTCTATCGCTGCCTCGATGTCGCGCTTGAGCCTCTCGGCACGCTTGCTGTGGCCCTTGCCCTTTTCATTTGCGCAGTCATCCTCCAGGAGTACATCCCTGGCATCGTTCAGTATCTCCAGGGATCTGGCCCTGTGCTCGTCGTCCTTGTAGTTCTTGTCCAGCTGGGCGATCATGGAAAGTGCCATGTTGATCCTTACGGGACACTCGGAATAGAGAGGAATGTGGGAATCGATCGCATTCTGATATTCCTCTATCGCCTCTTCGTACTTGCCCTGTCTATATAAGATGTTGCCGTTGTTGTAATGTGCAACATAGGGTTCCTGGACATTCATGGTCAGGAGCATGTCGTCGTTGATGGAATAATCCTCATCTTCGTAGGCATTGATAACGTGCTCATTGTAGAAGTAGTTCAGCAGTATCTTGCCGCATACCAGAACCAGTATCACATATACAGCTATCAGTATCTTTGTCTTCATTACTGTCCCCTCCCCATCTTTAATCCATAGTATACCAGGTCATATATCAGGAACACAAACAGCAGTGCTGCAAAGATGTAATATGTCTCCGCATATCCGATCATTCCCTCCTGTTCAGTGCCTGTCATCTCACCTGTTTCTATCCTGTCCTGCAGGTCGTCTATTACTTCCCAGATGTCGCCATTGTCAGTGATATGGGCATAGGACAGTCCCATGTCCTCAGCAAGCTGCTTCAATGTCCTCTCATCGATCTTCGATACGGCGGTCTGTATTCTGCCGTTCTCATCGTAATAGGTGAGGAGCGTCATCTCCTCGGAAGCAGTATACTCCCTGACGCGCATGGTGCCGCCATCCTTGGTGCCGTAACCGAGAACATAACCTCCGTTGATGTAATCGGCCAGTCTGTCAAAGGACTTCAGTCTGTCTCCGGTATTCATCTCACCGTCGCTGATGAAGAATACCAGCTGGATCTTGTCAGTCTCTTCTTCATCGTCCCTGCCATGGGTGCTATAGGTTCCCGCCAGATAATCCTTCATGGTGTTATAGACCACGTTGATGGATGATCCTCCTGCGTATGTCTTGGATCTTCCCTCCAGTGAGTTCAGAGCCTGCATGACGTTGGTCTTGTCGCTGGTATAGGGAACCATGACATTTGCCATATCGTTAAAGGAGATGACGGCATATCTTGCACCTTCGAAATCGTCGATGATCTTGGAAACGTCATTCCTGACGCCGTCTATCCTTCTCTTGTCTCCGTCGTAGTCCTCGGCGAGCATGCTGATCGTATTGTCGACTACAAAGAGTATGTCGATGTTGTTGTTGAATTCGACCACCTCGCCCGTGGGGATCATGATCCTGATGTTGATCAGGAACAGCAGGATGGCAACGATTATCTGCCTGATGAAATTCCACGCACCCTTGCGCTTCATGACGATGACCAGGGCACAGATGACTATCATTACGGGTATTGGTATCAGAGGATTTATCGTCATAGCTTCAACCTCCATACCGCAAAACCAAAGAGGACAGAGGATACCATCAATATGATGATGAACGCCTCCGGCTGATCCTCGATAGTCGTGTGGGTCTTGTACGTTACTGATACGTCCGTATCCTTAACGTCATCCACGAGTTCTTCTATCGCGTCGTTGCTCCTCGTGTTGTAATACTTGCCGCCGGTACTTTCCATGATGCCCCTGAATTCAGACTCATCCGTTACGAAGTAAGGAGCGAGACCGAAGACCTTGACGCCCTTGTACTGGCAGAGCACGCCTGCCTGTTCCAGCGTTACGATCTCATCACCCATAACGTCGTTATCCGTTACGAATATGATCAGTCTGGCCCTGTCAGGATCTTCATCAAAACCGGTGAAGCTATAAAGGCACGATGCCAGTCCGTCACCGATGAGGGAGCTGCCCCTGTCTGATGACGTTCCTGCGAACCTGTATGCTGACAGTTCATCCAGTTCACTGTAGAACATGATGTTCTGGCCTGCCTCGATGGATCTCTTCAGATGTTCCAGCTCGGACAGTACATATGAATAATCGTCCGTCAGCGGAACGAGCCTTACAGCCTGTCCGTTAAAGATAACTATGCCGAACCTCTCACCTTTCAGATCATCTACAAGGTCCTGTACCTGCTCGCACATCTCAACGCTGACAGAGTCCAGTGATGTGGATACATCGAATCCGATGATGATGTCCCTGTTGTGGATCTCTTCCGTATCGGAATGGACCTTGATGGGCTTGGCTATCAGGCATGTTGCGGAAAGGATCATTCCCACCAGACCTGCTATGGCCAGCACCTTGAGCGAGTGATACTCCAGCACCAGCATCTTGTACTGGGGAAGCTTCTTTACGTATTCATTGTTGGCACTCCTCAGACCGTCGGAATACTTCTTTCCCTTCATGAAGAACAGAAGGACGATGATCGCAGCAGCTGCGATTCCTGCACCGATATAGAGCGCGATGGGGTAGGTCATCTCCATGATGTCACCACCCCTCTGGCATTTGAAAAGGATGCCGCAATGTCCTTGTCTGACGACGGTGCGAATTCGGGCTCGTAGAACTCCCTGATAAGGTTGTAGAGTTCAGGCATGTTGAACCTGTAGAGTTCGCTTAAAGTCAGATTATCGTAGGGCAGGCCACTGGCCTCAGAACAGTACTCTCGTACGATCCTGGAAAGATCCAGATGCGCTGCTCTCATGTCTATCAGGTTGTTTGTATATCTTGTCTCTGTCTCTTTGATCTTTTCGAGATAAAGCGCCTTCAGAGCCTGAGGATCGAGCTTTCTCTTGGGCTTGGGCTTTGCTGCTTTCTTTTCACGCTTCTTGGGCTTAAAGCCGATGAGCTTGATCAAAGAAAAAATAAGTACGGGCAGCACGACGATGGCGATCGCAATGACCGTCAGGATAAGCGAATAACTCATCATGTCCTGCAGCTTAACGGATGTTGGCATATCTGTGACTCTCGAGCAGTTCGATTATCTTCTGAACTATCTCTTCTTCCTTATCTATCGCTACGCTGGACACGCCGTATTTGAGGAGCTTGCGGGCGTTGGAATCTGTTATCTCATCCCTCTTCTGCTTCTCCAGCTGTGCCAGCTTTTTGTTGTTGCTTATGAAAGACGGAACGTAGTGGTTCCCGTCTATGTCAAATACCTTGTTGCCTGTAAGTCCCAGGTCGGAGATATTGACGAACAATACGTCGTGCCTTGTCTTGAGCCTCTTGATGCATGCCTCGGATATCCCGAAGATGCCGTTCATGTCGGTTACGACGAATACGATCATCCTCTTTTTGAAGTTGTTGATTATGAAATCCAGAGACTTCTCGATGCTGTTCTTGCCGGTCATCTCCAGATCCCTGTCATACTCCGCCAGGATCCTCTCCAGGTTGGGTATTCCCGATCTGAAGGGATTGAGCTTGATCAGGCCGTCCTTGTTATAGATCGATCCCACGGTGTCGCCGTTCTTATATGCGATATATCCGATGGTGCCTGCAGTCCTGAGGGCTATCTCCCTCTTCTGCTCCAGCTCAGCGGTATTGCCGCTCATCTTGGCACCCGTATCCAGTACCAGCATGATGCTGTGCTTCTTGTCCGCTATATATCTCTTGACCAGGATCGTTCCCGCCCTGCCTGAGGACTTCCAGTCGATGTCCCTGATGTTGTCCCCGGGAACATATTCCCTCAGGTCCTCAAAGTTAAGGCTCCTGCCATGGAATACAGACGGGTACGTACCGTCTAATACGTTACTCGTTCTCTTCGTGGCATAGATACTGACATTCGCTTTGATGCGTGTTATGTAGTCAGATTTGGGCTTCATGGTGTAGGAACTGCTCCCATGATCGCATCGATGATGTTGTCTTCTGTTACGCCGTCTGCAACGGCAGCAAAGTTCAGTGTTACCCTGTGTCTCAGAACGCCCTTTGCGAAAGCCTTGACGTCGTCAGGTGTTACGTAGTCCCTGCCGGACAGGAGTGCTACAGCCTTACTGATCTCCATGAGGCAGATGGATCCTCTGATGGAGGAACCGAGTGTGATGTACTGTGCCAGATCAGCTGAGATGAACTTGTCAGCGTGTCTGGTGGCATCTATGATCCTGACGATGTAGTCCTTGATGGAATCGTCCAGATATACTCTCTTTACCAGATCCTGAACATACTTGATGTTATCCAGCGTTACGACGCTCCTGCTGCCTGAGAATACGTCCTTTTCGATCCTGTTCATGATCTCCAGTTCTTCTGCAACAGTGGGATAATCAATGATCGTCTTCATAAAGAATCTGTCCAGCTGAGCCTCTGACAGGAGGTATGTACCTTCCTGCTCGATGGGGTTCTGTGTTGCGATTACCATGAAGATCTCGGGGGTGGGATACTTCTGTCCGCCGATGGTCGTCTGATGCTCCTGCATGACCTCCAGCATGGCAGACTGTGTCTTTGCCGATGATCTGTTGATCTCGTCGAGCAGAACGAAGTTCGCATGAACAGGTCCCAGCTTAGTCTCAAAAGAACCTGTTGAATAGTTAAGTATCTGCGTACCGATGATGTCAGAAGGCAACAGGTCAGGCGTGCACTGGATCCTCGAGAACTTGCCTCCGCAAGCCTCCGTCAGTGTCTTTGCAGCCGTGGTCTTTGCCAGGCCGGGAACGGACTCTATGAGGATGTGTCCGTTAACCATAAGTGTCATGAGAAGCGATGTTCCCAGGTCTTTCTGTCCGACCATCTTTTCATAGTAGTAGGAATTGATCCTCTGAACGATGGTCAGCGCTTCGCGGATCTCCGCTTCTGAGATTACTGAATACTTTTCCATTTCTTGGGCTCCCTTATGTTATAAATAAGCAAAAATAATTATATCATATGATGAATGCAGAATTGGCCAAAATTAAGGCATTTATCTGCTCCCTGACAACATCGATGTCCAGAGGCACCTTTCCCGTTTCGTACGTAAAAATGATATCCCTCCCCGGCATGAATCCGTAATCTATGTATTCCTCCATCTTCCACTGGGCATCTCCCCTGTACTCCCTGTCATCCCACATGCCAAAATGCTCCAGTATAAAACACCTTCCGATCTCCGGGACCGCGACCACAAAATCCGGAAAGATCTCCTTGTCCTTTCTGATGGGAAACATGGGTTCGTAGAGAAAATCATAATTCATGCTGTTAATAAGCTGTGCGATCGCAAGCTCCGACTTGGACCTGTATGTGAAACCCGCAAAGCTCGGCGAGAACTTCGGCTTTTTGCGCTTGCTGTAGATCCCCCTCGCCTTCAAAAGATCGTAGAATTCCAGCTCTACATACGGATCAGGCTTTACCTCCCGCCTCGGGACAGGCGTCTTCAGGAAGTTTTCCAGATCCCTCAGTTCTATCTCCAGCCTTATGCGCTGCTCGGCGAGATCCCGGATCGCCCTCGCCTCCGGCTTTGCAAGAGATATACGCTTGAACTTTAATTCCGGATGCCCGGGATGGTCAGAAACGTAAAAGGCTTTGTATTTCCCCTTTATGGTAACTTCCCTCCCCTGTGGAAGGCCCTCCAATCTTTCGATGATGTATTTGCGCCTCAAAAAAGCCTGTTCGTAGGATAAGATCATGGGCCTCCTCCTGTTTTCTCAAATATATGCCCAAATAGTATATCATTTTTGAGCATTTTTTGCGAAATCTCCCGCAGAAAGCCTCATTTCCCAAATTCGTGCACAAATTTACAAGCATTTTTGCGCACATTTTGGGAATGGATTGTAAAAAAAAGGAGACCTGCGATATAGTCTCCTAAAAATCATGTTCGGCACACTAATCTTTGAGCACGAGGGAGAAAACACCTGCCGGTTAGCAGATGCATAACCTCCCGATGTGCGACGCTGAAATTTTGAGTAAAGTGCTTCTCATGCTTTTGAGCACAAGGGAGAACGAAACAAAGCCGTTAGCACTAACTCAAACTCCCGAAGTGCGACGCTGAAATTTTGAGTAAAGTGCTTCTCATGCTTTTGAGCACAAGGGAGAACGAAACAAAGCCGTTAGCACTAACTCAAACTCCCGAAGTGCGACGC
>JAFWFV010000031.1 GCA_017515465.1 Clostridiales bacterium
ACCAATACCTTTTGGTGATTCTCTAGCCCTGCTTTACATGCTGAAAATACACGAATTTCTAATTTTAGTTGGCTTTTTGTTGGCTTAAAAAATTGAAAGCCCCTGTTTTAGGGGCTTCCAAGCGTTTTGCGATTATTCGTACTCGACTGTTACCGGAGTGGAGACCAGCTATCTCAACTGCAGAACCGGATTTCCAAGCATGGATCTGACCGTTGTTTTGTAATCATCAATATCACTAAGCCTAGTAATAGTTGTAATTCTCTTCCCTGCATCCTTACTTGATGCTCCACAGTGATATACCTTCATATCCTTTGTGCCTTCATCAAGTACTATGTACCTGTCATGTGAACGATGCAGTGACTGAAGAAACGTAATCGTTCTTCCCGGATTCTCGGTCAGATAATCATTATACTCTGAAAGCCTTAATCCTGGCCTTGCTGCATTGTCGCTGATGATCGTGATCTTTGCGTTCTTCTTGGAATGTGCCAAGTGATGCAGTGTTTTTGTCCCGATATAATCATCAATAACCATTATTTTGCTTTTGGCACTCCTGTATATCTTCTGATATGCCTCATCTGCCTTGAACGGCTGTCCGTCAAGGATCAGGATTTCCTCGTTACTCAAACCCTGATCAAATAGTTTAATAAAATCAGACAGATCGGTTTTGGAAACCATAGATTCACGCATTTCCTTTATCTCTTTTGAGTTCTCTTCAACCTTATCCACCAAAGCAAAATAATTCTTTTGTAATAGGAGCGTCTGATTCTCGATCAGATAGTCTTTCATTGCCTTGAACAAACGGACAAGGGCAATACTCTGACTTACGGCAAGATCTCCCTTGAGGGTACTCATAAGCATATATATCCCCTGTTCTGTAAAAGCATAAGGAAGATAACGTGAACCTCCCCAACTTGAGGTCAAGTTTTTTGACCTCAAGATATAATTAACTTCTTCCCTTGACAATTGAAATCGAAAATCATCCGGGAACCGGTCAATGTTATTTTTAACCTGCTGATTGAATGCCTTGGTAGAATAACCATATATCTCAGCCAGATCAAAATCCAGCATCACCCGCTGACTGCGGACAACATGAATCCTTTCTTTCAACATAGATTCATTAACAACTATTATTCTATTATCCGTATTATTCACTGTCTAAACTCCTGATATCAAATTCCTCACCTATCTTGTTAATACACTCCTTCAGATGCAAAGCAACCGCCTTCCACCAATCAGAACCTCTCTCCCCTATAATTGTGTCTATCTCTTCATCGGTCATATCTGAAAAGCATATATTCTGCCACCTGTCATCACGCTTAACCCTAAAGTAAATGCCATCGAGATCTCTGTTAATCATATTACTCCCTCAGTCCATAATTCGTTTGTTCGTAGTTCTATCGTATTTACGATATTGTATCACAAATATAGAACCCGTCAATTTTACTTCAACGGGTTCTATATCATAAATTACTCTTTAATAGCGCTCAAGTATCCTTTTAGTCTTTCCTTCTGTTGACTGTTCAATGAATCGATCTCAACAAGAAAACTGTAGTTCTCGGTACCTTTACTTACATAAAGACAATCCGGCCCTGCTTCCTGCGTCATATCTGAAAGGATCTCATATGGAGTTACATCCAGTACCTTACATATCGCCATTATCTTATCGGCACCGGGATTGGTCTTTTTGCGCTTCCAGTCACTTATGGTGCTTTGTGATATCCCCGTGAGTCTGGAGAACTCGATCTGAGATATTCCTTTCTCATCCATGATCTTAAAGATACGTTCACTGATAGTCATGAAGGGAACCTGCAACTATCCGGATTACTCGTACTCCACTGTTGCCGGTGGCTTGGGCGTGTAATCGAACAGGACTCTGTTGATACCGGGAACCTCTGTGATGATCCTGTTGACCAGATGGTCGATGAGCTCGTCTGAGAGGTGCTCTACTGTTACTTCCATAACGTCTGTGGTGTTGATGGCACGGATGATGCAGGGCCAGTCGAATGTCCTCTGTCCGTTCTTGACACCTGTTGACTTGAAGTCAGGCACTACTGTGAAGTACTGCCATACCTTGCCTGCCAGACCGTTCTTTTCAAACTCTTCACGGAGGATGGCGTCTGACTCTCTTACGGCCTCGAGACGGTCTCTGGTGATGGCGCCGGGACATCTTACTCCGAGTCCGGGACCGGGGAAGGGCTGACGGAATACCATATTGTCAGGCAGACCCAGTTCCTTGCCTACTACACGTACCTCATCCTTAAAGAGGATGCGGACAGGTTCTACGAGTTCGAACTTCATATCGTCGGGAAGACCGCCTGCGTTGTGATGAGCCTTGATGCCTGCCTCAGACTCGAGGATGTCAGGCCAGATGGTGCCCTGAGCCAGGAATTCGATTCCGTCGAGCTTGCGTGCTTCCTCAGCAAAGACTTCGATGAACTCTCCGCCGATGATCTTTCTCTTCTGCTCGGGATCTGTGACTCCTGCGAGCTTGTCGAGGAATCTGTCTGTTGCATCAACATAGATGAGATTGGCATTGAGTTCCTTGCCAAATACGTTGATGACCTGCTCGGGCTCACCCTTACGGAGCAATCCGTGATTAACGTGAACGCATACGAGCTGCTGACCTACTGCCTTGATGAGCATAGCAGCTACTACCGATGAATCTACACCGCCGGAGAGAGCAAGCAATACCTTCTTATCGCCGATCTGTTCACGCAGAGCAGCGATCTGTTCGTCGATATATGCCTTTGCGAGTTCCGGAGTAGTGATCCTTTCCATGTTGTCGGGACGACGTATGTCTGCCATATGGAAAACCTCCTGAATCAATATTTAGATGGTGAGATTATAACACTCAGTCTCTCTCGATAGCAAACATGATCCCGGTAATGACGGCCGCGATCCCTCCGATTATCAGAAGGAAGAAACCGATGCCGAATGCTGCCTCTACCTCGGTTTCGTTGCTAACAACTCCCAGGATGGAAGTGAATGATCCGTGGCCTGCCTCCAGCATGGCGTTGGCAACCAGGGCCTTCTTGCCTGCTGACATCCTGATCACGGTGGATATTACTGCAATGACATTTGCTGCAGCAATGAATCCGCATTTCTGCTGCAGGCCGGCAAAGACCATGAATACGCTGGCTGCATCGATCAGAAGGATGATTATGCCCATCAGTGTAGGCATCAGAGTTATGTTTACTTTATCACCGCCCTCAACTGCTACCGTGTAGTACGGCAGAAAGACAGATACCGCGGATATTGCACATGAGATGATAAATAGTATTCCCTTGATCGTAGATCTGTTCATAAAAACACCCCCTTATGCATATTAGCACAAGGGGGGCGTTACATAAACAGTCTTTATCACTCTTCGGTGAGGAGTCCCACAGGCTCGACTTTCCTGATCGTTATGGAACAGATCAGTGATGTGATGAGCGCTACTATCAGTATTCCGGCAAAGGTGATCACTATCCCGTACACGGGAACAGACGCAGTGATCTTTTCCATTCCGAAGAGGATCAGTGACAGGCTCATGATCTCGGAAGAGACCGGAGCTGATACTGCGGATCCTAAGAGGACACCGATGATGATCGCAGGGATGTTGGAGATCATGGTCTGGACCATGAGCTGCCATGATGTGAATCCCAGAGCTTTGCTGATACCGTAATTCCTGTATTCCCTGATGATCTTGGATCTGACCAGGAGGATCTCGACGAATACGACGACCAGAGCTGTTACTGCCAGGATGACGTAGCAGATCAGGTACATGGAATTAGTTACCGTGGAGATGGTCTCCGATACAATCTTGGCTGTGTTGTCGACGGGTGATGTTGTGTATTTGCCAACCTCCTTTGCAGCTGTATCAAAGTCATATCCTTCCTTGGTATAGATGTAGTACGTTACCATGTCCTGCGTGCCGAGGAACCTCAGTGCGCCGGCATCGGTGAGCATTGCCTTGCGGCCCATGTGATTGATCTTCTGGTCGAGACCGGTAACGACGTAATCAACATGCAGGTCGCCGTAATCGATGTATATGATGTCCCCGATATCTGCGCCCAGCTCATTGGCAACCTTCTTTGTGAGACATATCTCCCTGTCAGATACCGGGAGGCGTCCCTCCAGGAGCATCTCGTTCTTTACGAGGGATGTATCGCCATAGATGTCACAGCTCACAGAGGTGGAGATGTCGCCTTTGTTAAGGGTGGGTTCCAGAGAATAGCAGATCTGTATCTCTTCGATCATGTCTATGTTCTTCAGATCATCCATGAGATCTCTGGAATCCAGCACCTGCAGGTTGGGCATTTCCAGACCTGCCAGCTTCATGATGGCATCAGTCTGTCCGCCGAAGGTTTCGGTCAATGCAAAGCCGACGTTGGTGGATATGGCAATGATAGCAACGATCAATGTGAGGACGATATTCCTTCTCTTGTCACCGAACAGCTCCTTGAGCGAGAGCGTAACGGGAACAGGCATCGCACTCTTCTCGAAAGGAAAGTGATTGTGCTTGAAATTATGGTTGTTGATACCTCCCCTGAGGCAGTCGAGGACAGACGTCCTGGAGTAATGTCTCGCCGAGATGAGACAGACGATCACAACCAGCAGGATGATCCCTGCGACAGTAAGAGCTGCAACACCGTAATTATATGGCTGATTCCAGGGCAGTCCGCTGATGATGGCAACCACGGATCCCAGTGCAGTCCTCGTTGCTGCAGCCAGAGCTACGCCTATGACCGATCCTACGAGTGCAGCGGTCACGTTCTCGATCACGATCGCCAGAGACAGTTCTCCGGTCTTGTAGCCTGCAGCCTCCAGTATGCCCGTGTTCTTCATGTTCCTCTCGATGAAGTTACGGATGGAGAAGCTGATGATGATCATGGCAATGATCATGATTATCAGTGCGAAGACCATGAATATGGACATTACGATCTGGGTCATAAAGGATCCGCCGCCCTTCATATCCCACCAGTTAACCTCCATGACAAAGGAGGAATCCCTGGACTGATCCTCTGCCAGCCATGCCTGGTACTTTTCCCAGATTGTGTCGCGGAATCCGTAGACATCAACATCGTCCGTGCCTCTGAACTTGAGAGAATATCCCTTGAGGATGAGGTTTTCATATTTGTCTGCCAGACGGTCAACCTCGCTCTGTGACAGAAATGCATCGTATATGGAGATGTTGATGGGGGATGCGAACATCGGGTCCTCAACATAGCCTGCTACCCTGTAGCTTACAACATCATCACCAAACTTGAATTCTATCTCATCCCCAACCGGGAATTGCGGCTTGACGTAGTAGGGCAGCAGTATATCCTTATCCGTCAGATCTCCTGTAACGACGCCCAGGCTGTTTATCTCTCTGCTCTCTTCATAGCTTCCGAAAAGGAACTGGAACGACGACCAGTCATCATCCTTATTTCCGGCATTTCTGTACTGTGCATTTACGAGATCCGCACGGCTCTTTTCATGCTGCTTTACGCTGACATCTTCCGACAGGAGATCGTACAGGCCGTCCTCCAGTTCGTCAGGGACCCAGTAGTACAGATGAGCAGTGTTGTGCTCCTTTGCAGACGTGTCCATAAGGCTGCTCATTCCGAGCATTACGGATGCACCGATGTAGAGCATCAATGCAGACACGAGGGATAAGATGATCAGCGTTATGATGTCGCCCTTTTGTTTCTTTGCATTGTTCCTGGCAATAAAGAATATATGATACATGTTACCACCCCATCTCAGACAGGAAATCCTTGAGCTTTCTGTGACGCTCATCACCTGTTGTCCCGGTCAGATCTATCTCGTTCTTGACCACACCGTCCGCCAGATAGATGACCCTGTTGCCGCGCTCTGCAGCCTTTGTTGAGTGGGTTACCATGACGATGCTCTGGCCTTCGTTGTTGAGGTCTGTCAGTATGTCCAGAACATTTTCCGTGTTCTGGGAATTGAGTGCGCCCGTAGGCTCGTCAGCAAACAGGATCTCAGGCCTGTTGATAACGCCCCTTACAACTGCGACTCTCTGCTGCTGTCCGCCTGAGAGCTGGGTGGGGAACTTCTTCCATTCCTGCTCTGTTATCTCCACCTTTGTCAGGAGTTCCTTTGCCCTCTGTGCGAGAGCCTTGCGGTCTTTTGTCACGAGGAGGCCACTAACCATGACGTTATCCAGAGCGCTCATGGTGTCGTTCAGGTAGTTCTGCTGGAATACGAATCCGCAGTGGTTCCTTCTGAACACGGCCAGCTTGTCGTTGCTGTATCCGGAGATCTCCTCACCGCCGTATCTGATCTTTCCCAGCGTGGGCCTGTCCATGCCGGACTGGGAGTAGAGAAGAGTACTCTTGCCCGATCCGGAGTTGCCCATTATGACGGTGAAATCACCCTCGTAGATCTTCAGATTGAGATTTTTTATGACGTGCTGCTGAACACTCTCATTGGAGTATGTCTTGCACAGATCGGTTGCCTCGAGTATTACTTTCTTCATTTCTTATCTCCTTACTGTTGTCTTATATGCCCCGGCGCGCTTATTCCCCTCGCGCCGTCAAGTGTATTCTATGACATGTATCCCCGGAAGTCTTAACCCGGTAATTAAGAGATCCTTAACTGTTTCTTACATGCTATAATCAACATATGAAATACGGTGAATCTGCATTTGACATCATCTATCTGCTCTTTGCAATTACGTGCGGGATCGTGATCCTCATCAGGAGGAAAGATACCGTCGGCAGGCTCATGGGATCGGCTGCTCTCATACTCGGAGCAGGTGACGCATTCCACCTGGTCCCCAGAGTCCTGAACTACTTTCTCGAGGGCGACTTTACCTCCTGGCTGGGATTTGGCAAGCTCGTCACATCCATAACCATGACAGTCTTTTACATAATGCTCTTCTTCCTGCACACCAGACTCTACGAATGGAAGAACGCCAATGAAAAGAAATACGTAATGACCGGCCTTCTGATGACCGCTCTTTGCAGGGTGATGATCTGCATGATGCCCGGTAATGAATGGCTTTCCGGCGGAGTATCCGTATTCTGGGGAACCATCAGGAACATACCTTTCGTCATGATCGGCATCCTGATCGTTATCATGTATTTTCAGAGGCGTAATGAGAACCATAATTTCAAACGGATCTGGCTCTACATCACGCTGTCTTTCCTGTTTTACATCCCAGTAGCAGTAGCAGCATCACTCCTCCCCATACTGGGAATGCTGATGCTGCCTAAGACGATCTGCTATATGCTGATGCTGGGTGTATTCCTGAAGGAATCTGGTAATCAGGTCACCTGTTAACGATGCTGAGCACGGAGTTCTTTCCGTTGAGCTCTATTACGTTTCTGGCATTGGCAGTTGTGGGAATGCTGTATTCCATGCTGGTATCCCTGCCCTCATTCCTGGTGGTGAACTCATATCCTGCAGGAACCATAAGAGTAACTTGTCCGTTCATGATGTTGATGTCCATGGCGCCTGCTGCATCCTCGATATCGATCTGCGCACTTTCCCTGCAGTCGATCTCGATCCTCTCATATGCGAGGTTCCTCAGTGTAAGTGATGAACAAGCCAGATTGATCTCGATGTGCTCAGATTCCTTAGGGATCCCTATCTCAACCTCTGTCACATCCTTGATCTCGATGTCTGCCTGGCCGCGGTCTGAATCGAATATTACTGATGCGGGAACAACGATCGTGCCGTTATCAGTTCCAAATAATGTTACTTTGCAGTTATTAGGTACTTTTATGTCGAAATCTTTCATCCTGGTATCCTCCCTTGTGTTGATGGCTTCATTGTAACGCCACAGGGATGCCGAGTCTTAACCCCGACTTTACAGGTTTCTTAACTGTTTCTTACACGTGGGTGCCTACCGTGTCGACTCCGTGAGATCTGGCTGTTTTCACCGGAAATCTTCTAGTGTGAATGCCGTTTTCTTCCGGTGCGGCAGATCAGATATGCCCCCGGTTCATCTTTGCCATGGAAGCCAGGGTCGGTATGTTCATGGGGCAGACTCTTTCGCAGGCCAGGGACTTGGAACATCCGGCTGCAAAATGCTCTTTGTATTCCTGCCTGATCCCGGACGTATCACCGCCGCTCCTGGCAGTGATCAGATAGCTGTCGTTGGCAAACATGGGCCCGTAGAACTTTTCACCCTTCGTATAGTTGGGACAGATCTCCAGACAGAGTCCGCACTTCAGGCATCTTCCGGCCTGATATTCGTGATCGTGGTTCTTTTCCCGGCTTTGATGGTATTTGCCGATATATGCATCCGCCTTTTTCAGGTTTTCGTGAATGGTGCTCCTGTCGACCACCAGGTCGCTGACCGTCGGAAATTTCCTCAGCGGTTCGATAACGATGGTGTCTCCTTTGAGATCCCTGACGAAAGTATCACATGCCAGGCGGGGAACTCCGTTGATCACCATGGCACATGCGCCGCATATGGACTGCAGGCAGGAGCATTCCCAGGAGATCCTGTCTGCCGGGTTGCCGTCTATGTCGATAACGTCGTCCCTGTAATTGATGTCATCCAGGACTGCAGCTACCGAGGCGTCTCTGCCGCCTTCGTACGTAAAGGTCTGCCAGTATGGATCCGACATTGGATCCTGCTGTCTCAGGATCTTAACCTTCATAATCGTCCTCCCCCACAAGACGCGTTGTAAACTTGCCTCCGTCGTAATTAATGACCGTTGCTTTTTTCAGACTGTCATCAGTATCAGGATAGTCACTCCTGATATGTGAACCCCTGCTCTCACATCTGCTTCCGGCAGATGTGAGGACCGCCCTGGCCAGATTAAGGATCCCGGCAAGTGAATAGTTGAAGTATTCCAGTTCGGACCTGTCGTAACAGATCTTGTCTGATATGGACAGGAAATAATCAATGTCTTCTATTCCGCTCTGAATGGTGCTGCCGTTCCTGACGATCCCGAGAGAACTGTTGACGGTATCAGACAGCATGCCCCTGACATACATTACCGGGAACTTGCTCACTGTCTTCCTGCGTTCATTGAGTCGGATCTGTTCCTCTCTGACCATGCCGCTCCAGTCGGGTGATCCGTCTGAAGTGCCGCCTATGTCAGCCGCTGCTGTCCTGGCGCTATATATGGCTGCCAGAAGGGAATTTCCTCCCAGCCTGTTGGCACCGTGATACATCGATGCGCATTCGCCTATCGCATAGAGGTTCCTGATATTGGTCCGGTGCCTCAGGTCGACGGCGATGCCGCCCATAAAGAAATGAACGGAAGGGACAACGGGAATGCTCTCCTTTGTTATGTCGATCCCCCTGTATTTGATGCACAGTTCATATATCTCAGGCAGGCGCTCCATGATCCTGGCCCTGCCCAGGAATGAGACATCCAGCCAGACCTGACGTCCTGTCTCATAAATGCACCTCGATACGATGTCTCTGGGCATCAGGTTTCCCCTGTCCCCGAACCTGTCCTCCATGAAATAGACACGCCTGCCGTCTTCCTCGTAATAGAGCCTGCCGCCCTCGCCTCTGGCCGCCTCGGAGATCAGCATCTTCTTCTGATCGGTAACTATGGAAGTCGGATGATACTGTATGAATTCCAGGTTCTTGAGTTCCACTCCCTGGGAGAAGAGCTTACCCGCCGCATAGCCGTCGCACTGGGTGGATCCGGTTGTCTTGCCGAATAGGGAATTCTGACCGCCCGTTGCGATAACGACGGCATCTGCGGTAACGGCCTCGACCATTCCGGTGGCTTCGCTGTACAGCATGGCGCCATAACAGATCCCATCCCTGATCAGTCCTGCGTAAAAGTCCGTCCAGAGCCTGCGCTCTATGAGGCCCATTCCCTCATATCTTCTGGCCTCCATGACCAATGCAGTAACTATCTGCTTGCCGGTGGCGGTTCCAGCATAACATGTTCTGGGATAGCTCTGGCCTCCGAATGATCTGGTGCTTATGTCTCCCGTATTATCCCTGGTAAAGACTGTGCCCAGGCTCTCCAGCCATCTTACGATGTCAGGTGCGGAACTGCACAGGCCGGTAACTGCCTTTTCTCCTGCCAGATAACATCCGCCTTTTAATGTATCTTCTATGTGCTGCCTGATGCTGTCGCCGCTGCCATCTCTGATGACCGCATTGATGCCTCCCGCTGCCAGGACTGACTGGGATCTCTCAGACGGGAATGGTGAGACAACTATAACGTGATGCCCGCGTGATGCACATTCGATTGCGCATGTCAGTCCGGAGATACCGCTGCCTATTATCAGGACCTTGCTCATGACGCACCTCCCCCGCTGAACATTGCAGTCTGCGTCCTGATGATGACATAGGATGCCGCAATGAACAGAACGGCGCAGGCGATCCAGACGGCAATGTCAGATCTCCTTCTGGCCTTTTCTGAGGTGATAACACCCAGCGTGATCAGGGCGTTGCCTGCCGAAGCTGCGATATGCAGCATGACCGTTCCATAGAACAATACCTGTACTGCCTGCATGACGGTAAACCAGGGCGTGCCTGCGGTCCCGGACAGGATGTCAAAATTCTTGATGTGCAGAGGAAGGATAAGGATCATCAATACCCCGCTGGCTCTCTGGATAATTGTCCTGATGTTCAGCCCGGGATATCTGAGGCCTTTGCCTCTGTCGTGTCCCGATGTTATCACTATTATGGTAACTATGACGTGCATGGCAACGAGTCCGGCTACAGTATACGCGATGACCTTTGTTACGACGGGGTTATAGTAAAACGTCAGGTAAGCGTAGATCTCATAGATTATATGAGTCAGAAAAGCGGCTATTATCGCCAGTCCAAGTACAGCGTTGATCTTTTTTGCCATGAGGATTACCTGTTCAATTCTCTTTGATTATACCATCACAGGACATGTTCCAGCATCCAGAATTCTCTGGTGCCGACTACCTCATAGAACATCCTGATGCGGTCTGTCTCATGGTAGCCCTGACCCTTGTAGAGCCTGTACGCAGGGATGTTCGTGTCTATGACATCCAGATGGATGGCCAGATCCCCCCTGCTGCGGCACATGTCCTCGATCTCTGACAGAAAGATGCGGGACAGCCCCATGCCCTGCACCTCCGGCAGGACGGCCAGTGCGTGGATGGTAGCGAGCCTGTCCGGAGGGCCTTTGATCTGCCAGTCTATATCATCGTATTCAGGGTTAACGTTATGGTTCACCACTGCAGCTGATATTATCCTGCCCTCTCTCCTGAGAATGAACATCTCGCCCGAAGAGATTGCCTCATCTATAAAACTCTCATTGGGGTATATCTCTATGTTCCATCCCAGCCTTACGGGGGACATATTGACCTTGTCGATCACTGCTTTATACAGCTCCAGGATCTCTTTCCTGTCTTCATGTACGGCTGTTTCCATGTTCATACTTTTCTCACGAATATCTCAGCAGCAAAGCCGCCTCCGGCGCGGTTATAGAAGACAATGTCTCCTTCCATCTTCTTCATGAAATAATCGGCCAGATAAAGACCCAGACCGCTGCCCTGACGGCCTTCCGATCCTTTGCCGCGGAAAAACTTCTGTGTTACCAGGGACAGCTCATCCTCCGGAACGCCCGGTCCGCTGTCTGAGATCCTGATGACCACGCCCTTGTCCTGGCGGATGTATTCGATATCAATGGATGTTCCCGCATACTTAAGTGAGTTGCCGACGATGTTGTCTATTACCTGCTCCAGCCTCAGGGGATCAAAATAGAGCAGGCACTCCGGCAGATCACCGGTCACCCTGATGTCGCCCACATCTCGCAGGTTGTTTACCATCGTGCCGATGAGCGTGGAAGGCTCCTCTTTGGGTTCGACCCTGAGCTCTTCGACCTCTGCCAGTGATGCGCTCATCATGTTGCTGATGAGGCTGTCTATGGTGGCGGCCTTGGCACGGATTATCTCCGTCTTGCTCCTGATGTCAGGTGTGGGGTTCTTGACTTCCAGGACCTCACATGTGGCTGAGATCGTGGACAGAGGAGTCCTGATGTCGTGCGAGATCTCCGCCAGCATCTCCTGCTTGGCCTTCTGGAGTTCGGCCTCCTTTGCCCTGGCGTTCTTAAGCTCCGTGCGCATTATGTCAAAGCTTTCGGTAAAGCCTCCGAAGAAATCGTTCCTGCCCCTGCTCAAGGGGAAATCGAGATTGCCTCTGGCAACTTCTACAGCAAATCTGTTGAGCTTCTTAAATGGTCTGATGTATGTGACATAGATATAGATCAGGAGCAGGGTTCCTGCCAGAGCCACTATTCCCCAGATGACCATCATCCTGGTGCGGATCTCAACAGAGAATGAATCATTGCGGTCAGAAGCGTCATCCCACACGGCCTTTCCCACTATCTCCCCGTCCCGGACGATATCCATGACGAGGGCATCGGACTTGTAGAATCCGTTCAGGCGGGAGGCATAATCACTGTCATCTGCCCACAATATGGTGCAGCCTTCCGGGGCATCCGCACCTGACTGGATATCTGATACAGCGGTGTTGTAATAGACCATGTCACGGGCGGGATGCCCGGGCATTGAGATCAGGGGTATCAGACACACACCCAGCAGGACGATCCAGCAGGTCACTATATATCTGAACTTCATTCACTGATCTCCATTATGTATCCGGTTCCCCAGACCGTCTTGATGATCTGTGGGTCATTGGGATCCTGTTCTATCTTCTCCCTGATCCTCCTGATGTGGACGTTGAGGGTTCCGTCACTGAAGAAGGAATCACCCCAGACCGCATCGAAGATCTCGTTCTTTGTAACTATCCTGTTGCGGTTGTTATACAGGAATTCGGCAAGGGCAAACTCCCTTGCCTTGAGCTGTGCGTGGCGGCCTCCGATATTGATGCTCATGGTGGCATGGTCGATGACCGGCATGTCTGACCCGGAAGAAGTCTCCTTTGCAGAACTGATGCTCTCCTTCTGCCTCCTCAGTATAACCTTGACCTTGGCCAGGAGAACGCTCAGCGTGTATGGTTTCTTGATATAATCATCACCGCCGATATTGAGTGCTATGAGCACGTCGTCATCGCTCTGGCGGGCGCTGATGAACAGTATGGGGGTATCGTATTCCTCGCGGAGCTTTTTGCAGAGCTCAAACCCGCTGTCCTGTCCCAGATTAACATCCAGGAGGATGACATCGCATGTATTCTCCTCAAAGAACTTCAGACACGAGTCCCTGTCATTGGCAGTAAATGAGCTGACATCGAACATGCCGAAGTATTCGGCGGTCATGCCGGTGAGCTCGACTTCGTCATCAACGATAAGACAATTGTAATGTGCCATCTTCTCCCCTTTCTGCCCGTTTACAGATACCTGCTGATGTCCTCAACTGCAGGCGCGATATATTTCACACCAGATGCTATCAGCTCCTCCTCAGTCCCGAATCCGTAGAGCACGCCGATGCAGTCTATTCCCAGGGCGACTGCACCCTCGGCGTCGAATCTGGTATCGCCTATCAATACCGCCCTGGATCTGTCAGTCACGTTATAAACCCTCAGGAATTCCTCCAGGACATCCTGCTTTGTAGTCCTGGTTCCATCTGAAGTGGCGCCTATTACCCTGTCGAAATAACCGATAAGCCCGTTCCTGGTCAGGACATCTATTGCTGCTGTCTCCAGCTTGCTGGTGGTGACTATCAGGGGCCTGTTGCTCTCCCTGATCTCTGTCAGGAGCCTGTCCAGCCCCGGATAGGGCGTATTCTCGTACATTCCTCCGCCCACATAATACTCCCTGAAGATCTCTATGGCTCTGTTCAGCTTTTCACCTTCAAATCCGTAAAAGGTCGAGAAGGAATACTGCAGGGGCGGTCCTATGAACTTCCTGAGGTTGTCTCTTTCCTCTTCGATCCCGAATGCCCTCAGAGCTATCTGGATACCCTTTGTAACGCCTTCGCTGGTGTCGGACAGTGTGCCGTCCAGGTCAAATAGTATGTAGTCGTACATTAAAACGGATAATCCTCACCTTCGTTAGTTATGAATCTATGGCCCGTAAAGTCTTCCCTGCGGGATTCGAACAGGTCCTTGAGTATGCCTGCAGCCTCATATGAGGATAGCGTTTAACAATGTTAAAACACAGTGCATATGGCCTTCCGGCGCCGGTTACCATAACGATCCTGCTCATAACATGTCCTCCCGTCGGATATCTGCTTAAGATTATATCAAATAATGGAAGATGACCACTTATGTACCCGGAAATGCACTCCTGCCTCCTGCGCCTCCGGGCACTTGCCTATAAAATATAAATATGCTATTTTAGTCTAATGGAAAACAAGGTCAACAGCACTGTCAAAAAAGAGAGCCTGTACATAGCTTGTTCAGTAGTGATACTGAGTATGCTCATGGAGGCTGTGTTTCTCATAATAGGGAAATGGACGATCAGCGTACTGTGGGGAAATCTGCTGGGCGGCTTAACCGCGGTCCTGAACTTCTTTCTGATGGGACTTACGGTCCAGAGGGCCGTCGGTAAGGATGAGAGAGAAGCTGCCACCCTCATGAAGTTCTCACAGACCTACCGCTTCATGCTCCAGCTGGCAGTCGGCCTGGTCGGTACGTTATTTTCCGTATTTAACGTCATCGCCTTGGTGATCCCCCTGTTCTTCCCCAGGATCGCAATAATGCTGAGACCCTACGTCGGCATCAAATATGACGGCGCGGAAATAGAGAATAGTGATGAACAACAAACCTGATCTGAGATTTAAGCTCGTAGATGCACTGCTTTTGATCATGATGGCACTCCCTGTGGCATTGGGGTGGTTCCTCAAGGTCGCTTTTGTCACCCCCTCCGAGGGTATCCAGATCACCGGTGCATCCGTTTTCTTTACAGTCCATCTCCCCATACAGGACCTGCCCGTATCCGAGGCGCAGGTAAATTCCTGGATAGTCATCATCTCACTGTTCTTCCTGTGCCTGTACATCACACACGGCATCAGGGCAAACGTATATACCAGGAGAGCCGTTATGGCTGAATGGGCAGTAGAACTCGTTGAGGGCCTGGTCAAGAGCAACATGGGCGAGTTCTTTGCCGGCATGGCGCCCTTCGTGGCTGCGATACTGGCTCTGTCAGCCTTCTCCAGCCTCATGAGCCTCATCGGATTGTTCTCACCTACATCTGATCTCAACATAGTTGCAGGATGGGCGATACTGGTATTCATCCTCATCACATATTACAAGATGAAGTGCGGACCTCTTCATTACCTGAAGAGTTTCGCGGAGCCCGTTCCTTTCCTGGCTCCCCTGAACATCATCAGCGAAGTCGCAACTCCCATATCGATGGCATTCCGTCATTACGGAAACATATTGTCGGGTGCCGTCATATCCGTTCTGGTGGCAGAGGGCCTGGCCGGGCTGTCACACATCTTATTCGGCTGGCTCCCCGGAGCTCTGGGGGATTTCCCGTTCCTCAGGATCGGTATCCCGGCCGTATTATCCATCTATTTTGACGTGTTCAGCGGCTGTCTGCAGGCGTTCATATTCGCCATGCTGACGATGCTCTACATAGGCGGCGCTTTCTCACTCGAGGATTATCTCGCGAGGAAGAAGGCCAAAGCAAAAACAAAGAAAGCATAAGTTATTTTACAGGAGGAAAACAACATGCTAGAACTTGCAATCGGAATTATCTTGGGCGGATGTGCTCTGGGCGCAGGCTGTGCAATGATCGCAGGTATCGGACCCGGTATCGGTGAAGGTAACGCAGTAGCCAAGGCCTGCGAAGCCATCGGAAGACAGCCCGAGAGCAGAAGTGCAGTAACGACCACGATGCTCATGGGATGCGCCGTAGCAGAGACCACAGGTCTTTATGCCCTGGTCATCGCGATCCTTTTGATCTTCGTTGCACCCGGCAGATTCGTAGACATCCTTTTGAGCGCTATCAGTTAAGGAAGGCAGGAATAGATAATGAATACGCTCGATATCATATCGGTCAACATATGGCAGATAATAATATCCCTGTGTAATCTCACCATCCTGTTCTTAATGTTCAAGAGGTTTCTCTTTAAGCCGGTCAAGAAGATGATCGCAGACAGGGAGGCTCTCGCACAGAAGAAGCTCGATGAGGCCCGCGATGAGATGCAGAAGGCTTCTGACGAGCGCCTGAAGTGGGAATCACGCATGCTCCAGGCTGAGGAAGAAGCCGGAGACATCGTCAAGAAGGCCACCATCAAGGCTGACAAGCAGAGCAAGATCATCATCAAGACAGCCAAGGAAAGAGCTGACAGCATCGTGGATCAGGCCAGATTCGAGGCAGAGCTGGAGTACAAGAATTCAGCCTCCGAGATGAAGCATGAGATCATCGACCTGTCATCCATGCTCGCAGGCAAGATGCTGAACAGGGAGATCAACGAGGAAGATCACAAGGAACTGATCAACGATTTTATCGACCAGATAGGACAGAATAGGTAAGAATGAACGGCAGAGGCAGAGAATACGCATCGGCTCTGATGGAGATAGCATTATCCGAGAACATAAAGGACGAGATGTACGGTTCACTCAATACCGTCAAGACCGCCCTGGATGAGAATCCGGAGTATCAGGAACTCCTGGTATCTCCCGCCATTCCGTCTGAGGAGAGGATAGAGCTCGTCACGAAGGCTTTCGAGGGGCAGGTACATAAATATGTCCTCTCCCTCATGTGCGTCCTCACGGGCAAGGGTCACATATCCGATTTCCCCGAGGCATTCTCCTCTTTCGAAGAGATGTATCTGGAGATGTCCAGGCGGACGGAAGCCGTAGTCTATACTGCCGTGGAACTGTCTGAGGATCAGAGGAAGGATCTTAAGGCCGCTCTGGAAAAGAGATTCGGCAAGGAGATCGATATCGAGTTTAAAGTCAACGCTAACCTCATCGGAGGCGTCGTTGTCGAGATGGACGGCATGAGGATCGACTACAGCCTCAAGCGCCGCCTTAAAGAAATAAAGGAAGTGATGGAGCAATGAATCAGAAACCTGATGTTATCAGCAATATCATAAAAGAACAGATCAAGAGCTATCACGAGAAGATCGAGATGAGCGAGACTGGAACCGTCGTCGTAGTAGGTGACGGTATCGCCAGCGTATACGGTCTGCGCGAATGCATGGCCAGCGAACTCCTGGAGTTCGACGACGGCTCGGTAGGAGTGGCCCAGAACCTGGAGGATGAGACGGTATCAGTCGCCATCCTCTCAGACAAGAACGATATCAGGGAAGGCACCATGGTCAAGAGGACCGGCAGGGTATTGTCAGTTCCCGTGGGCGAAGCATTCCTGGGCAGAGTCGTGGATGCATTAGGCAACCCCATAGACGGCCTGGGCAGCATTGCCAACTCCGGTATGCGCCCCATCGAATCAGAGGCTCCCGGCATACTCGAGAGGCAGAGCGTCTCCGTCCCCATGCAGACGGGCATCAAGGCAATCGACTCCATGATCCCCATCGGCAGAGGCCAGAGAGAGCTCATCATCGGCGACCGTCAGACCGGTAAGACCGAGATCGCGGTAGATACCATCATCAACCAGCGTGACAGCGGCGTCATCTGCATATATGTCTCCATCGGCCAGAAGAGCACATCGGTAGTTGCACTGACACAGGAGCTCATCAGGGCAGGCGCCATGGATTACACCATAATCGTTTCCGCATCAGCATCGGAGAGTGCCCCTCTCCAGTATGTTGCCCCCTATGCGGGATGCGCCATGGCTGAGTATTTCAGGGAACAGGGCAAGGACGTCCTGATCATATACGATGACCTGTCCAAGCACGCCGTGGCATACAGAGCCATGTCCCTCCTGATCAGGAGACCTCCGGGAAGAGAAGCTTATCCCGGTGACGTATTCTACCTCCACTCCAGACTGCTGGAGAGAGCTGCATGCGTTGCGCCCGAATTCGGAGGCGGATCCATAACGGCCCTGCCCATCATCGAGACACAGGCAGGCGACGTATCTGCATACATACCCACTAACGTAATATCGATCACGGACGGCCAGATCTTCCTGGAGTCAGAACTGTTCCACGCAGGAATCATGCCGGCCATCAACCCGGGTATCTCCGTAAGCCGTGTAGGCGGTGCCGCACAGCTCAAGGGAATGAAGAAGGTTGCAGGAACGCTCAAGCTCCTCTACTCACAGTACAGGGAGCTCCAGAGCTTTGCCCAGTTCGGATCGGACCTCGATGCGGACACCAAGGCCAGACTGGCACTGGGCGAGAGGATCGTGGAAGTCCTCAAGCAGCACCGCAACAGCCCCGTATCCATGGGATGCCAGGTTGCGATAGTCTATGCAGTAATCAACGGTTATCTGGATGAGTATCCCGTTAACCGCGTACACGAATACGAGATGAAACTGTACGATAAGCTCAATTCTGATTACCAGTATTTCCTGGAGAGGATCGAGCATAACCAGATGGAAGAATTCGATATCGAGACGATCAAGAAAGCTCTCGATGAAGTGAAGGAACTGATGTAATGGGTGCGGATACCAAAAAACTGAGGATCAGGATCAAGAGTGTGGATTCATCGCTTCATCTGACGAAAGCGATGGGTCTGGTCGCCTCATCCAAGATCCGCCGCGCCAATGAGGAGATGTTCAAGACAAAGGAATTCCTCAATGCACTGGAGACCATGGTAAAGGAACTGGTCCTGGCTCCGGAATGCAGCAAGAGTCCCTATCTGCGCAGCGCTGAAACAGACATCAATTCAGACAGGACGAGACTCATAGTCATTGCGGGAGACAGAGGACTGGCAGGCGGATATAACGCCAACATCTTCAGGCTCCTGAGGGAATACGACAAGTGCAGCATCATACCTCTGGGCAGGAGAATCTGCGACAGGACGGATTCGGATTTCGTATCATCTGAGACATTCTCATATCGCGATGCCAGAGAGCTTACTGATGAGCTGTGCAAAGGTTTTGTCAATGAGGAATTTGACCGTCTGGGCATCGTATGCACCAGGTACGTTAACATGATGACCCAGATCGCCGAAGTCAGGTGGATCCTCCCTCTGACCAGGGATACCGAGGCACATAAGACCGGCATGATCTTCGAACCCGATGAACCCACGGTGCTGAACCATGCCGTTCCCGAATACGTTACTGGAGCGATCACAGAAGCAGTTAGAGAAAGCTTTGCCAGCGAGGTGGCAGCCAGGAGGATGGCCATGGATTCCGCAGAGAAGAATGCACAGGCCATGATCGACGATCTGGAGCTGCAGTACAACCGAGCCAGACAGAGCGCGATAACGCAGGAAATAACAGAGATTGTCGCAGGCAGCGGCAAATAACACATAAGGCAGGACAGACAGTATGAAAGAGAAAAGACCCGGTAAAGTTGCTCAGGTAATGGGACCTGTAGTTGACGTCAGATTCGAGGAAGGCAGCCTTCCCGCGATCGACAATGCCCTCACGATAGACATGGGCACCAGGACACTGACGGTCGAGGTTGCCCAGCATATCGGAGATAATACGGCCAGATGCATCGCCATGAGTTCCACGGACGGATTAAAGCGCGGAACTGAGGTCATCGATACAGGCAAGGCAATAAGCGTTCCCGTCGGCAAGAGAACTCTCGGCAGGATCTTTAACGTGCTGGGTGATGCAATGGACAAGGGACCTTCCTTAAGCGACTGCGAGAGATGGAACATCCACCGCCAGGCTCCCTCCTACGATGAACTGTCCACATCCACGGAGATCCTCGAGACGGGCATCAAGGTCATCGACCTGCTCTGCCCCTATTCCAAGGGCGGTAAGATAGGCCTGTTCGGAGGTGCCGGCGTAGGCAAGACCGTCCTCATCATGGAGCTGATCAACAACATCGCCAAGCAGCACGGCGGTCTGTCTGTATTTACCGGCGTCGGTGAGAGAACACGTGAAGGAAACGACCTCTATAACGAAATGAAGCAGTCAGGCGTTCTGTCCAATACCACACTCGTGTACGGCCAGATGAACGAACCGCCGGGAGCCAGGATGAGAGTTGCCCTGTCAGGTCTTACCATGGCTGAATACTTCAGAGACACCGAGGGTCAGGACGTGCTCCTGTTCATCGATAACATCTTCCGATTTACCCAGGCAGGTTCGGAGGTTTCCGCCCTGCTGGGCAGAATGCCTTCTGCCGTAGGATATCAGCCTACTCTCGCAACCGAGATGGGCGCCCTGCAGGAGAGGATCACATCCACCAAGAAAGGATCCATCACATCCATCCAGGCCGTTTACGTGCCTGCAGACGACCTCACGGACCCTGCTCCTGCCACCACATTTGCCCACCTGGATGCAACCACCGTTCTGTCCAGGAGCATAGCATCACAGGGTATCTATCCGGCTGTTGATCCGCTGGAGTCTTCCAGCCGTATCCTCTCTCCCGATATCCTCGGTGAGGAACACTACTTTGTAGCCAAGGAGATCCAGAGGATCCTCCAGAGATATAACGAGCTCCTCGACATCATCGCCATCATGGGTATGGACGAGCTCTCAGATGAGGATAAGGTCCTCGTTACACGTGCCCGTAAGATCCAGAGATTCCTCTCACAGCCCTTCTTCGTATCGGAGAAGTTTACGGGTATACCCGGAACCTACGTATCGCTGTCAGACACGATCAGGGGCTTTAAGGAGATCATCGAGGGCAAGCACGACGATCTGCCCGAGTCTGCGTTCCTGTTCGTAGGAACCATCGAGGAAGCGATCGAGAAAGCGAATCAGAAATGAGCACCTTTGAACTGACCATCTCTACTCCTGACGGAAACAAGTTCAAGGGGGAAGTTACGCGCCTCTTCGTAAGGGGATGCGAGGGTGACCTGGCCGTCATGGCAGGTCACATCCCTTTCGCAACGGCAGTGGTCAGCTGTGACATGAGGATAGACCTCCCTGACGGATCATCCAGATCCGCAGCCATGGAGGGCGGTATCCTCACCGTTGGCAGCGACAAGGTCATACTTATGTCTTCGGGGATCGGGGACCTGACTTAAAGGGGTCTGATCTTCCTCTTTTTCAGTTCCTTCTTGCGGTCATACATCAGTTCATCAGCACGGACAAACACATCATCATAACCCGAGTCCTTGCCGGGGTAGTATACGCTGATTCCGGCGGATACTACGACACCGCCGTTCCTGATATTATTCTCTATCTGTTCATTGAAAGATCTGTAGAGGCTGTCCCTGTTCCTGAAATCCTCGTTCATCAGGCATGCAACGAATTCATCACCGCCTATCCTGAACACGGGACTGTGATCGAAAGTCCTGCATATCAGTTCGCATCCCTCTCTGATATACCTGTCGCCTGCGTCATGTCCGTCGGTGTCATTTACCTTCTTAAGGTCATTGAGGTCAAATACTATGACCGCAAACTCGCTGAGCTGTCCGTCCCGGATGCTGTTGCCGATCATTTTCTTATACTCGGTATAGGCAGCATTATTCCTGACATTGGTGAGAGAGTCCTTATATGCCACCGTCATGATGGAGCCCAGCTTACGGCTGGATTCAATCCTCTCCCCTACCACGACAAATGAATTGATCATGCAGGTAGCTATGAGATTGCCGACCGCATAGAAAGGCATCATAGGATAATGTGCCTGAAGCAGTATGAAAACGGACATTATGAGTCCTGATATTCCGATGGCCAGGTGAGGATACCTGCTGTTCCCCTTGAGCCTGGCAGCCGTAAGCAGCGTATCTATGGCTATTACGGCAAACAGTACCAGCTGGACATATAAGATCACGTATCTTGCCGGTCTGGCAATGTATTCACCATCCTTGGAAAAGAAGAACATGACCGGATAAAAGAAGTTGACGATGATGACCAATATCTCCGTGCCCAGGATTACCAGCCCGGTGGTATTCAGTGCCCTGGTCCAGAACTGATTCTGGTTGAGGAATACGGCGATATATCTGACCCATGTCAGGACGCACAGACCCATCGCCACAAAGTACAGCACCGTATCAGCATATACGAGCGGCACTATCCCTATATCCATCAGGATGCCCCAGAAGCTGTCAGCGGTGTAATAAAGCAGTGAGGCAAACAGAAATGCCCTGTACGCCGGACTGTGGGCATGACCTTCAGTGCCGTACCTGCCAAACAGCGTGTCGGCATTGATTATCATAAGTAGTACTATGGCCAGCATTCCTATGCTCGAATAATACATACCGCAGATGATGTCCCTTCAACCCAGAAATGATAAATTTATTTTAGCATAACGATCAACCCCGGGAAACACGTTCCCGGGGCTGACCGTTTGTATGGCTCATAACTTAATGAAGAATGATTGCTATTTCTGATGCTGATGGCACTTGCCGGCCATGGCGCAGTTTGCACATCCGCAGTCGCAAGAGGACTTGCCGGCCTTTTTGTCCCTGACCATGCTCCTGACGGCCAGAATGACCGCCAGCAGCACCGCTGTCAGGACCAGGATGTTCGCAATGTTATCTGCCAACCAGCTGATCATTTGACTGCCTCTTTCCTTGCAGGTCTGAACAAAAGGAAGCATAACCCGGCAAATACGAGGACTGCTGCTATCAGACCGATAACATTGGCACTGCCTGAAAAGAGGGAGCCTATCTGGAAAACTATCAGCGATACGGCTATGCAAATGCACACTGATATCCGATGGCAAACCAAGTCCACTTGCCGCTGTTCATCTCCCTCTTGATGGCACCGATTGCAGCAAAACAAGGAGCGCAAAGGAGATTAAAAATAAGGAACGAGAAACCTGCCAGAGGTGTGAGGCCTTCGAAGTCGAGGACGCCGAAGACGCCGACTACTTCTTCCTTGGCAACAAGGCCCATGATGGTGGCGATCGTTGCCTTTATATTTGCAAATCCGAGAGGAGCAAATACCCACTTTAATGCATTACCGATGATACCCAGTACTGATGATTCCAATTCCATGTCGGGATCAAATCCGAATCCGCCTTCCATGTTTCCGAATACGGAACCGAACCAGATGAGGATCGAGGAAAGGAGGATGACCGTACCTGCCTTCTTTATGAATGACCAGCCGCGCTCCCACATGGATCTGAGGAGATTGCCGATCGTGGGAAGGTGATATGCGGGCAGCTCCATAACGAAGGGAGCGGGATCACCTGAGAACATCTTTGTCTTTTTGAGAAGTATACCTGAAATGATAACGGCAGCTACACCGATGAAATATGCAACAGGTCCGATCCATGCGCCTCTCCATAATGTGTCACGGAAGAGTGCGGCAGTGATCAGTGCGATGATGGGGAGCTTGGCTCCGCAAGGTATGAACGTTGTCGTTATGATGGTCATCCTGCGGTCACGCTGGCTCTCGATGGTCCTGGATGCCATGATACCCGGAACGCCGCATCCTGATGCAACGAGCATCGGGATGAATGATTTGCCGGACAGACCGAATCTCCTGAAGATCCTGTCGAGTACGAAGGCAACACGCGCCATATATCCGCATGATTCCAGGAATGCCAGGAGGAAGAACAGCACGAGCATCTGGGGAACGAATCCCAGTACTGCACCGACACCTCCGATGATACCGTCACAAACGAGGCCTGTTACGAATTCATTGGCACCGGCCTTTTCCAGTCCTGAAGATGCCAGGTCGGGAATGCTCGGTACAAAGACGCCGCCTTCGACCTCAGCGGGATCAGGAGTAGTAAACTCACCTTCCTCATCGAGGGCACCTGATGCCTCGAGGATACCTGCCATATCGAATCCGTTCTCTGCGAATTCATCAGCAAAGAAACCGTAGTCTTCTTCGAAAGCGCCGAAATCGGCATCCTCGAAATCACCCTGCAGGTTCTCTGCACCGGCGATGTCTTTCTCAACTGCTGCATCGATAACGGTTTTGAGATCATCCGTAAATACGGTCTCACCTGCCCATTCATCTACCTGCTCATCGTACTTTGACTGTCCGATGCCGAGTAGGAACCAGCCGTCACCGAAGAGGTTATCGTTTGTCCAGTCCGTTGCCCATGCACCTACTGTTGACATTGCAATGAGGTACACGAGCCACATTATGACGGCAAAGATCGGGAGCGCCAGGATCCTGTTGGTTACGATCCTGTCGATCTTGTCCGATGTTGTTGCCAAAGCCTTGGATTTCTTTTTGTAGCAGCTCTTGATGATGGATGCTATGTAGATATATCTCTCATTTGTGATGATGGATTCCGAATCGTCATCCAGCTCCTTCTCGGCAGCCTGAATATCCTTCTCGATATGTTCCATCTTTTCCTTGGATATGCCGAGCTTGGCGATCACCTTCTCATCTCTTTCGAAGATCTTGATGGCGTACCATCTCTGTTTATCCTGATCCATATCGTGAATGGCTGCTTCCTCGATGTGTGCCAGAGCGTGCTCGACTGCACCTGAGAAAACATGTGCAGGTACTGTCTTCGTATTCTTTGCAGCATCGATGGCAGCTTCTGCGGCCTCCATTATTCCCGTTCCCTTTAATGCTGAAATGGAAACAACTTTGCATCCCATCTGCTCAGAGAGCATCTTGAGGTCGATCTTGTCTCCATTCTTCTCGATGATATCCATCATGTTAACGGCCATGACTATGGGAATGCCGAGCTCTGTCAGCTGTGTAGTCAGATAGAGGTTACGCTCCAGATTGGTTCCGTCAACGATGTTGAGGATAGCATCGGGCTTTTCATCGATAAGATAATTTCTTGCAACAACTTCCTCCAAAGTATAGGGGGAAAGTGAATATATACCGGGAAGGTCCGTGATGGTCACTCCATCGTGCTTCTTGAGCTTGCCTTCCTTCTTTTCTACTGTTACGCCGGGCCAGTTTCCGACAAACTGGTTGGAACCCGTAAGTGCGTTAAATAGTGTTGTCTTGCCGCAGTTCGGGTTACCTGCCAAAGCGATCTTGATGTCCATTTTGTTCTTTATGTTCCTTCCTTAGATTTTTACGTTACTCAACTTCGATCATTTCCGCATCTGCCTTACGCAGAGACAGTTCATAACCTCTTACCGTGACCTCAACAGGATCTCAGAGAGGAGCTACCTTGCGGATATATACTGATGTTTTCTTCGTAATACCCATGTCCATGATGCGCCTCTTGACAGCACCCTCCCCATGGATCCTGACGACCGTTCCGGTGTCGCCTACCTTCAGATCTCTTAATGTCTTCACTGCTGTTCCTCCTTGTTCATACCATGATCTTTGACGCAAGTTCTTCACTTACGGCAACACGGCTCTCCTTGACCTGGACGATCAGGTTTCCCCCGATCATGCTGACGATCCTTACTTCGCCGCCGACGTTGAATCCCATGTCTTCCAGGTGCTTTTTGATCTCGGGGCTACCTCCGATCTTTTTGATCATCTGTGGTTCGCCCACATCCGCTAATCTTAATGGCATCATGTTCCCCTCCTGAACTTGATACTAGTTAGCTCTAGCTAACCGAATAGCATTATAGTTAGCTTAATCTAACTTGTCAAGCAATTTTCTCAAAATGTAGCAAATACAGGCATTTTATGGTAAGCTTTGGCTAACTCTAACGATGGGAGAAACGGTCAATGACATTACAGGAATCAGGGGAAATGTATCTCGAGACCATATATGTTCTATCCAGAACATCCAAGCAGATCAGGAGTATAGACGTTGTCAAGCACATGGGTTTTTCCAAACCATCAGTCAGCCGTGCGGTCGGCCTTCTAAAGAGCGACGGATATATAACAACAGATGAGGCCGGATATTTAAAACTGTCTTCCACGGGCCTTAAGATCGCCAGGAAGATCTATGAGAGACATCAGGTGCTCACTGAGATGCTGACCTCTCTGGGAGTCGATGAAAAGACAGCATCAGATGATGCCTGCAGGATTGAACACTATATCAGCGACAGGTCATTCAAGGCGATAAAGAAACACGTAAAGGAAGATCTGACAAAGAGGTGATCTCAGGATGAACTGGTCTGTCTTGCAGGGAATACTGATACCTTTTGCGGGCACGTCACTGGGTGCTGCCTGTGTATTCTTTCTCAGGGGTTCGATCGGAACAAAGACACAACGTGCACTGACGGGCTTTGCTGCCGGCGTCATGGTATCGGCATCATTCTTCAGCCTCCTGCTGCCTGCCATAGAACAGAGTTCTTCCATGGGCAGATTAGGCTTTATCCCGGCCTGCATCGGCTTTGCCATAGGCATGCTGTTCCTGCTGCTCCTGGATAAGCTGATACCTCACGTACACATGGACAAGAGTGAGGAAGGGCCCAGAACAGGTCTTAAGAGGACAACCAAGCTCATACTTGCGGTTACGCTGCACAACATCCCCGAGGGCATGGCCGTAGGCGTCATATATGCAGGATGGGTCTATGGAAACAGCAATATCTCTCTGGCAGGGGCACTGGCGCTGTCCATCGGAATAGCGATCCAGAATTTTCCTGAAGGTGCCATCGTATCCATGCCTCTGCGCGCTGAAGGGATGAGCAAGGGCAAGACATTCATATATGGTGTACTGTCAGGAATCGTGGAACCTATTGGTGCGTTAGCGGTAATACTGGCAGCCGGAATACTGGTGCCCGTAATGCCCTATCTCCTGAGCTTTGCAGCGGGCGCAATGATATTCGTGGTAGTCGAGGAACTGATCCCGGAGATGAGCGAAGGTGAACACTCCAACATCGGAACTGTCAGTTTTGCATTGGGATTCGTTCTTATGATGGCTCTGGATATCGGTCTGGGATAAACCGTACCGGATCACTTTAGGTGTTCTTTTAGCTTGTTGAATGATTCGTCACTGATGACGTGCTCTATACGGCACGCGTCTTCGGAAGCGGTATCGGGGGATACACCGATCGATTCAAAGAATCTGCTGATGACCAGATGACGTTCATATATCTTCTCGGCGATCTCCCTGCCGGAATGAGTGAGTGTCAGATGACCGTCGGGATCCACATCGATGTATTTGTCCTGTTTCAGGAGCTTGACCGCACGGCAGACTGATGGTCTGGAAAAGCCCATATTTACAGCCAGATCATTGGAGATGACTTTGTCCTGTTTCTTCGAAAGAATGAGAAGTGTCTCCAGATACATCTCTCCCGATTCACCCATTGTCATAATGATACTCCTCCGGTAACCATGATTTGTATATAATGATATCATATTAAATATACACGTAATACCATTTACGAGGTCAATATGCCGATAAACATCAACAGATATGACGAGAAGATAACCCGGCGGTTATTCTTCAGCATGGTCCCGGTCCAGATCCTGCTCGTTATGTGCTCAGGGATCAATATCATCATCGACTCCACCTTTGCCAGCAACCTGATCGGTCCGGATGCGATGGCAGTCACGGGACTGTACGGCCCCTTTTCCAAGATACTTGATTCCCTCAATGTACTGATGTTCTCAGGCGCCCAGATACTCTGCGGAAAATACCTGGGCGAGAACATGGTTAAAAAAGCACGTTCCATCTTTTCCATAGACATCTTTACCGTTATCGTCCTGGGCATAATAGGAACCGTGCTGTGCCTGTTCTTTCCTGCCGTTCCGGCCATGCTCTCCGTTAAGACATCCAATCCTCTTTATCAGGATCTCATCCAGTACTTCCGCGGTATCGGCGGAGGCATCCTGCCTTTCATGCTCGGAACGCAGTTCACCTCTTTCCTGCAGCTGGAGAAAAAGGAAAAGATCGGCTATTTCAGCATCGCCGGCATGTTCGTCACAAATGCCGTCTGCGACTATCTGTTCATCAAAGTACTTAATATGGGTATATTCGGTCTCGGTCTGGCAACGGCAGCCGGAAACTGGGTATCCTGCATAGTTCCCGGCATACATTTCATCAGCAAGAAGGCATCATTCAGGCTCATAACATCGGATATATCCTCACGTGATTTCCGCGAGATACTGAAGTACGGATTTCCCGCATCACTGTCACAGCTCATGCTGGCAGTCAGAGGCATGATCCTCAATGCCATAATCCTCAACTTCGTAGGCAACAGCGGAATGTCAGCCTTCTCGGCAGTAGGTTCATTCGGATATCTTTACTGGGCCATCCCTGCCGGCATGACATCAGCCCTGATCACTCTCGCATCCATCTATACGGGTGAAAAGGATAAGAGTGCCATAGAACTCCTCATGCGTATTTATCTGCGCAAGGCCGTTCCTCTGGTCTGTCTGTCATCTCTCATACTGGCGCTACTCGCCGTGCCGCTCACTAATCTGTATTTCCACGATCCCTCATCTGACGTCTACCGGATGGCACTGCTGGGATTCATCATCTTTCCCCTGTCATCACCGGGCAGTTCCATAATCATCGGTATCAGGGATCTGTGGCGCTGCATGGAACACCATATTGCCGTTCACGTCGTCAACATCCTGGATGGTCTGATACTGGTTGCCGGCATGTCACTGCTCCTCGTCATTCCCTTCGGCATGACCGGTCTGTGGATAGCACAGACGGCAAGCGGAATCCTGCTGGTATTCATCATCCTCATCATGACATGGATACGGGAAAAGCACTTCCCCAACAAGATCAGCATCCTCTGCGGCTATCCCAAGGGATTCGGCGTTGAAGACAAGGACCGTCTGAACCTGTCCATCCACAACAGGGAGGAAGCCATCAACATCTCCGAGCAGGTCATCAGTTTCTGCCGTGAGCACGGTGTGGATGAGCACATCAGCATGAAATCAGGATTGTGCGTTGAGGAACTGGCGGTCAATATCGTCGAACACGGCTTCAGCGCCAGGAGCAACAGCGTTGTAGACATCAGTGTCACATGGACGGGAGAAGATCTCATCATCAAGTTCAAGGACAACTGCAGGTCATTCAATCCCGAGGAGTGCGACATAATGTTCAATCCTGAAGATCCCGCTCACAATATCGGTATCAGGATCGTCAAAAAGCTCTGCAAGGAAATGGAATACCACTCCCTTCTGGGCCTGAACGTGTTCTCCATAAAGATCTGATGTATAATTAAAACAGTTTAGATATGGGGGATTGGAAATCATGAAAAAAACACTATCCATCGTACTGATCTTATCTGTGCTCTTCTGCATGGTCCTGTCAGTTTCAGGATGCGGCAGCAGCGCCGACTACCCTGCTCCTCTCGATGCATACCGCGCATATTGTGACGGCGAAGATGTTGTCGGCAAGACTGTTGATTTTACCGTCAATGACAGCAACGCCATAGGCAGGATCTTCTTCGGTGCTACACCTGATTTCAGCAGCTCCGTGGAACTGTACGTTACTGACAACAGCGCAGAGAAACTCGAAGAAGGAGATTCTGCAACACTTAAGATCTCCAGCGTGGAAACATCCCTTGCTGAGGTTGATTTCTACGGTACGATCGTAGACTGATCTATCCGGCCTTAATTGAATTTGTTGATAACCCACATCTCTGCGGGAGAAGCTTTTGAGCAGTTGTGGCAGAACAGTTTTTCCTCTTCTGCTGCCAGCTTCATCTCCTCCTCAGTGTAAGCGCTCCTGTGGGTCAGCTTAGGCAGCGCTGCAGTCACTTATAATACTTTCAGATAGATATCATCATCTCCGTCGTCTATGATCTCATAGAGTTCATCCATTTTATCTTCAGTACAGACGATGAACTGCTGCAGGCCCACATCATCCATATCGCCGTAATTTGTGATGCATATCCTTACATAGCAGTAGTATGTCTCACCATCTATCTCAGCAGAATAGATATAGCCTGACAGAATGGTTTTTGTATCGCCTTCGAGATGAACGCTCTTGCCGTAATCCGTAAGAAAATCATCAGGATCGAGATCGGCATTCAGTCTTTCGATATCATCCAGAAATTCTTCTACCGTATCATCGAAATGTCTGTCATCTCTGACATTCTCAGAAAACTCACGATAGATCATGTCTTCGTCTTCATCATCAACGGATTCAAGCAGCTCCCTGAGCATTTCGCTTGAACCTATGACTGCATTCCGCGGCATGAAAAATGGCTTATACCGCCATTCATCAGCTATACATTTAACACTGGCATTGTACAGGACATATCTCCCGGCTATGTACAGGACAAGAAGGAGCGGTATCGAAGCCATGCCTATGCCTATGCTGGTCTTCTTTCCCTTTTTCCCTGCTTTCTTATCATTGATACCGGCAGCGATGAGGACAATACCTGTTATGAGTAACGCCCCCGAAACAAGCAGTATCAGTATTCCCAAAAGAAAAAAGACAGCAAGACCCATATAAATACCTCATTATCACTAAAACTGTCGAATAAAAGTACTCTTATGTATTGTATCATCATTGTCCGGCTTACGGGGGTAACATTAGGTTATCTAACCCGGACTTCAGTTCATGCCCGTTAGGTTCGAACTTGCAAGATATAGAGGGTAAATGTGCCCCCAAAAACAAGGAATGTGCCCCCAAGATTACGGAGCTTATAGGATGAATTACAAGAAAGTAGAAAATTCGGCAAAATTAAAGACCCGCAAACGCAGTGTTTACGGGCCTTTCTGGCGGAGCGGGTGGGATTCGAACCCACGTGCCCTTGCGGACAAACGGTTTTCAAGACCGCCTCGTTATGACCACTTCGATACCGCTCCAGGTCATTCGATACGGTCAGTATTTTACAGTATTGGCAGGTAATTTTCAATAATTATTATTTATATATGAAAAAGAGCCGTATCCTGTATTCGGATACGGCTCCTGTTCTACGTGAAACAATCGGGATCGGGTCAGCCGAGTATCTCGATCAGACGATCCAGGTCCTCGTTATTCTTATAATCGATAACGATCTTGCCCTTTCCTGTAGACTGATCAGTAACCTTGATCTTGACTCTGGAACCCAGTGTCTTTTTGAGCCTGGTCTCGACTTCCTTGATGCTGAGCTTTACTTGAGGATCCAGCTCTTTCTTAGCCTTGGGCTCTGTGTTGTTTTCCTTGGCCCAGATATACTTCTTGATGTATTCTTCTGCCTGTCTGACACTCATGTCGCGGGTCATTATGACATCTGCAACACGGCGCTGATCCTCCTCATCCTTGAGAGCCAGGATAGCCTTTGCATGACCGGCAGAAAGCTCTCCGCTCCTGATGAAATCAATGAGTGATTCATTGATGTTCGTCAATCTGATAGTGTTTGCTATAGTTGCTCTGGGCTTGCCGAGCTTCTTTGCCAGCTGTTCCTGTGTGAGCTTATGTGTCTTGAGCAGCATCTGCATAGCAAGAGCCTCTTCAATGGGGTTCAGATCTTCTCTCTGGAGGTTCTCGATGAGAGCCTGTTCCATGGTCTCCTGATCAGTGAGATCCCTTACTATGGCAGGTATCACCTTTAATCCTGCCAGACGTGACGCACGCCACCTTCTCTCACCTGCTACTATGCGGTAACCCTTATCTCTTCTCTGAACGATTATGGGCTGTATTACGCCGTTTTCCTTGATCGATGCAGCCAGTTCATTGAGCTTTTCCTCATCAAAATCCTTACGGGGCTGATCAGTATTAGGAGATATATCATTTATCTTCAGTTCTATAACCGAATCAGTTGTATTTTCAGGAATACCTTCTGTTGGAAGCAATGCGCTGAGTCCCTTTCCCAGTCCCTTTGTTGTTGTCTTTTTCTTTGCTGCAGTTGTAGTTGTCTTTGCTGTTCTTGCCATATTGTTCACCTCGTTATATAGATGTGCGTCTATGTTTTACTTGATCCTTCTGATAACCTCGCCGGCCAGCGTCTCATAGGCCTTTGAACCCTTGGAGTTCTTGTCATAGTCGTAAATTGAAAGGCCATAGCTGGGAGCTTCCGCAAGTCTGACATTTCTGGGAACTAGGGTCTTAAATACCTTCTTACCAAAATACTCCTCTACCTCTTCCTTGACCTGCTTGGAGAGCTGTGTACGCATATTGAACATCGTCAGGACAACGCCGCCTATACTGATATTAGGATTGAGTTTCTTCTTGACGATATTGATCGTATCGATGAGCTGGGTTAATCCCTCCAGCGCATAGTATTCACCCTGGATGGGTACGATAACAAACTCACATGCTGTCAAGGCGTTGATTGTCAGCAATCCCAATGAAGGAGGACAATCAACGAAAATGTAATCGTAATCATCAACCACATCCTTGATCGCATTCTTCAGTATCTGTTCCCTGGACATGGCACTGACCAGTTCAACCTCGGCTCCGGCCAGATTGATGTTAGTAGGGACCATATCGACATTTGCTGCAGATGACTCAACTATTACATCAGTAACAGGAATATCATTTACTAACATATCATATGTTGTATTCTCAAGCTGACCCTTGTCGATACCCAGACCGCTTGTTGCATTACCCTGAGGATCGAGATCGATCAGCAGCACTTTCTTACGTTTTTTACCGATAAAGGCGGCAAGATTTACAGCAGTAGTTGTCTTTCCGACTCCACCCTTCTGATTTACAATCGCAATGATCTTACCCATCAATAATCTCTCCTTTAAATATTATATAACAATATATTACTACTTTATCGATACATCTAATATTTCAATCATGTTAAATAATCATATTGCAGAATTGTTCTACGTGGAACAATACTAATGTAAATGAAAACACCTGTTATGAAATTCTTTTAAGCGAAGCGCCGATTTCATGACAGGTGTTTGAATTTGTTCCACGTGGAACATTATTAGATAATGGGAATAATATATAGAATGCTTATAAAAGCAGTAACAATTCAATTGAGGCAATAATTGATATTGATCAACTGACTAAAAAGAAAACTCCTGTTATGGAATTCTTTTAAGCGAAGTGCCGATTCCATAACAGGAGTTTGAATATCTTAGTTATCGATATTAGCCAGCTTAGCATTCTCCTGGATAAAGAGCTTTCTGGGTTCAACCTGATCACCCATGAGGAGTGAGAATGTTTCGTCTGCAGCCTGGGCATCAGCGAGTGATACCTTGAGGAGCTTACGGGTTGCAGGATTCATTGTAGTATCCCAGAGCTGTTCAGAGCTCATCTCACCAAGACCCTTAAATCTCTGGATGAGGGGATCCTTCCATCCGGTCTTTTCCTTTATAGCTTCAACTTCTGCATCATCATAAGCGTAATATGCTTCCTCTCCCTTATAAACCTTGTAGAGAGGCGGGCAAGCGATATATACATATCCGCCCTCAACGAGAGGCTTCATGTATCTGAAGAAGAATGTCAGAAGCAATGTACGGATATGAGAACCGTCGACATCGGCATCGGCCATAATGATGCACTTATGGTAACGGAGCTTCTCAGGATCAAAGTCATCACCGATTCCGGCACCCAAAGCCATAACTACAGGCTGGAGTTTTTCATTTGAATATACCTTGTCGATCCTGGACTTCTCAACATTAAGCATCTTACCCCAGAGAGGAAGGATGGCCTGGTACTTACGCTCTCTGCCCTGCTTTGCAGATCCTCCAGCAGAGTCTCCCTCAACGATGAAGATCTCACAGAATTCAGCTTCATTTGACTGGCAGTCAGCAAGCTTGCCGGGAAGAGCATTACTCTCGAATACTGTCTTACGACGCGTCATTTCACGTGCTTTCTTTGCTGCATCACGTGCTCTGGAAGCTGAGAGACACTTGTCCAGGATTACCTTGGAGATGTCGGGATTCTCCTCCATGTAGGTTGCCAGCTTGTCACTGACTACCTTATCTACCATAGGTCTGATCTCAGCATTACCGAGCTTACTCTTTGTCTGGCCTTCGAACTGGGGATCAGGAAGCTTTACGGAGATGATCGCAGATAATCCCTCTCTCGTGTCTTCACCCTGGAGTTTTGCATCGTTATCCTTGAGATACTTATACTTCTTGGCGTAATCATTGATAACACGGGTCATGGCTGTTCTGAAACCAATGAGATGCGTACCGCCCTCAAGTGTAGCGATATTATTGGCATATGTATAAACTCTCTCCTGATATGAGTCGTTGTACTGGAGAGCGATCTCTACGAAACAATCACCTGACTTTGTAGCAAAATAGATCGGCGGATTATTGATGACTTCACGGCCCTTATTAAGGTATTCAACGAATGAGATGATACCACCGTCGTAATGGAGATGCTTCTTTACCGGCTCATCTCCTCTGTCATCACAGAGATCGATGGTTACTTCCTTATTAAGGAATGCCATCTCACGGTAACGTGTGATCATGGAATCGAAATCGAATCTGGTCTCGGGGAAGATCGTACCGTCAGGAATGAAATTTGTCGTAGTTCCTGTATCATTTACGTCGCATTCTCCGACAACATGGAGAGGAACCGTCGTGATTCCCTTTTCAAATTCGATCTCATGGATCTTGCCCTCACGCTTAACCTGAACCTTCATGTGATCGGCAAGAGCATTAACTACTGATGCACCTACACCGTGAAGTCCGCCGGAAATGCTGTATGCACCACCGCCGAATTTACCGCCGGCGTGAAGTACTGTGTGAACGACCTCGACGGTAGGGATACCCTGCTTAGGATGGATACCTACAGGAATACCGGAACCATTATCAACTACCGTAACAGAACCGTCTTTCTCGAGAGTTACAGTAATGAGATCACATCTGCCTGCCAGAGCTTCATCAACAGAGTTTGCAACGATCTCGTATACCAGGTGGTGGAGACCTCTCTGTGTTGTATCACCGATGTACATACCGGGTCTCTTACGTACAGCCTCAAGTCCTTCAAGGACCTGAATGTCTCCCTCATCGTATGCGCTGTCATTGTTGGTATCAAACTCATCCTGACCCTCTGATGCAGCGAGTACATCAGCCATCTTTTCCTCACCAAAGTCCTCTGTAAGAGCTCTGGGATTCTCAGCCAGATTTCTGAGTTCATCAGGATCTCCGTCCTCAACAGGATTGAAATAGAGATCTACCTCTCCTGAGTTCTGGATCTTGTTCTCATCATTAGTGTCAGCCATCTCAAAATACTCCTATTTATCAATTATTTTTAATTTTATGACTAAAAACAGGCAATTTAACAATGTTACATTTCACTGTACAGCTCACTTTGCAGCCTTTTTCTCAAAACCTGGCAGGACAGGGGAGTAACATAAGTTCCTTCATCCGTGATCACCACTGACTGCGGCAGATCATCGGAAATATATTGAAGTCTCCCTCTGTTGTCCTCCTCGTTCATAAACTCAGTTACATTACGTTCCATGGGAGGAACTTCTTCAAGATTTATGACAGCGATGACAGATTTCTTAAGGACTGTAAGATCAGCTCCCAGATGAATATACACGTCAAAGAACCTCAAACATAATATACTTCTAGTATTATACCATACTATAAATATGTAATTATTATAATATTTAGGCGATCGATCCGGATTTTATGTGAAAATACCTAACGTCACTGTCAGAATCCAGGAGGGGAGCGATCTCCTGTTCTATGTAATTCCTGTCAGTGCACGTGATAAAGATCTGAGTACCTGAAATAGCTGATATCAGGCTCACTCTGCGGTCAGCATCAAGTTCTGAGAATACATCATCCAGGAGCAGTATAGGGGTTGATCTGACGGATCTCCTGATAATATCCAGCTCAGCCAGCTTCAGGGACAGTGCAGCTGATCTCTGCTGACCCTGTGATGAATAGGATCTGGTGGATCTTCCGTTAATGAATATCTCAATGTCATCTTTCTTGATGCTGATGGATGAAATGCCCTTTTCCAGGTCATATTTACGCGTCTTTTTCAGCTTACTGAGTATGTGTGCTGACAGTATGCCCTTCAGAGCCTCAAAATCAGCCTTATTTAGCCCTCTGTCAATATATCCGTCAGTAGTACTGTGTTCATCGAGGAAGGTCTCTAAGAGCTCAATACAGCCTGATATCGTGATGTACCTGATATTCAGTTCTTCTTTATTATTAGAAATGTGCTTGTGATATGTTCCGGCGATCTGATCCAGGAGCCTGATATAGCGGTATCTGTTGATTATCAGCTCAGCTGTCAGTTCACTGAGTGAGAAATCACAGAAATCCAGGTTGGCATCAACATCAGAAGATCTGGCAGCATTCTTAATAAACTCATTTTTCTGGTTGATGAGCCTGTTGGCATCTCCCAGAACGTTAAAATACCTCGAAGAGATCTTGGAGATCATGAGGTTCAGGAACTTACGCCTCTCAGAAGGGGCTCCCTTGACGATATTCATGTCCTCCGGAGCAAAGATAACAGTGTTACAAATGCCTATATAATCGGAAACCCTGTTGATCTTCTCATTATTGCATGTAAGCTTTCTCCTTATGGCATCACCATGCAGTTCCACGCTGTGATCCAGGTCAAAACCGCATCCGTCGTCATCAGTCATGTTGAGCTCTATATCAAATCCGTCAGTACCGAACTTGATCAGATCCTTATCCTTGCCTGTCTTATGGGAAGTAACACAGGAAGCAACATAGATGGATTCTATCAGGTTAGTCTTACCCTCTCCGTTGCTGCCGTGGACAATGTTAATAGAAGGCCCGACATCAATATCGAGCCTTCCGTAATTTCTAAAGTTATTCAGACGGATATGATCTATCCTCATATCATCTCCTGATGGGGAGGATAAGGTAGATGAACTTATTGCCTTCTGTAGGAGTAATGATGCAGGGTCCGTTGGAACCGTTGAATTCGATCTTGATATCATCATCATCAATGTTCTTAAGAGCATCGATGAAGTACTTTGAATTGAAGTCGATATCGATCAGTTCACCCTCAACGGTAATGTCGATATCCTCCTTATGATCACCTGTCTCAGTATTGGCTGATACAACAAGAGTTGTGTTATCAGGCATCTGAAGGCTAACGGGGCATCTCCTCTCATCGGTCATGATGAGGAGTGCAGCACGGTCTATTGAATCCATGAGATTCTTACGTGAGATATGCATAACAGTCTTAGGATTCTTGACAATGATGGATTCGAAATTAACGAAATCACCCTGGATCAGTCTGGAGATGAGTCTGACATCACCGAGATCAAAGAGGATCTGATTGCTGGAATGGTAAACGACTACCTCGGAATCATTATCACTCAGGATCTTGGAAAGTTCGTTCATGGACTTACCAGGAATGATGTAGTTCATCGTAGGGAAGTCATCTCCCATATCCTCTCTGTTAAGAGCCATCCTGAAGCCGTCGATCGCAACGAGGGACAGGCTCTTGCCATCACTGATGAGGTTGATACCTGTGAGCTTTGCCCTGGTGGAATCAGTGGATACTGCAAAGCTGGTGTGGTTGATCATGTTCTTAAGGATCTTCTGACCTACAACGATCTTGTTATCGGTATCGATGGAAGGGATCTTGGGATAAGGCTCACCGTCTAATCCCTTGATATTGAAATTGACTGATCCGCTGTTGATTGAGAGCTGGAACTTGTCATCAACCTTGATATCGATATTCTCGTCAGGAAGCTTTCTGATGATGTCGTTAAAAATCTTGGATTCTACTACTACTGAACCCTCTTCCTTAATATCTGCGATAACCTCAGCCTCGATACCTGTCTCCAGATCATAGCCTGTGAGCTTGATCTTGTTCTCACCGGTCTCGATGAGGATACCGTCGAGGATCTTAACTGTTGAGTTACGGTTTATTGCTTTTATAACTATGGAGATAGCTTCACTTAAATCTGTCTTCTTACAAAAAAACTTCATGATGTGATTTCCTTTCAAGCAGGTTAGATAAAATTTCCTATGAAATTATACTACCTTCTGTATTAGAAATAAAGAATAAAAGAGCCGGGATGCAACAAAATGTTACAAATATATATGTAATTCTGTAATCGTTTATGTAACGGTGTAGAAAATATTCAAAACGCCGGAAGACCCAGTAAATAAAGCAATTTAACACTGTTAAAATAATGTTCAAAACGCAAAATGTTTTAGACAGTGAAGGGGAGAAGTGAACATCAGATCTGAATGAACATTTTATCTACATCGAGATATAGACTTATGAACATAAGATTGTAGATTATTCGTTGATCCTCTTTTTGAGTTCCTCAACTTCTTTTTTGAGAGACTCATCCTTGTCGATGTTATTTATGCTGTTGATAACAGTGGAATGCTTGCGTCCGCCGAACTCCTTTCCGATCCTCTCATGAGGATAATCCAGGATGTCCCTCATCAGGTACATTGCCACGTTTCTGGCTGTTGCTATCTCTGCATTACGCTTGGAAGACTGCATGTCACTTACCGGGATATCGTAGAACCTGGATACAGAGTTCATGATCATCTCAGGCGTTACATACTTTTTCTTATTAGGTGAGATTATCGAAGACAGGAGATTCTTTACGGTCTCCAGATCGAGTATGCCGTTAGACAGCAGCATATAGGAGGAGATGGTGTTATAAGCGCCGTTAAGCTCCCTGATATTTGTGGTTATGTTCTCACAAACGTAATCAACGATATCCTCACTGATATCTATGTCATCATTCTTCATCTTGCGGAGGAAGATAGCCTTACGTGTCTCAAAATCAGGCGGCTGGATATCCATGAGGATGCCGTTCTGGAATCTGGATGTCAGCCTGGCATCAAAATCTATCAGATTATTCGGAGCCTTATCACTCGTGATTATTATCTGTTTTCCTGAATTAGTAAGTGTTTCAAAAGTATTAAAGAACTCATTGATCGTTTCCTTCTTACCGATAAGGAACTGAATATCGTCGATCATAAGTACATCTACGGACCTGTACTTATTCCTGAAGGAATCATAACTGTCATTCATCCTGCACTGTACAAATGCATTTGTGAACTCCTCACAAGTTGTATAAAGTACTCTTTTGTCTTTAAAGTTCTTCTGTATCTCATATCCGATGGCCTTCATGAGATGTGTCTTGCCAAGTCCGGAATTACCCCACAGATAAAAGGGATTACGCTGCCTGGAACCGGGATTGTTGGCAACGGATACTGCTGATGCATGTGCAAATCTGTTACAGTCTCCAACTATGAAATTCTCGAAAGTGAACTCGTCGGTGAGCAGGGAAGGCCTGGCCTGACTGTTCTGTTCCCTGTCTTTCTTTGTTGAGATAATGGAGGATTTGAGGGAATTCTCATCACCCTCAAGTATGAACATTACGGTAACAGGGCTCTTGTTGACCACATTTACGGCATCATTGATGATGGAACTGATGTTATTCTCCTTGGCGATCTTCAATGAAAAGTCGTCTCTGGCAGACAGGACCAGGATATCATCCTCAAACCGGACCTGTTTCATCTGCGTAAGTATTGAATCATAAACAACTCTGTCTATCCTGCTGTCAAGCGACAGTATCTTTAAAGATTTCTCCCAAAGATCTGAATTCATGTCAAAACACCTCTAAAAATGTGGAAAAGTAGGTACATAATATCACAAACGGGATATATAATTTAGATAGATTTTCGAGAGGAATTTTATGAAAAACAACGATTTTGGCAGAGGAAAAAAGAAGAACAGCAGGATCAACACGATCCTGATCATTATTGCCATCCTGTTTTTCATTGCCGGAATAGTGATCCTCCTTATAGATCCCATCAGGAGCGCCAGAAGGCAGAAGATAACCGACGAAGCACTGGAGAGCATAGAGTCTCGGATCAGTGAGATGAGTTCTGAGAATACCGATGCCACAGCCATGACGATAGTCGTCCCCAAATATGGAAATGAGGTTGCAGGGGAGAAATACGACTTTTACGGCAACGAGGACGAGATACTGGATCTCCAGCAGGAGGTTGCCGATATGGAGGCAGATCTGCCTGACGACGTCACTCTCACATGCATAGGTATCCTCAAGATAGACAAGATAGACCTGAATCTGCCCGTATGGAATCAGACCAACAGGGTGGCCCTGAGATATGGCCTGGGGTGGTACGAACATTCCGCAACACCCGGATCGTACGGCAATGCGACAATATTGGGACACAGGAATCAGCATACAAATACCATGTTCTACCGCCTCAAGGAAGTAACCGAAGGCGATACGGTCAGGTTCATCACATATTACGGGCGTGAACTGGACTTTACGGTCAGGGAGATCAGGATAGTCTCTCCTAACCATGTCATGGAGAACATAGTGGCAGATGCATCGTCTGAGCAGCAGCTCACGCTGGTCACTTGTGCAACTGAATATGGCAAGGGATATCGCAAACTCGTAATTTGTTCACTCAATAAAAGATAATATGCTATAATATCGCCGTAATTTTTTGCTTGGAGGCATACTGACATGGTTAAGGCAATTGTTGGCGCTAACTGGGGAGACGAAGGAAAAGGCAAGATAACGGACCTTTTGGCCAATCAGTCTGATATAGTCATCAGATTTCAGGGAGGCGCAAATGCAGGTCACACGATCATCAATGAATATGGCAGATTTGCCCTTCATCTGATGCCTTCAGGCGTATGCCACAAGAACATAGTAAACATCATCGGCAACGGTGTTGCCCTCAACATTCCCAAGTTCATCGAAGAATACAACGATCTCAAAGAGAGAGGACTCGATCCCACGATCTACGTTTCAGACAGGGCACAGATAGTAATGCCCTACCATGTATTGTTCGATCAGCTCGAGGAAGAGAGACTGGGCGGCAGGGCTTTCGGATCTACAAAGTCCGGAATCGCACCTTTCTATTCAGACAAATATGCCAAGATAGGTTTTCAGGTCTGCGAGCTTTTCGAGAAGGAATGCCTCAGAGAGAAGATCGACAGGATCCTGGAGATCAAGAACACTCTTATCGTAAATCTGTACCATAAGGATCCCATCAACGCAGACGATCTTTATAACACTCTTCTGGAATATGCCGACATGATCAAGCCTTTCGTCAGGGATACGCATGCATATCTCTACGATGCGATCAAGGAAGGCAAGAAGATCCTCCTCGAAGGTCAGCTCGGAACCATGAAGGATCCTGACATGGGAATCTACCCCATGGTTACATCCTCATCCACGCTTGCAGGCTTCGGCGCTGTAGGTGCCGGAATCCCTCCCTATGAGATCAAGGATATCGTAACAGTCGTAAAGGCTTATTCCTCTGCAGTAGGTGCAGGTGCATTCGTATCCGAGATCCTCGATCCTGTTGAGGCAGAGGAACTCCGTAAGAGAGGCGGAGACAAGGGTGAATATGGTGCCACCACAGGCAGGCCGAGGAGAGTAGGGTGGTTCGATGCGGTTGCATCACGTTACGGATGCCGTATGCAGGGTGCAACAGAGGTTGCATTTACAGTTATGGACTGTCTCGGATATCTTGATGAGATCCCTGTCTGCGTTGCATACGACATTGATGGTGAGATAACAAAGGATTTCCCCAATCCTACAAAGATAGACAGAGCAAAGCCCGTTCTCAAGAAGATGCCGGGCTGGAAGTGCGACATCAGAGGAATTACAGAATTCGACAAGCTCCCCAAGGAAGCCCAGGATTACGTATTGTTTGTTGAGGAAGAATTAGGTGTACATATCTCGATCGTATCGACCGGTCCCAAGAGAGAAGAGATCATTTACAGATAAGATGATCTCTGTCCTCCTTGCGGCAGCCATGGTGCTGCCGGCTGTATCGTGCAGCATCGGGGCAGAAGAAACGACTACCGGTGATGAGGAAACATCATCCTACGAAAAGCCGTACGATCCTGAGGCAAAGCATCTGGAGGATTTCGATATCCTGGTGCCAAGTGACGTTAACACGTATGAGGGCGGTACGAATTTCTGGAATCTGTATTTCTTTGATACCGACAAGAACATCTATGTAGATGAGAGCTATCCGGTAGGCACAAAGGGAATAGTCCTTCAGCTTCATACATTCAGCTATAACCATGTAGGTGATGTATACTACTTCGATGTTTACCGAGACGGTGAACTGATAGCTGAAAAGAACATCTTTACTAATCACACGGATCTGGCTGATTTCTGTGAGATAACATATGCCGGTGACGGAACCGGTCTGACAAAGGGAAGATATACGATCGTCATATACGATGTAAACTCGACTACGACGGTCTGCTGTGTAGCATATTGCGTGGTCAAATAAGGAGGACATTTATATGCGTGAGAACATTCTGGTCTTGGATTTCGGAGGACAGTACAATCAGCTGATCGCCAGACGCGTCAGGGAACTGAACTGCTACTGTGAGGTTCATCCCTACAATATGCCTGTAGAGGAGATAAAGGCAATGGCTCCGTCGGGCATCATCTTTACGGGAGGACCCAGTAATGTTCTGGATGAGGATTCCCCCAAGTGCGACATGGAGTTGTTTGAACTCGGGATCCCCGTACTCGGTATCTGCTATGGTGCCCAGCTCATGAACTATATGCTGGGAGGCAAAGTTGCATCTGCTCCTACACGCGAATACGGCAGGACAGAGGTACAGGTTAACAATAACAGTGTCCTTTTTGAGGGAGTTAATGAAACGACAGTATGCTGGATGAGCCACACCGTTTATATTGCTGAGGCAGCACCCGGATTTGAGGTAACGGCAAAGACTGATGTATGTCCCGTAGCAGGTGCCCAGAATACCGGCAGGGGACTGTACTGTGTACAGTTCCATCCTGAGGTCGTACATACTGTGGAAGGAACTAAGATTCTTTCCAATTTCGTCCGCAAAGTATGCAAATGCAAATGCACCTGGAAGATGGATTCTTTCGTGGAGACATCCATAAAGGATATCCGCGAAAAGGTTGGTTCAGGACGTGTTCTGTGTGCCCTGTCAGGCGGTGTTGATTCCTCCGTTGCAGCAGTACTGCTGTCCAAGGCAGTCGGAAAGCAGCTTACATGCGTGTTCGTTGATCACGGTCTCCTGAGGAAGAACGAAGGAGATGAGGTTGAGGCAGTATTCGGTCCAAACGGTCCATATGAACTCAACTTCATAAGGGTCAATGCACAGGAGAGATTCCTCGGCAAGCTGGCAGGCGTAACTGAGCCTGAAACAAAGCGCAAGATAATCGGCGAGGAGTTCATCAGAGTATTCGAAGAAGAGGCCAAAAAGATAGGCGCCGTTGACTTCCTTGTTCAGGGCACGATCTATCCTGACGTTATCGAGTCAGGCCTCGGCAAGAGTGCCGTCATAAAGTCACACCACAACGTCGGCGGACTTCCTGACTACGTTGATTTCAAAGAGATAATCGAACCCCTGAGGCTGCTGTTCAAGGACGAAGTCAGAAAAGCAGGACTGGAACTCGGAATACCGGAAAATCTCGTATTCAGACAGCCTTTCCCCGGTCCGGGTCTAGCCATCCGTATCGTAGGTGAAATTACCGCAGAAAAGGTCAGGATCGTCCAGGATGCAGATGCGATCTTCCGTCAGGAAATGGCTCTGGCCGGTTTTGACAAGTATGCTAACCAGTACTTCGCAGCACTCTCCAACATGCGTTCCGTAGGCTGCATGGGTGACGAGAGAACATACGACTACGCATGTATCCTGAGAGCAGTAACAACGACGGATTTCATGACAGCGGAAGCAGCTGAACTCCCATGGAGTCTCATCAGCAGAGTCACATCCCGTATCGTTAACGAGGTCAAGGGAATTAACAGGGTAATGTACGACTGCACAGGTAAGCCCCCCGCTACGGTGGAACTCGAATAACATACAGAAATCTCAAGAAGCCTGAAATCATTGCGTTTCAGGCTTCTTTATTTGCTCCGTGAGTTCAAAATGAGTTCAAAACGTTTTTTAATAGAATAATCAGAAGATTATTTCTAGTGTGTTCTGTTGTCTCTAAATGTATGCGTTATTCATTCGGTAATCCGCGTAACCTATAAAGAGATTTCTCCTGAACTATATGAATATTGTCAGATTTCTTGGCGATTGTCCAGCAGCCTCTCGGAATCGCCTTGTTGGTAAACAGAAAAACATATTCCTTATCAGATAAAGGGATCTGTTTCATAGC
>JAFWFV010000032.1 GCA_017515465.1 Clostridiales bacterium
GAAGGCTTATCGCTTGGAATGTAACGGCAGAGATATGCGCAAAACAGAATAAACTGATTCTATAGCGTCACTCCGTGCCGCGTGAAGCGGAACAGCATGCCGTTCTATCGGAATCGGCATGCTGTTTTAGCGGAATTTGCATGCAGCAGGGATGCACATGCCCAGACAGCATCGAATTCATCGATATAATTCAGCTCTTCAGCCTTTATACACCTAACTTCTGTCTTCAGCAGTTCTTCTGCTTTCTTGCATATCTCTTCTGATGGATCAACAGCAAGGACTCTATAGCCTTTACTTGTAAAATACTTACTGTCTCGTCCGCTCCCGCATCCCAGATCGAGGATGTAACTGCCTGGCTCTATATAGCTCTCGAAGATCTCATAAAGCGATGCCATATCTGCATTGACTGATGAATTGATAAACAGATCAGAGCGGGTGTTATAGTAATCAATTGATCTGTTTATGTGTTCTTTACGTTCCATATCTGATACCCCTGACGTTTTGCTGAATCGTATATAGGCCTCATATTCTGTTCCAGCACATTGCAAAAGATCTCTCTTGTATTACCAGATCTGTACAGTTCCTGCTGAGCCCAGATGGAGTGCAGATTGTCCTTAAAGCAGTTTTTATACAGATCGTATATACCACTTCTTGAGAATACTAGATCGTACAGAATGAACTGATTATCAGCAAATTTTCCGAAAAACTTATCCCATTCCGGCAACTTGTTGCTCTTGCTTGAATTAAGGGAAGAATCCATCGGTGTTAGATTCCATAGTTCATCGTTCATTACGAACGACCAGGGAACAAAATGATCAACATCAAATGCCGTAGGATCGATGTTTTTTCCTGTATAGATATCCATAACCGGATGCACATCCATAATACCATTCCAGAGCTTGCGGACTCTCTCAAGTTTTCTCACATTGTCGCCTGCTCTGAGTTTATAAACTAGTCCCGGAACTTCAGGATTGTTGTTTTGCAGCCACTTTAATTTCTCATACTGTATCCAGCCCAGGATCTCAACTGAATTGTCGTTTATCATGTTGATCCAGTCAGGATCAAATATCACTATCCTGTTTAGTCCGCCGCCTTCACCAAATATGTACGGAAGCTTGGCTATATCGCTATTAAACTGCTGAATATATGAAATCAGAATGGAACGTTTCTCCCAGTTAACACTTTGACCATGGTTTTCGAAAAAGCCTGCCAGGGCTCTGTATGGAACCATGTTAGTAAGCTGGATCTTCTCGCTATGCAGCTCCTTATTATGTTTTCTAAAAGCATCCTTTATCTCACTCTTTGAGGCACTGCTTGCTAAATCACTTAACTCTTTCAGATGATTGATCGCTCTCTCCAAACCGTCACGAGCTTCTCCATTGACGATGCCACTTAAATGAATGTGATATTCGACTACTGAATACCATGCATTGGCAATCATTTCATTAATGATCTCATCAAAAGTTGTCTCTACAACATTTTCATTAATGAGATTAACGATTGCCTCAAGCCAATAGAACTTGTAGCAGTACGACGGATCTTTGAGCATCCTTGCAAATGAATCAACCTCAAGGATGTTATAGTATTTCCCGTCTATTGATAGTGCAAAATCATTACCCATTTATCGCTCCTTCATACACCTCAAACCTGTACTTCTGTTTTATGTCAGGATATTTATCGTGGTCGACTTCTGCCATGAACATGGCAAGGGGCCTGGCGTAGGTTTTGTGGTCGCCGTAGAGGGCCTGGTAGATCATGAGTTCTTCTTCTGTTTCGGTGTGTGTGGCAACACCGATGATCTTGTAGAGATATGTGTTGCCTGTGCTGTCCAGTTCACGCTTGAAGTGCCGGACGATAGTTCCGGGCTGGGGGATCTCTCTGGTGTATGTTTTCTTTTTATTGGGGTTGTAGTGGTAAGCACCATCCCTGTACTCGAGATAGTCTGTGGTAGTCCTGTTGATCAGGTCTACTGCCATGTTGTCGTGCTGACCCATGAACCAGTAGTAGTGATCTCCCAGGATCAGGTATTCGTTCTTATGGCTGTAGAAATAGCCTGTGACGGATCTGGTCTTCATGGTCTGTACAAATCTCTCGTAGAGGATCTGGTCCTCCTCCGATAGTCTTGATTTCACCAGGTATTCATGGGGAGCTGACTTGGCGTAGGTCTTTGCAAATGTCCATTCGTGGCTTTCTGCGAATGATCTGGCTTCTTCTATCGTGAATGCAGCTGCGTTATCTTCACGGATACGTTCTGATTCTATAATTTTCAGTTTTTCTTTTGCCTGCTCCATTGTGCCGAACCGGACCGGTTTCCAGTTTTCTATGTGAGGCTGGCAGGTTCCGCCTGCGTCATCGTAGAAGAGGCCGAATTGAGGTTTACCGTTGTTGTCTGTTTCTTTTATGTAGAGCTTTGACATACGGTTAAACCCGTGACCATGTTATTGAGGAACCACCTTCTGAGAGCAGGTCGTCTAATGTGGTTGTAAGTTCGCTGCTATAGTTTTTTTGCTCATCGATAAGCTGATGCAGTATATGTTTCTTTTCTGCTGTTCTTTCCGGAGACATTAACAGTTCCAGATAAGTATAGGGTTCACTGGTGATGACTTCATTGATCTCTGCTTCCAGATCGGCGATCCTCTCATCCAGATCGTTGATCTCCGGCACTTCTAACTCCTCACCGTTTTCGATCAGCATATCTCTGAGCGTATATACCAGATTGGTCAGTTCATCGTCATCGTTAGCTCTGTAGGCAGCCACTATCCGCTCCCATAATGCGTGGAATTCTTCATTTTCCAGCGTCAGATTATTGAAATCCGGATGCAGGGCCATGGCCAGTTTCCCGTAGATCCATTTTGCTCTTTCCACCTTATCCGGAGGTGTTGTTGTGGATCTGTCAGCTATCTCCTTATCCCTGATCATGTCCTGAAGTTCTGCATCGTAATCAGCCACAAAAATATCGATCAATGGTTGTATATCTTCTACATATATTTCTTCACCGAGACTAATTAGGTTCTCGCAGCAGCTGATCATCTTTTCCTTTTTGATGCATTCGATCATGAGGCCGATCAGCTCGATCATGAGGTCACCAAACTCCCTCAGATATGCAATGTTGATCGATTCAGCTTCCTTGACCACCCTGTCACGTTTCAGCAGGAGTTCTTCGTACTTTTCGTACTGTCCGTTGTCTATTCTGACCGATTCATCCATAATGCACCTCCAGATCATAGAGAGAAGTAAGATGTATGTTATCTATTATACCCCGTCGACTACATCCTTTCGACATATAGACCTCAGCAATTCCTGGTATATCTGCAGTCAGGATAGCCTGCGCAGCCCAGGAAATCACCATAGATGCCTGATCTGCGCCTGAGGAGATTGCCGCACTTGGGGCAGACAGGGACTTTCCTGGCAGCCTCAGAAGGGTTTGCCATCTCCTCCAGGAGGTGATCGTAGACCTGTTTGTTGATGTGGCAATCGGCGAAGGCACGGTGTGCTCCCGCATAGGAGATGTTGTAGTGACTTGCCAGGGATTCCAGGGAATGGCTGGGTATGTCAGGAAGGTATCTCCTGGCCAGGATCAAGGTATCTACGAGGTCGTTGCCTAATGTTTTTCCGAGCAGGTTCTCTGAATCACGCTGGATGAACTTCATGTCGAAGTTCCTGATGTTGTGACCAATGAGGGTATAGCTTCCTGCAAAGTGTATGAAATCCTTCAGGGCATGTTCTATCCCCGGAGCATCCTGCACCATGTCATCTGTAATGCCGTTAACGCTGCTGGCATAGTACGGGATGTGTATCCCGGGATTTACCAGCGTGGAGAACTCATCCTCTATCCTGTTGTTTATTACCTTTAGACCTGATATCTCAATGATGCGGTCGGACTCTGTGGACAGACCCGTCGTCTCCAGATCGAACAGGACGTAGTCAGAACATCGTTCCTGGAGCATCAGTTCCCGTTCTGCTCCATGAGCTTTCTGATGAGGACTTCGAAGGCAGCGCCGGCGAAGAAGGCGTAGACGTTCTCGTCAACGATGCCGGGCTTGGGACGGAGGACTTCGGGGACGGTGTCGTTCTTGGCGTCCTGGAGCATTCTCTTTATTACGGCTTCCAGTTCGCCGGTGGTGAGCCTCTCATGCTTTGCCCTGCCCATGGCTCTGAGCTGGTCGGGTGTTGCCTCTGCCATAAAAGCTGCTTCGTCAGATCTACTCATAAGGTGCACCTCTCTTTGTGTATGTTAATTAATTTTAATATATATGCTTATATTTTACTGTACGGAAGGAGGAAACTGTAGGGGGCTTTCTTATTTCCACCAATATTCATACATATTGGGGCGTTATGTTTGGCATTTGTAGCGGCTTTGAGGTTGGTATAATCAGCAATATATAAGGAATAAGGAAGGTGCGGATATGAGATCTTCTCGTTTTGTTGCAGTTTTTTTGAGCGTAGTATTATGTGCGTCCATGGTGTTTGGGTGCAGTATAGGGCCGAAGACCAGGACGATCATGATGTACGGGATAGGGTCCAATCTGGAGTCTGCCAGAGGAGCTCTGACTTTTAACCTCCAGCAGATGACAGAGAGCGAGCTCTCATCAGATGTGAGGGTGATCGTCATGACGGGAGGAACGTCCAGATGGATAATGCCTGAGGGCATGACTGTTGACGGGTCAGGCGCTCCCGTTGAGGCTGACCCCTCCGTCAAGCAGATATGGGAGATCAGGAAGACAGATTCAGGCGAGAACAAGATGGTCCTGCTGGAGGACATGACGTCCCTTTCGGACCTCTACATGACGGATCAGGCGTGCCTGGAAGCTTTCCTGGGGTATTGTAAGTCCAACAGCTCCACGGATCTCTACGACCTGATACTCTGGGATCACGGATACGGCCCCCTGGGATACGGAAACGACAGCACATATCCACTCATGGATACGGAATACGATGAGGTGCCCATGCCCCTGGAGCAGGTTGCAGCAGCTATTAAGAGTGCTGATTTCGGGGACTCTCTGGAGCTTTTAGACTTTGACGCCTGCCTCATGAGCAATGTGGAGGTATTAACTGCCCTGGCGGGAACTGCCAGATACATGGTCGCTTCCGCAGAGCAGGTTCCTGAATTCGGTCAGTACTACACCGACTGGATCTCAGCCGTTTCTGCTGACCCCTCCATGAGCGGTTTTGAGATAGGAAAGAAGATCGTTGACGATACCATCGCCTTCTATAACTCCCCCGATTCAGTGGGATACGGCAGACCCTGCACCATGGCGGTCATGGATATGGATAAGGTAGCAGGTTCTCTCTTCGGACCCGTAGCGGAGTATACGTCCCTCCTGGCTTCTGATGCCTTTACGGGATCTGATGCCGATACATTTTATTCCAAGTTCCTTGCTGCACATAATGCCCACCCCTACCAATGGGACGGAATCTACGACCTTACCGACATGGCGGCAAAACTTGCCTCAGGTGAGGATCAGTACTCGGCATTTACATCGCAGTTCAACTCCGTCCTGGCAGATGATGACATCTTCCATTTCGGACATACCCGGGACATCACGGACAGTTGCGGCATGAGCCTCTTCTTCCCCACCGGGGATGCCAAGAACTGCAAGAGATACATCCTGGCCATGGAATCACTGAGGTCTTATATCGATTCCGGGGCTTACGAAGACAAGGAAGTGAGGCTTTCCATACTGGACAACCAGATCAGGATAGCAACGGGCTACGGGCTGGTCCGCAGCGTTGGTTATGCAGTATCAGATCTGGTATCCAGAGGAAGTGACAATGTTACATTCGATTCTGTTAAGGGCGTCTGGAGCATAACGGAGCAGCCCTCCGCCAAGAGCGTCGAATATGCCCATGAACACGGAGCCATGGTGGATACGGAAGGACTGAGATCACCCTGGGACAACGGTGTATCAGTGCTAGTGGACAGGGCGGCAGGGTTCCTGGGAGGATCTGCCACCTCATGGATAGATTCAGTTGCCGCCAGGATCGCTGATGAGGTCAGGTCAGGCAATAACTGCGAACTGCCCTCCTCAGGAATATCAGGCGATCTTACGATCAGATCAGAGAGGAAATACATAGAAGAGGGAACGGTGGATGAAAAGACTGAGCCCTACGATGCTGTGATCGGCAACATGTATTTCGATTCGGAATCGGACATCACTGACTTTGACGGTACATGGTATGCATTGTCAGACGTTTCAGGACATAAGTATCTGACCAGCCTGATCACTACGGCAGCAGCTCCCGGGACGGGTACGATCGTGATAGTCATGCACAGGCCTGCGGAATCCTACGACGGAACGCCCTACTTCTACGATGTGGAAGGTGCCATAACAACGGCAATTGAGGACGGAAATGTGCGGATCACGGGCATCTATGAGGTCGAGGCAGGAGAATATAAGGAGATCGATCCCGAGGTCGCAGCTGCCTCCACCTTCTATACCGGATACCGTTCCGGAGGATACGGCATATTCAGGCTCAGCCCTGATTCAGAACTGGATATCGATGCGTCTGCCCCTGATCTGGGCCTGTCTGTTGTCTCCATGAAGATGGCTGAAATGGACGATGTGGATAGAGCCCGTCTGGCAACAGTTGGTACTGAATACAGGCACACCAACATCTACGGATATACGTCTGAGGCCGGCTGATCAGTTCAGTCCGTACTTCTCCCTGATGGACTCGTCGGGTTCGTAGCCGGACAGGAAGATATCTGCGTTGCTGATCAGCTCACTGTAGGTTACGGGCCTGATCAGATACCTGGCCGTCTCTTCGCCTTCGTTTAGTTCCATAACGGGGCAGCCCGTCTCAGGGTCGAATCCTGACAAGGCAAGATCCGAGATCTCGAACATGCTCCTGAAATGGGTATCGAACACCTTCATGCTCTCGGAGAGCAGGTAGTAGCAGCCGTTGGCCGGGTCCCAGAAGAATCCCCTGATATAGCCGTTGGGGTTATATATAGTCCTGATCACGTCATATGTTTCCATGTTGTATATGTATGCCGTGCCGTCCCAGAGCTGGAGGCAGAATAAGTCTGCACTGCTGCAGGGGATTATCTGAAATATGAGGCTGGCATCAAAGGAAGCTCCCGATCCCAGTGCACCCTGACGCATCTGTTCGTATCTATCTTCTTCGATCAGGGGGTACTCCGCATATCGAGGTTCGCCCTCGTATCCCTGCATGAATTCAGTCTGACGTCTGACGTAGGTATTGATGTGGCTGCTGCCGCTTGCTGACAGGTAGAAGGTATCGTCCCTGTAGCAGAGGTTCACGCCATAGTTGCTGCTGAGATCAGCATCAGGCTTATAAAAGCTTGCGTGCCCGCCCAGGATCCTGTAGCAGCCTTCCTGATCCAGGATGAGGAATATGCCGTTGCCGTCTGCAAAGGAGTCAGATATCCTGCCGTTTATGGTCACTGTATCGCTGAGGTTCAGGTCCTGATCCATCAGGTAGATCCTGGAATTGTTGTAGAATACGACGTCGCTGCCCATTGCCTCGATGCCGTAGATCTCATCGTTAAAGGACACTGTCTGACATGTGCCGCCTGATGTATCCCACCTGTAGACATTGTCTTTTCCGTAATCAGAAGTTATTGAGGACATATATATCATGCCGCCTGATACTGCCATGTTATCGACCGTGGCATTGTCCAGGGTCAGACGCTCCCTGATCTCGCCGGTCGTCATGTCAACGGAATATATCCTGGAATTGGCAAAGTCAAAATCTCTGATGGTTATCCATGCTTCGTCCGTATCGAAGCAGCTGACCTCGGCTTCGTACCTGTCGCTTAATCCCTGGACCGTACGGGTGTCCAGTTCAGCGATCCTGCTGCCTCCCTTATAGATCCTAACTGTGTCATCAGTTACGAGGCCAAAACCTCCCTCCGGGTCTTTACTTTCGAAGAGGCGGCATTGGAAAGTTTCCAGATCCGTCAGTTCCAGAGTGCTCAGGCTGCAGTACTTGTAGCCTCCGCCGTCCTCACAGAATACGAAGCCCTGATCCCCGTCAAAGATGAAATAGCCGCCCTCTGCCTCACGGCAGGAATAAAGGATCTCACCCGTAATGGGATCTGCTATATATCTCACATGGTCGAATCCCAGGATGCTAATGTATCTGCCCGAGGGGGATACTGTGAAGCTGCTGATGGAGCATGGCATCCTGATGTCTCCGAAGTTAGTGTATCTGTTGGGTATGGAATAGAGCCCCAGGGCGTTTATGAGCGCATTTACGGCAGGTTCGCTGAAGCCGTTCTCATCCGTATCAGGCAGTGCCAGCCGTGCGGCATAGACAGCCGCCTTCATGTTGCCGTCCCTGAGGAGGTTGTCAGATATGGCCGAAAGCGAGTCGGCATACTTCTGGCTTATTATCTCGTTCTGATGTTCGATCTCCCTGTTCTGGTCCTCTATCCTGCTGTTCTGGGCAGAGATCCTCACCAGGAAGAATACGCTTATAGCCAGCATTATGCCCAGCACGGCAAAGGCAGTCAGTGTCCTCCTCCACCGTCTCAGGTTCTGCTGACGTCTGTGCCTCTGATGGAGATCGTCGTAGCCGATCCCGAGGATGGCTGCCACAAGGCGCACCACGGCGTTATCTATCCTGCTGTTCCTCTCCCTGGTGCTTTCCCCCCTGCAGTCTGCTGCCAGGGGCTCTCTGGGGATGCGGGTAGTAAAGCTGTTGCCGTATCTGTCCGTTGCGGTGATGTCTTCGTACCGTAATATCTCAGGAAAAGCCTCCTCTGGCTCTCCTGATGCCAGTACCAGGAGGATGTGCTTCCTGTCCTTGATCTTTATGAATTCCTCTATCTCCCTCATGCACCAGACGGATCCCAGGTATTCCGGAGAACATATGGCGATCAGGTATTCAGAGTCGTAGAGTGCGGCATTTAATTCCTCCGAGAGATCCTCAGCAACGGCCAGCTCAGTCTCGTCCCTGAATATCCTGCCCAGGCCCTTGCGGCCAACTCTGGCCTCAACTGATCCGGGCAGACGGAAAGACTCCAGTTTCTTCTGGAGTCTTTCAGCTATCTCCCTGTCGGGTTCACAGTGCCTGTAGCTTATAAAGGCATCGTAACGCTTGCCTGATCCCATTACTCTCAGATCAGCCGTATGCGGCGGCAGCCTTATGGAAACAGTAGAGGGACTTCAGTACATCCCTGAAATCCTCCTGATCCGCACCTGTATACTTCTCGTAGGCATTGCTGCAGTAATTGAAGGGACCGTATGCCAGGTAGTCTATCGCGTTTCCCGTATTGCGGTCTAATACCGCAATGACTAATGATCTGTCCAGATCGGATAGATCACCGATACTGATCCTGATAGCACCATTTGAGTCTGTACGCAGCTTATCTCCCTTCATGATAACCTGATACTCGTAATCCCCGTTCTCTGACATATACAGTTTCAGATACGGAGTGTCCTTAAGCACGAGGCTTGCTGCAATGATCTCAACCTTGCCGTCTATCTTTGTCCTGCTGCCCTGGCACGCAAATGAATCTTTATTGACGCCGGACATATCAGGATAGTATGCCAGTTCCTGCTCAGTGAGCCTGCCGGAGGGGAGGTCATCTGCCGCATAGCCGAAGAAGATCTGAGACTTTTCTCCGTAATTGAGCATGGCCCCTGCCAGTGACTTGGCCTCCTGACTGCATCCTACGTCAGACAGGATGACCTTTGCATAGTCCGTGATGGTGAAGGTCTTGGAGTCCACGAGAGTGTTTCCGATGGCGAACTTCCTGACCTCGCCTTTGTAGAGCAGTTCGATCCTGATATCGTCGGTCATTTCCTTGGCAGAGACAACGCATCTGTAGTAGTAACGGTTACCGATCATCTTGATGCCGTCTAAGAGATCTGTTACGGTAACAACGTCACCTGTACCGTCCCGCTTTGTCTGTGTAAACCTGATCTGATGATCCGTTCCTGCCTCGATCGACCCGTCCGTAAAGAACATGGTCGCCTTGATCAGGATCCTGCCTGTCTCAGACAGATCGACGGATATACCCTGAAGCCTGTTGCCATTTGTGAATTCTGCGTTTACCGTTACATCTTCATCAGGCATTACGAAGCTGTAGACGCCCTCATCTGCCTGGACTTCATCACCGTTTACATCTACTGAGATCAGTTCACCTCCCGAAGCGGGAGTCAGGGTAAAGGTTACGGTATCGCCTGCCACTGCCTTTGAAGAGGAAACGGAGATTGACCCTCCTCCCGTTACGTTGGTCGTGATGTCGTAGAACTCTGTCTCATAGAACTCTATACCTGAATTATTGTCCGTTAACCTGCATTTATACGGAACTGTACCATTTCTTGCCAGGTCGGAGACGAATACCTTGTCCACCGTCTCCTGTGGAATGGAACCATCTGCAAATTCTGCAAATGTAAGGTCATCCCCTGCTTCAATGTAGGCTGCATGGATCCTGGAATTCTCGTCGATTCTGCCATCATGGATATGCATCCTTGTGCCATGCAGAACTATGTCAGCATAAGATGACTCATTAGCATCTTTCTCGTAGATGTTTCCGCTGATCACTATGGGCGCTGCTCCATTAAATCTTGTGTCGTACAGATTGAGCGTACAGTCTGTAGGAACATCGATACCCGCACCGGAATTCTCCCTCCGGCTGTAATTACCTGTTATGGTACCGCCGAAAAGATCAAGGGTTGATCTATTGATAAGAGAGACTGCAGCCTGGCTCTGTGTTCCACTCATGGAAGCGGAAGAGTCAGGATCAACACTCCTGTTCGTATAGTTACCCTGTATAAGGCAATTATATATTGTAAGATCACTAACATAAGCACAGATTCCGGTACCGTTATATCTTGCCATGTTTTCCAGTATCCGAGGGCAATCATCATCGGAACCCATTTCTACTGTTGATGATTCCACATAAATGGCTCCACCATGGCCGGAGCACTTGTTGCCCTGCATCAGGCAATCACCGAGTCGGAGAAAGCCTCCGATCATCAGACAGATCGCTCCGCCATATCCTCTGTCAGGATCTGCCGGATCCAAGTCGTCATACTGATCCACCCGGTTATACGTGAATGATGTGTTATCAGTGATCTCGACATGGCCTTCTATTCCTATTGAACAGATAGCACCGCCATAGCAGCCCTCTGCCTCTCCCGGTTCTGAGAAGCCGGTATCTTCATCCCATCCGCAGAAATTTCTTTCAAATGAACAGTCATTAATCTCCATCGACCGGAATTTTACATAATAAGCATCCCCTTCACCACTATTACAAATAGCACCACCATAGAACATCTTTCCCGAAGGGGATCTCTCTCCTTCAGGCGCCAGAGACCATATAGCTGCGTGGTTATTTGTGAATGTGCATCCAAAACAAGAAACAGATGATTGCGTACTTCCAGAGTAATGATATGAATAAACGGCCCCGCCTTCCCTGGCGACATTGCTATTGAATGTACAGTCAGTAACGAAGATGCAGTTATTATCATAAAGCTGCAGATAAACTGCTCCTCCCCGAACCTGAGCTTCATTGTTCTCAAATACTAAAGAAGAAAGAACAGAAGAGTATTCATCTTGATCCAGGTAGACTGCACCACCGGCATTGTAAGCATGATTGTTGAAGAATCTTACACCATTCAGATCTATCTTCGATCCCCGCGGGCTGTATATCGCACCGCCGTTCCCTTCAGGGTTATCTGTTGTATTGTTGTTCTCGAAGCAGATATTACTCATCCAGGTATAAATATCAAGTTTGCCTTCATTCAGGATCGCTCCGCCCTGATCGCTGATGCCGCCGCTGAACGTGCTTTCTGATTCTGCTACATTTTTGATCGTAACACTGGAACCTTCCCTGATCTCCAGGAGCCTTCCCGTTCCGCCGGTACGTGTGATGCTGTGACCGTTGAGTTCTATGTGATAGTTGCCGGACGGATCAGTTGTTCTGAGATTCCCGGCAACGATGGCAGGATCATCCTCACCGAGTTCGATGTCATCCACCAGTTTGATATCTGCTTCGTCGCAGTTCAGATAATATTTCAGGGCATCAAGGGTGCCTACCTCAACGGTATTCTCACCGTTATAGGAGGGGATCTCCGCCTCATCAGTCATTGTCTCGGCGGGCAGTGATATGGCCTCTTCTGATACCTCATCCTCTGCCTGCTCCGGAGTTTCTTCAACCGGTTCTGTTTCCTCAGTTTCCTCCTGCTCCTCCGTTACCACCTGTGATCCGCCCTGATCCTCAGGGATCTCATCTGCCAGAGAGGCCATGGGCATGGCACTCAGGACCATGGTCATAGTAAGCAGCAGCGCTGTGATCTTTCTGTTAAGCATAACGGTCATCTCCTGTTATAAGAATCTGTCTTTTTTTATGCATTTAATTGTATCACAGCGTTCAGGTTAAATACATGTCACCCTTCAACAGATATGTCCTGTGATCCGGACTTTACAGTTCCGTACATGACATATGCAGGGAATATCAGACCGGCACACGAGAATATGATCGCGAACAGATAGTAGATGGTCTCCATGCTGCCCTGTATTGGTCCCGGGTTCTTGATAAGAAACGCGTAAAAGCAGCAGATCAAGGCAGTCTCAACGGCATAGATGATCAATGTGATCAGCCTGACGAGCCATGCCTTGGGAATGACCTTCTCGCCTCCCCTGTTCCTGAAGAAGATGATGATGAAGATCACTGCTGTCGCCGTATTGATGACAAATGAATCTATGGTGTTTACCATACTGATCCAGTATGCTGCCGTTTGTCCGCCGCCAAGAGTCCTGCCCAGCAGGACGGCAACGATGCTGTTGATGAATGATCCCCCGACACCGAGCAGGAGTATGGGAATGTAGATGAACTTCTTTCCATATCTCCTGTGAAGGAACAGACAGAAAAAGATCGTAGAGGATATCCCCGTTATCATGAAGGACAGGTTAAAGACCCAGCTTATATTGCCGTACATCTCCCCCATTCCTGATTCGAGCAGGATCCGCGGGCAGGCGGAGAGAATGGATTGTAATCCGGACAAGATAGAGCTGATACCCAGAGCTCTGCAGTATGTGTTCCTGTTTACCGTGATCAGTATGCCCAATACAATGACAGCCGTCCCCACGATAAACGGCGTGTATTCGTATAAGTAATAGATCAGGACATTTATAGCATCCATCTTGAATACCCCCCGGGGATGTTTTTCCGCAGTAAATTATAGCATATCCGACATTCATATTGATATGTGTCGGATAAACGACAGAACGGGCATTGATTAATGATTGGTTTGCCGGGCCCTGGCTGCAATAATGTAGATGTGATCGATGAACGGTCAACAGAATAAAATAACTGGAGGATGAAACTATGAAGACTACAGACAATAAGATGATGAACAACGAAGAACTTGGTAAGGTATCAGGCGGATCACTGGCAGGCGGTTCTCTCGCAGGAGGACTTGCAGAAGGTTCTCTCGCAGACGGAACTCTGGCAGGTGGCAATCTCGCGATCGGTGTCCTGGCCGAAACCATGGAGGTCTCGATCCCGCCCATGAATGAGTTTGTAAAGAACGAAAAGAAGAAGAAGACCTGCAAGGAGACAAAGGCCTCAGGCGCCCCTGCCAAGGCGATCGGACTTTTTGGCGGGAACACCTGTGCCGCCGGCGTATCCGTAAAGAGGGGCGACCTCTTCTGAGAAGCGTTCAGTACGGAATAAAGGATAGGGATCGCAGACGCCCGCAAGGCGTCTGTTTTTCTGTCTCCGCAATTGGTATACTCGTAGTATCAAGCATATGAAAAATACTGAGAGGAGACAGCCCATGTCAGACAACCTGATCAGCGACGCCGAAGCCGTCAGACTGCGTCATTCGGTAAGGCAGTATAAACCTGACCCAATAGAACCATCCAAGGTATCACTGATAACGGACCTGATCCGTGAGATCAATGCAGAGAGCGGTCTGGGCCTCCAGTTTATCGGAGATGCAGGAAAGACATATAACAGGCTCTTTAACAGGATGAGCGGTCTCGGCTCCGCCCCCAGCGTCATTGCATGCGTGGGGCCGGATGACAGTTCCCTGGACCGGAGAGTAGGATACTACGGCGAGAAACTGGTCCTGTTTGCCCAGAAGATAGGACTCAACACATGCTGGACAGGAACGTTTAACGCCAGGAACCTGGATGCGGATATCCCCGCAGGACAGCGTCTGGTAATATGCATTGCCATCGGATACGGCACCGGCAGCGGACGCGAAAGAAGATCCAGGACTGCCGCACAGATCAGCTCAGCTGAGGGATCCAGACCCGCCTGGTTCGATGAGGGAGTCAACATGGCTCTTCTGGCTCCCACCGCCCTCAATCAGCAGAAATTCCTGATCAGGCTTAATAGTGATGAGTCAGTCGATTTCATAGACAAGGGCGGAGCATTCAGCCAGGTCGACCTGGGAATAGTAATGCGTCACTTCGAGATCGGCTCAGGACGCAAACAGATACCGGATTAATGGAGTTTACTGACATGAAATACTACGACGAGGATCAGCTCTGGATAATGTCGAAGACTATCTTGCTGCCGTCAAAGGCGCAGGAGATGACGCTCACGGTCTTGAAGGTGTCCTGTTCGAACTCCCCGGAAGTATGCCAGGGACCGTCTCCGATGAAATCATCATCGATCTTGCCGAACTCGACTTCGGGACCTGCTGACTCCTCCCAGTTATATGCACGCTCTAGCCTGGATGCCTCCTCAGGTGTCAGGTAGACGATCCCTCTGTATCTGTATTCGGTGGGGCCTATGGAGCGGCCTCCGAAGTCAGCATAGACCTGTTCGTAGATCACGTGATCGTAACCTGTGATGTTCTTCATGTATCTGTCCATGATGTTCTGATCGCAGAAGAGTTCCACCACTATTTCAGGGTCGTTCCTTCTTCCGGTGCATGATGTGATCAATGCGCAGGATGACAGTATTGCGAGGATCAATAATATGCTGATGTATTTTCTCATGTTCAGGTACCTCCGGTAAGGATTATAACATGCATGATCTTTATTCGTATCTGCCGTCTGTTCCGTAAGACCTGTAAGCATCGTCCGGTATCAGATACACCTCATCCGGCAGGAACACCAGGGTGGCGGGCGTATTATCAACATCCTTTGCCCTGATGCCGACGCAGGCACAGTATTTGTATTTGTAGAATCTGTGCTTGTAGCAGAAGGTCATGTCGACGAAATCGACATTTGATACGACGGCGTGGTAGACGAAGTATTCCCTCTTCATCAGAACGCGCAGCCTCAGTATGGTATTAAAGAACAGATAGACGAGATAGGGCATTCCGACTATGAAGATGATCAGGATCACCATAAATGCCCTGCCCTGAATACGGCTAACAGAATTTTCAAATATGATGAAGTTGAAGATGACGGCTGCAATGAGGATCATAAGTCCCGCAAAGGCATTTTTATACTGCTCCCGGAAGACCCTCCAGAAGAGTTTCCTGCTCAGATCTTCAGGATCCTTTATACTGTAAAATCCGGAGGCCCTGTCCTCAGGCAGCCTGGGCGAAGTATGTATGACGTGCCAGTTCTTGAAATCCTTCAGGGCAGAACGTATGAGTACTGGAGTTATCAGGAGCAAGCCCGATAACGGGATCATTGCGGCGCTGATGACTGTCCCGGCAGTAGTTTCTGCCACGGACATGAATATCAGACTGGTGATGACTGCTGCACCCTCTGCCAGGACCAGACAGGTATTGATGATCTTATAGGTGTCGCGTTTCTTATCTTTACCCATAACGGATTTATTATAGCACTACATAAATATCAGAAATGCGTTTATAATCTATATATGATTATTGTGGATTACATCGCCGAGAACTGGGTCTTGATCCTGGTGCTGTTGGGATTTGCGGTCTCGCTGATCTCCACTGTCTTTATGGATCAGAGGACCATCAGGCGATTGTTCGTCCTGATCGTGCAGGTCTTTTTGCTGTCCATACTGGTGTTCGTGGAGTTCAGGATCGCCGGACGCACGGAATACAGGACCCTGAGGATCGTTCTGATGGCCATCAGATACAGTGCCACTCCCTTCATCATTGCTCAGACCATATATGCGGTAGTCAAGAACCAGAGGTGGTACATCTTCCTCCCTGCTGCGGCGGTTGCAGTAGTTGACTTCATCTCTATCTTTACGGGCATCGTCTTTTCACTGGACAGTGCGAACAAGCTGGTCAGGGGCCCTCTGGGGCTGCTGCCCTTTATCGCGGCAGGCATATACTGCGCATACATGATCTTTGTCATGATCATTCACAGTTCCAGGCAGATGACTGAGGTCGTTCCCATCGTGTTCTTTGCCGGGGCATTCGGATCAGGCCTGCTGCTGCCATTCATCATCGGCAGTGACTACGCCCAGATCTTCTGCTCGACAATTGCTGTGTCGATATTCGTCTATTACGTATTCACCATCCTGGATCTGACCAAGAGAGATGCATTAACGGGTCTTTTGAACCGTCAGGCATACTATGCGGATGTCAGGAACGAGCCCGGGGACATAACGGCTCTGATATCAGTTGACATGAACGGGCTCAAGGCCATCAACGACAACGAGGGACACAAGGCCGGAGACCTGGCACTGTCCACACTCTCCAACTGCTTCCTGAAGGCTGCCAGGAAACGCTACCGCGTCTACAGGGTGGGCGGTGACGAGTTCGTCATAGTATGCCGCAGATGCACCGAGAATGACGTTATCGCACTGTGCTCCGACATACAGGATCAGGTCTCCGCTACCAAATACAGCTGCTCCGTGGGATACAGCATCTCCGGCGGAGAAAACACATCGATAGATGAACTCCTGAAGGCATCCGACGACAACATGTATGCCGCCAAGGAGAAGTACTATCAGGAGACGGGTACATCCAGATAATGAAGATAAAGACCAGGACCATCAGTTACGATGAGGCCATGGCCCTCCCCTCTTGGGAACAAGTCAGGCCGAAAAAACCCTCAAAGCTCCTTGCAGGCATATGCCGCCTGGCCGGCAGAGGGGAACGCAGAGCCGTCGGATTCACGTGTGAACAGATAGACATGGACAGGGCCGGATCAGGTCCCTGGATGGTCCTGATGAACCACTGCAGCTTTACGGATCTGGCAATCGCCTTTGAAGTATTAAAGGGCCGTCCATTCAGCATCGTCTGTACCTCCGACGCACTGGTGGGCAAGAAGTGGTTTATCAGATCCCTGGGATGCATCCCCACCAGAAAGTTCGTATCAGACATCACCTTGATCTCCGACATGGACCATGCCCTGAACGTCAACAAGGCAAGCGTTTTGATGTATCCCGAGGCAGGGTATTCCCTGGACGGGACTGCCACCGCCATTCCCAGGAGGATGGGCGTGCTCCTGAAAAAGCTCAAGCACCCGGTGGTCATGATCACCACCTCAGGAGCATTTACCAGAGACCCTCTCTATAACAACCTGCAGAAGAGAAAGGTCAAGGTGTCATGCACCATGAAGTGCCTGTTTACCCCTGAGGAACTGGCAGAGACCAAGGTCAGGGATATAGATGCGGTCCTCGACCGCGAGTTCGATCTGGATTATTTCAGATGGCAGCAGGAAAACAGGGTGGAGATAACCGAGCCATTCAGGGCTGACGGCCTAAACAGGATCCTCTATAAATGCCCCCACTGCATGACCGAGGGTAAGACCATGGGCAAGGGCACTACCCTAACCTGCAGTTCCTGCGGCGCCACATATGAGCTGGATACATTTGGGTTCCTGAAGGGCGTTAACGTGGAACCTGTATTTACACACATCCCCGACTGGTTCGCCTGGGAGAGGGATCAGATCAGGTCCGAGATCGAGGCAGGAACATATAAGCTGGATGTCCCCTGCGACATAGCGATCCTGAAGGATTCCAAAGCTCTCTACATGGTAGGCTCAGGACGCCTCATACACGATAACAGCGGCTTTGTATTAGACGGCTGCGGAGGCAGGCTCCATTACGAGCAGTCACCTGCAGCATCCTACAGCGTCAACTCGGATTATTTCTGGTATGAGATAGGAGACATCGTCTCGATAGGCACCAACGACTGCCTCTACTACTGCTTCCCGAAGGAGGGCGACATCGTGGCCAAGACGAGACTGGCAGCAGAGGAGCTGCACAAGATGTACAAGGTCAGTTCTTCAAAGCCCTCATCACTCCAATAATAAAGAACAGCAGGACCATCAGCACTTCTAACGCGATATAGACGATGGCGACCCATTTGGCAGCAGTTGTCTTTGCATTTCCCCTGCCTGCCTTTTCCTCTTTAATCGCTAATACCATTCCGACCAGTGAAATAGGGAAAAACCCGGTACAGATACCTACCAGGGTCAGCATAAGCGGCATCATGTCAGGCTGGATGCTCTTTCTGGCGGGACGAGGATTGGCCTGCGCCGTCATGTCTATCGCCGCCTTTATGGGTTCGTAGCCGCACTCCGGGCATGCATTGGTGTAATAGACCTTACCGCACTCCGGGCAGGTCTTGGCTATGGCATCGAACCTGACGCCGCACTCGTTGCAGAAAGCACCGTCAAAGCTGTTCCCGCAGCCGGGACAAACGTGCTGAAATCCCGTTGATCCGCAATTGGGGCATGCGCCCTCATTTTCCTCAAACCTGCATCCACAGTATTTACATATCCTCATCTTCTGACCCCTGACATAACCAAGATTATGAGCCACATGAAACTGAGCACCGAAGTTACCATGCACAAAGCAACGGCGCCTCTGGCCTGTTTCTTTTCCTTATCACTCAGACCTTCCTTGCGGCTCTCCGTATATGCCATGAAGTATCCTATCATCGGCGCCGGGAACACGCACATGAGGAAACCGGCGATCCCGAGTATATAAGCGACCGTGATGTTCTTACGGTTGAAACCGCTGTTGACATCACCGGGTCTGCCGGCATTTGACGGTGCTGCTTTCCGGGTGACTCTTCTCCTGGATTCATTATAGCCGCAGTCGGGGCACGACTTGGAAAAATACTTCCTGCCGCAGTCAGGGCAGACCTTTGCCACGGCATCGAACCTGGTGCCGCATGACGGACAGAACTTGCCCTTATATGTCTTGGAACAGTTCGGGCATATGGATTCGAACTCCTTGGAGCCACACCCGGAACATATCCTGGCATTGTTTTCTTCGTGATAACCGCAGAAAGTACAGATCTTCATTTCGCCCCTCCGGTAAGGATTATAACATTTTTTCTCTCTTAATCGACACATATGTGACCAACTGTCTGATAAGCAACATAAAGGGTAATCATTAACGATTGCTCCTAAGGGTGCTGTGCCGCATAATCCAGTTGTAACCCAAAGGAATACAAAAACAAAAAAGCTTAGGAGGAAAAAGCTATGAAGACTAACAAATCTAAGGAAATGCTGGAAAACGTAAACGGCGGTTCAGGACTCGCATCTGAAAGCGCTGAAACGCTGGTCATGGCCAGGAGGGTAAGCGCACCCGTTATCGAAGAAAGGTCACCTGACATCATTGAGAGGATCAGGAAGCTGGAGGAGCTGAAGAGGATCATGCCCGGCTACAATCCCAATAATCCCAGCATCTTTGATGATCCCCGCGCACCCAGAAGACCGAACATCAGAATCCTTGCAGATAACTAATGTACCGATCCCTGCCGGATATATCAAGAACACGGAGCCTCTTAGCTCCGTGTTTTTTTGCTGTTGGCTAGTGTATAATGGCCCTGTAAAAAGACGGATTGGAGAACGTTCATGAAAAAGGTCTTTGCCGCTGCACTAACGATGATCACGCTCTGTCAGATGACAGGATGTTTCTCACTGGTATCCACCAGAACGCCCGCCATGGACTACATCAGAGGCGATGTCAGATACGAGATCCGCGTCGGTGCCAGCGCCGATACACATAAAGAGATAATAGAGACTGATGTTGAGATAGACAAGGACAGGTTCGTCGATCTCTTTAACGAGAACGCGAAATATGATCCCAACACCGTCAAGCACGAATTGTCGGGAGCATCTCTGAAGATCGATCCCGAGACCCAACAGGAGGAATGGAAAGAGATAACACATTCCGAGGTCAACATCAGGGCGGTCTTTGACGACGGTCTCAGATCCGTATCGCTCTACGAATATGATTCCGATCTCTACCTCTTTGCCGTAAGCATAGGAAATGCCGGCAAGAAAGAGGACAGAGGATATTACTACATGAAGCTGCCTGATGAGATGCAGGACTACTGGCTGCCTGTCTATGAGGAGATCAGATCTGACGCCGAGGAATACCATATGGAAACATACGGCAGTTTCTCCATCGATCCCGTCTCCAGCTACGACGGAAAATACCTGGCCCGTCCCAACGAATCAGGTGACAACATTACCATAATGATATTAACAGATGACGTAATGAAAACCACATCTTTCAGTCCCTGCAGAAAGAGCGATTTCTACGGGATCTGCTGGGAAGAAGACAGCTACAGCCTGTGGATCCAGTCAGGCGATATCGGAGTCATCTGCTACAGGCTCGATAACGGAAAATGGACAGAAGACCCTGACGCAGTAAGGCCTGATTACATCATCAGCAGATACGACTGATCCTTTATTTCTGTATGTGATATCCGCCGTCAGCGTAAACGTTGGTGCCCGTCATGTAATCCGAGAGATCTGACAGCAGGAACATGACGACTCCGGCGATGTCTTCCGGCATGCCCAGCCTGCCCGCGGGTATCAGGTTCTCAGACTGCTTCCTGACCTCAGGGTTATCGAATGAGGCCTTTGTCATGCCCGTGTATGTGAAGCCCGGTGCTACGGAATTTACCTGGATGCCGTGGGGCGCCAGATCCAGCGCCATGGCTGATGTGAGCGATACGATACCGCCCTTGGATGCGGCATAGCCTGCCATGTTGTTCCTGAAGATGGAAGACCTGATGCAGCTAATGTTTACTATCTTTCCCTTTTTGCTGGGGATCATCCTGCGGGATACGGCCTTGGATACGGTAAAGGTTCCCGTGAGATTGACGGATATTGGCCTTTCCCATTCGGATGCTTCCAGTTCATAGAAGGGCTTGCCGGAGCCCCATATTCCTGCAGCGTTGACCAGGCCGTCTATCTGCGGGATGGAATCTGTTATCTTTGTTATCTCTTCCTCATCAGTGACGCTTGCGGTGTGATGAGTGTAGGAGGGATCATCTATCGCGGATCCTGATACATCTATACCTATTACTTTTGCACCGGACTTGAGGAGGCTCTCAGCGCAGCTTTTGCCTATGCCTGATGACGATCCCGTAACCACAAATGTCTTTCCATTGTTATCCCAGTTATTCATTTTTGTGCACCTGATATCAGTAGTCTTCCAGGAAAGAGATCCTCTTTCCGTCCTTTTTATATGCTATCACCGCATCGATGTCAATGTTCTCAACGCTCCTGAAGATGTTGGCCTCAACGGCGGGATTTGTTTCCTTCAGCTTAGCGATGAGTTCCTTGATCTCCTGCCTCTTAGAGCCGCTCTTTTTGGCGGTGACGCTGCATGCGCAGCCGGAAAAAATGAGACCGTTCCTGTCCCGCCATTCGCATATGTCCTTTTCCCTGATGAGATACATGGGCCTGATCAGTTCCATGCCCTCGTAATTCCTGCTCCTGGACTTGGGCATCATGGTCTGGATCTGGCCGCCGTAGAGCATTGCCATCAGAATGGTCTCGATAACGTCATCGTAGTGATGGCCCAGAGCGATCTTGTTGCATCCCATCTCCCGGGCGCGGCTGTACAGGTATCCCCTCCTCATCCTGGCGCAGTGATAGCAGGGGCTCTTGTCCGCATCTTCCACTTTGCTGAAGATGTCGCTCTCGAAGGTGACGAGATCTATTCCCAGTTTATCCGCATTGGACCTGATGCTGTTTCTGGTCTCCTCGCTGTACCCGGGATCCATGGACAGGAATACCAGATCGAAATCCACCTTTCTATGCCTTTGGATCTCCTGCATCAGCTTGGCCATCAGCATGGAATCCTTGCCGCCTGAGATACACACGGCGATCCTGTCCCCCTGGCTTATGAGCTCATACTCCCTTACTGCCTTTGTAAAGGGTTCAAAGAGACTCCTCTTAAATTCGTGCCTGATGCTGTCTTCTGCCTGGTTCATATCAGACTGTATGCTCTTTCTTGCCGCCGTGGCCGCCGAATATCTGCCACGTCCCCTTGTCCAGGAGACTGAACAGAGCCGCTCTCTCCACGGCACATAATGCCTTGTCGGTATCTACTGAGGTCATGAGTATGGGCGCATATTTATTGTATTCGGACTGCCTTACTGTCATGTCCTTGAGATTGATAAAGATGTCCCCCGTAAAAGCGATCCGGTGCTGTCTGTCTATCAGAACGGACTCGCCTCCCAGGTGGCCGCCCGAGCCCTCGTAGAGCTCGAAATGGAGCTCTCCTATGTCAAGGGAACCGGTTCGTTCGATGGGGCTGTTTATCTTTCTGTCCTCTCCCACGATCTCCACCTTGTCAGGAGAAACGGGCTTATAGGACGTAAGTGCCTTGCAGATGCGGACGTATGGCTTGTGGAGAGGATTGATCTCCCTGTAGCCGTTCTCGCCGTCATATTCCAGCTTCATGCATCTGGCGCTGGCCGCACTGGCATATACCTTGTCAAAGAGATCCAGCAGGCCGCAGTGATCCAGGTCGGCGTGGGTTACGAATATCTCTTTCCTGATGTTGCCGTAATCCGGGATCAGCCTCCTGAAGAGCGATACCATCTCCTTTTCGTAGCAGGCATAGCCGGAGTCGATGAAGAGGTAATCGTCACCGCTCCTGATGATGGCCGTGTTGCTTCCGCAGGGCGGTTCGATCAGGGTGATGACCGTCTGATCCGATATGTAGTGCACGGTGATCCTGGGCTCGAAATTCGAATCCCTGGACAGGGCCAGGAGTTCTGCAAACCTGCTGATGCTGTCAAAGGTACGGTACGGCGAAACGCCTGTCTCATCCAGCATCTGCATGGCCAGGTTGGTGTTGATCATGAGCTCGTCCCTGAAGTCAGCAGAGATGTCCATGGCAGATGAGATCTCCTCTACGAAGGTGTTGTAGAACAAACTGTTGTCGTAGACCTTGTCCGCATGGTTATAGTCTATGAGCCTGACCTCACACAGCTTCTTGGCCTCCTCGACGAACTCCTTGATCCTGTCGTGGTCACTCACAACCAGCCCCATCTTAAACAGCTGGTATTCCGTACCGTTCTCCTGGGAACTGATGTATGTGATGTTGAAATTGAAATCGCTTATGAGCTCCAGAACGGAGGTTACGCTTCCCGGAACGTCCCTGAGCTTGAACTCCATCAATACGACGCTCCTGCTGTCCTCCTCACTCTGCAGGTAACCGATGGCCGCAAGTTCCTCAGTGGCCTTTTCCAGCTGGGACTCAGTCCCTTCGGCATCGATAAAGAGCATGTGGGAATCCACTGCCTTGTTGTAGCTTACGCGTGTGATGTTGATGCCCAGTCCCGCAAAGCAGCGGCTGGCCTTGAGAAAGGCTCCTATGTGATTGGGCATCTTGGTAACGAATGTCTTGTTCATCAGTTGTTATTTCGCTTTCTTCAGGCTCAGGAGCACCCAGTCCTGGGACTCGATGTCGTATGCGGTCCCGCAGAAAGGACACATCTTGTTCTGAACGGCATTAAAGCTGCCGCCGCAGGAAGGGCACTGTATCTTTGTCATGGAGAAATTGGGATCGATGGGGATATCGACCCTCCTCTGGAAGATGGCCCTGTACTTTTCCTTTTTGGGAACTATCCTGTCCCCCTGTGCATGGAGAACGTCAAAGAAGGCATCGGTGGCAACTGTTACCCTGCCGTTTTCCTCCTTGAACCCTGCCAGGCCCAGCGCGCCGCCGTAGTTCATGTCGATTATGTCCTTAAAGACGGGATCAAGTGCCGCTCCCTTGTAGAACAGCAGTTCCTGCTCGTTGGGCGAAAAGACAGATGTCTTGATGAGGGATATTGCCTTACTGGCGAAATACTCATAGGAGAACAATGGAGAGATGGCTTTCATCCTCTGCTCGAACTTTGAACGGGATCCTATCGTTCCCCACTTGCCGGACGACTGGCTCGATCCTACCGCGATCAGCCTGACGATCAGGTAGATCGAATATATGAAATATCCCAGGATCGCGCCCAGGGGCAGGAGCGGGATCAGAGTTAACAGCGGGCCAAGATCGCCGGAGGATAACTTGCCAAAGTTGTACACTATATCAATGGCAAAAAGTGCGAGGATCGTAATGACGATGAATGCGGCCATCCCCTTCTTGCCTTCGTTGCCTGCCATGCCAACATCCTCAAGGAAATAGTAGGATGTGATCTTAGGGAACAGGTCGTCCATCTTGTACTGCGTTCCGCAGTAGGGGCAGCCGCCCTGGATCTGTGCGATCGTGCTGACGCTGCCGCAGTTGGGGCATGTGACCGTCTCATCGTCAGGATGAACGCCTGAGATGACATCCGTTATCGTAGTGTAGAGGATGCTCCTCTTTTTATCGGCAAAGAGCTTCTTGCCGTTCTTTGTTATCTTGCGCCTGACATTGTACTGTTCGTTGCAGACGTAGCTCTCGTAGCGGGTATCCTTCCATTCGGATCCGACGATGGCATCTCTTTCCGTATCCCTGTCGGTGAGCTCGTATTCCATGGCAAAGCCCTTCTCTGAGAGACGGTCGTGCTGGAGCTTGAGCGCATAGGTAATGTCATTATCCGCAAAGGTGATCTTATCCCCACGGCTGACGGCAGAACCCAGCGTTCCGACAAATGCCTTGAACTGGCGTTTGAAGTTATCCTTCAGATGTATGATCTTAAATAAACTGTATCCCATAACCCCTCCTTATCTGCACACAGGACACCCGGTCCTGAAGCACACCCATAATGCTACCATATCCCGAAACGAAATGTTAACGAGTGTGTTAAACATAATTGATATTTTCTAATATAATGAGAGCATGAAAGACAAGAAGTTCGGCATCATCTGCTGGGGATTCCTGTTTGTCTACGTCATACCGATGCTGACCATCGGCAATCACAAGCTGTTCAAAGCATATAAGAACAAGTCCTGATCAGAGGGAATCCACCCATTTCTTTATCTGCGCGGGGGAGGCATTTACTGCAAATCTCCTGCCGTCAAGCCAGTTGCCGCCTGTTGCATTCCTGGCCAGATCTATTCCGCTGTTTCCTATATCGCTGCTGCCCGACGTGCAGAAGGGGATCACCCTTGCAGTGCCAAAGCTGTAGCTCTCAACAAATGTATCCATGATCCTGGGCTCCTGTCCGTGCCAGATGGGATAACCTATATAGACAGTGGTGTAGTCCTCCATGCTGATGGGGTCGCTGCTGATCCCGGGCCTGGCAGAATGATCGTTCTGCTCAACGGATGTCCTGGACCTCTGGTCATTCCAGTCCAGATCAGCATCAGTATAAGGCTCTGCCGGGATTATCTCATAGAGGTCGGCACCGGTATATTCCGCAATGACCTCAGCCACGCTCTTAGTATTCCCGCTGACTGAGAAATAGACCACCAGCGTCCTGCCGTCAGCAACTGTATCTCCCTGCTGCGGGGCAGCAGATGACGCAGTTGATGTGCAGCCTGCCATCACCAGCATGAGCGCTGCACCTAATAAAACGCTGATCAGTTTCTTTATCATCTGCCCCTCCTGATAGTGCCCATTGGCACCTGATCAAAATTCTTTTACATTATACACGGCACAGGTGACATGTGAAAGGCAGTTTTTTTTGGGGGGTGACAGCTGGTCTGAATAGTCAGACTAATGTTCAGGTAAATCGGTTTAGTCTGACAGCTGGTCTGAATAGTCAGACTAATGTTCAGGTAAATTGATTTAGTCTGACAGTTGGTCTGAATAATCAGACTAATGTTCAGGCAAATCGGTTTAGTCTGACAGCTGGTCTGAATAGTCAGACTAATGTTCAGGTAAATCGGTTTAGTCTGACAGCTGGTCTGAATACCTCAGCCTCGCCTGCAGTTCAGGAGCATTATCAGGGTTCCTTCGGCGGCTTTTCGCCAAATGATATGCTGACATCATCCTCGGTGTAGGATATGTAGTAGATGCCTACATATTCCTCGCCCTTGGCATCGCCGTCAACACCTGCGATATAGATCTCACCACCGTCATCGTTTACATCGTACATGGAAAACTGGAAGCAGAGCTGATTTCTGCCGTTGACCCTCGAGGTGTAGTTCCTGTAGTGGCTGTCCTGTGAAGCGAAATCCGAGTATCTCTCCATGTCGGATGAAGAGGTGTTCTCTATCCTGCACCGGGAGAGGAACTCCTCCAGATCCTCCTCATCCAGGTCGTTGCGGTCCACCACATCGTCTGCAAGCATATCGTACAGATCATCGTGGTCGCTGGCAAGCACAGCCTGAGCGAGGATTCCTTTGTCAACGTCCATCCTGTTGTAGTTGCTGTCCATGACTTTCCCGCCGATAAAGAAAAAGGCTATGATGAGCCACGGGGCAGCCAGCATGATGATGCCGATCCAGAGGCCGACCTTGGCAGTCTTCTTACCCTCTTTCTTTGCACGGGATGACCGTACCAGAGAGATTATGATGAGCGCTACGGCGATCAGTGTGAGCACTCCCGCTATTATCAGCGCTATCGTTCCGAGTACTATGTTAAGTAAGACTATTGACATGCCTGTTTACCTTCCGTTTGCTCATTCCTGAACTGCAGTGACGACGGTTATATCTTCCTGGCCGGGGGCTATCTCATTCGTGACACTTGCAGGAGTAAACACGAGCCCGCCATCAGTCAGTTTGACCGTTCCTAATGTGACCTTATCGCCGCCAAACTCACGCCTGGAAACAGCGAGGACATCCTCAGCCGCACCCTCTATCCAGTAATCGTATTCACCGCGGTCATTGAGCATGTAACCCTGATCGTTAACCACGTCGTAGACAACGATCATGGTCGATATTATGCCGCTGCCTGCGGTCACGGTGGTGCACAGTTCGGGATGTCCGTCACCGTTGATATCGCACTCTATTGCAGGTGCCGGGAACGTTCCCATGAGAGTAATGTGTTCGCTGATATACGCACTGAGCGGTTCGTACATGGTAGTCATTGTCGTGGACTCTGTTGTCACGACCGGATCAGCGGTGGTCTCGACCGTCTTCTCTCTAAGCTCCTTGAATCCGTGGGTAGGAGTGGTGATCTCGCAGCTGTCCCATCCGCTGCCGTGGCCTTCACTGAATCCTGATACCTCAAATGTTCCGAAGTATGTATCATGGTCCTCTGCCTTTACAGAATAGTATCCCGTAGCGGTAAAGTCGGTGCGCGAGTAAGGAGTCCCCTCCGTTTCGTACGCAGTGATCTCCTCCACCGTTACATCGGGTTCTGATCTGGTGTATCTGGTATTGATCTCAAAACTGACTGCAGCCTTTGTCAGAGAGGTAAACAGCTTCCTCTCTGAATTGGTGAGTTCCTTGGACTTTCTGTCCGAACATCCGAACAATGACAAAGAGACAGCGATTACCGTTATCAGACAGACTATGCGCTTACCCATGATAATATCCCCCACCCTTGTTGTTATGCTGCTATTATAACATGCCGTCAGATCAGAGCAATTTTCATCTCCCGTACCTCCTCAGTAGATCGATGATGTCAGTCTCATAGACGTTCCCGTTCATCAGTTCCACGTCACCGTTCGGCGAGAAGGATACGGCACGGACATCAGTGGGATCCTCCACGTAGGGCGATGTTATCACTGTGTTCTCATCAAAATACTCACCAAGGTACTTGAGGGCATTCCCCGACGGAAAGATAACGTTGCCCTGACCTGTGGGGATGTTCAGATGACTGAACCTGCTCAGGATCTCACGGGTCCTGTTGTTGTAGGGATTGTCGTCTTCGCGGTTCACCAGCCATGCCGGGGACAGCTCCACCGGGATCTTTTCCCTTACTGCGCACTCCGCAAAATACATGACGGGTTCCAGCGGGATGGTCTCCTGATGGAAAGCATCAACGGACAAGAGCAGATCGTTCACGCCGCTTGCCGCAAGCCTGCACGCAACCTCAGAGATCTTCTCCTCCGACCTCGAAAAGAAACCGTTTGTTATCAGCTGCCTGTCAGGGATGCCCTCCTCCTTTGCAGCGTTGTGGATGGCATAAACAACATCCGGATAGAGGAGCGGCTCCCCTCCGAAGGTCATGAGCGACTTGATCCGGAAGTGGCTGCAGATCTTTCTGACAGCATCTGCCGCCACGTCAGCATCGATGTGTCCCCTGCATCCGGCATGGTCTCCCTCCGAGCAATGCCTGCACCTCCCCGTGCATGCCATTGTCACGGTGAACTCGATCCTCTCCAGGTTTTTCAAATAATCGTGAAACATAAAAAAGAACCTCCTTTCACGAACAACGATAAGTGTCACGGCCATTAGCCGCGAACTGTTCTGTCATTCATGATGAGATTCCAGGGTTCTTATCATTATTAACCCCGCCATAAGGCGTCGCGGAAGCAGGACGCGAATAACTAATTACCCTGCTTCACGTAACTTATACCACAGTTCCGGGCTGATTGTCAAAGATCAGGACTTGTGCGTTATAATGCTTACAAAACACAAAGGAGCATAATGATCATGATCAGGTTCATAGAAGATCCTGCAGAGCGCAGGAAGATCTCACGCTATATACTGGAATCACTAAGGGAATGGTTCGAGGTGGATGAGAGCAGGGAAGGATACATCGAAGGATCCGCAGATTGGCCTTTCTGGGCATACTTTGAAGGTGATGCATGCGAGGGCTTTCTCTGTCTCAAGGAGACGGGAGACAAGACAATGGAACTGGCGGTAATGGGCGTTCTGAAGACCTCACACAGGAAAGGAATCGGCAGGCGATTGTTCGCCGCAGCCAGAGACTATGCATCACAAAAGGGATATGAGTTCATCCAGGTCAAGACGGTCCGCTCGGGCATGTACGACGACTATGACATCACCAACGCCTTTTACAGGAGCCTCGGATTCAAGGAATTGGAGGTCCTGGAGGATTACTGGGATGAGGCCAACCCCTGCCAGATCTACGTAATGTCCTTGAAGAGCGCCGTAAACACCATAGCTTCCCGTCACAGCTACCGCGGAACATATTCCCCTGACCCGGTTCCGGAGGATGATCTCCTGACCATAGCCCGTGCCGGCATCGACGCCCCCTCCGGCTGCAACAAACAGACGACTGACGTGATCATAGTAAATGACCCGGATACCCTCTCAAAGATAAAGGAGATCATAGATCCTCCGGTGGCCCGGACGGCTCCTGCCATGATCATCGTACTGACCAGGAGGATCAATGCTTACCGTGACAGATGCTTCGCCATACAGGATTACTCTGCTGCAATAGAGAACATGCTTTTGGCCATAGTGGAACTGGGATATCAGAGTTGCTGGTATGAGGGTCACATCACCGACGAGGACCGCATCTGCGACAGGATCGCCTCGATATTAAACGTTCCGGATGAATACGATGTTGTATGTCTCCTCCCTGTAGGCAGAGCCGTGGAAGATTTCCATGCGCCAAGCAAGAAACCCGTAACGGAGAGAGTAAAGTTCAACAGCTGGTCGTAAGGCGGACCCTTCAGATCTCCCTGTTTCGTGAGATCTTGTCCAGGTATTTTCCCCTGATAGACAGGCCGATGGTTCCGTCCGAGATCAGGGCAGTAATGTATCCGGTCAGGCTGATGTCGAATCCGACCTTGTTCAAATAGAATACTGCCAGGATCAGCTTGATGATGTCAGTTGCAATGAGTAGCCAGAAGAGCATCCATGTGTTTTTGCTGCCAAGGTCCCTGCCTATGGCCAGATAGATCAGGAGCAGTATCTTGGCTCCGTTCAGAAAGCTGATGCAGATCATCAGTGCGTGTGATGCATAGTAGAAGTTATCGATGAAGATCGTCAGCAGACATACCGCAACATTCAATATCAGGAACAGTTTGTAATATAGTGCTGCCTGCTTGGAATACTGCTTCAGCAGATGAATAGCTCCCGTCACCAGCATGATGAAGACAAGTGCCATCAGGATGATGTTTGCAACAGATGAAGGCGAATTGGGAAGCTCAATGATGAAACGCACGGCCGCGCCGATGGTGCCGGCCATCATCAATACCATCAGGATCAGATGGACTATCTTTACCGGGTTCTTGTTATCCATTTTTATCATGCCTCCCTTATCTTTATCAGATGTTATGATCTCTTCTGCCGCGGAGTGCGGATGAACGGCCGTCATGGGCATGTATCCTGAGCTTTTCCTCGTACATGAGCTGGTCTGCCCTGTCAAAGACATTCTGATACGTGTGATCGGTACCGCGCTCGAAGACGGCGCTTCCGACTGATATCGAGACTCTCTTATCCAGATCGTCGGTGGACTGTCTCTCCTTGTCCAGCAGGTCTTTTAATGTCGCTACATGCTCATCGAGACGTGAGTACTCCACGCCTGTAAGTATTACCACGAACTCATCTCCGCCGATCCTGAATACCGAACTCATGGGAAATGTCATGCAGAGGATCTTGGCAGCGCGCTTCAGTGCCAGGTCACCGGCCTTATGTCCGAAGTTATCGTTGATCAGCTTAAGGTAATTGAGATCGCACATCAATACGGCGAACTCGGCCGTGCCGGACCTGATCTGTTCATTGATGTATCCGGTTGTATCATCGTATGCCGTCTTGTTCTTTACGCCGGTCAGTGAGTCGACATAGGCCAGGTTCTTCAACGCCACCAGGTCGCTGTTCTGCTTGTTCAGCGTCTCAGTGGTCATCTCGATCCTGCGGTTCTGGGCATCCAGGAGGGCCTTGTTGTCATTCTCCCTGGCGCGGATCTTGTCTATTGCGAGTCTGAAAGACCTGGAAAGCTCTCCGACCTCGTTGTTCTTCTCCGGAGGCAGGATGACGTCATATTCGCCCTTACTGATCTCCGTTGCAGCGGAGGTGAGTTTGAGCAGAGGATTGGTGATGCGTGATGCCATGACCGCCGCAACGATGGCAAATACTATTGCGATCCCAACGGAAACGGAGGACATCAATATGATCGCATTTGTCCTCTCCGTAAATATGCTGTCGTATCCGTCACAGAGGACGAACTTCATTCCGTTCCTGAGAGTAACGAATGCCATGACACGGTCTGCGCCGTGGTAATAATAACGGATGAGCGAATCGCCGGTCTTCTCCTTATTCATCAGCTCAACATGTTCTATCAGCATGTCTTCATTGTCATTATGCAGATCGCCGCTGCCCAGATCATCGATATGGTAATGGGCGCTGCCGTCGGCTTCCTTCAGGTACATGTAGCCTGACTCTTCGTATTTCAGTGTGTCCACCCATTCGAGGAGCCTGGAGAAATTAATGTCGATGCCGATGATCGCCACGGGAGTATCATCTATGAAGATAGGCTGAACATATGAGATCAGGTATTCGCCCACGCTGCCGTCAAAATAGGGCTTGGTCCACATCGCCTTGCCGTTCCTGATCGGTCCGTAATACCAGTCCTCAGCAACAGGATCCTGCTCGATCTCGATCTGCGTAAAGGGAATGATACCGAACTGCCCGTCCTCACCGCGGGTATAGTAAACACCTTCCTCACGGTCGGTTGCACCGGTAATATCCAGTGTGTAGTGGATATACGCACCCTGAATGAACTCGTTGTCCGCCGTCATGAAACGGATGAGATCGTCAGCGTCACGCACAATGGAGTCCCTGAGCTGTTCGTCCTCAGTGATCGAACTGACGTCAGGAACCTTGTTGGCGGTCCACCTGGACAGCGCCCCAACGGCATCCTCTATCCTGAGCAGTTCTGTATCCAGGTCGTCGGCACGCTCCTCGCAGAACAGGTTCATCTGAGTAACCGCACCCTGGGACAGGAGCTTGTTGACCAGCGCCGCACTGATGATGACCAGGCTCGTAGCCAGCAATATGATCCCGATCACGATGAGCAGGATCAATTTGGTACTGATGGACAAAAACGCAGGTCTCTTATTTCTCATGATTATTACATTATAATCCCATTCCCCGTCAGTTTCACGGTGGAGTTGTATTTATTATTGGGGGCCGGGGCTTACTACCAGAGAAAATGAGGTTTACTACAAAAAAATATTCGTAGTAAATTGTCAGATTGTTCGTATACCAGAGAAAAACGGGTTTACTACCAAAAATTTTGGTATTTATCCTGGATTATTCTGGTATTTGAATGGTTTAACGCCTCAGTTAGTTATGTCCGTACTCTCAGAAAGATAGTCCATCCATGAGACCACGAACTCCGGACCATTGTAGTACCTGGCCTCGACCTCTTTGCCCTCAGGGATGTATCTCCATGAACCGAACTCGACCAGGGGTTCGGGGTATCTTTCGGTTCCGTGCAATGACAGATCCTTCATGGCTTCGATCACGATATCCCGCTTTTCCTCATCCGTTTCAGCATTCTGAAATTCAAGGGAATTCAGGCCATGAATGCAAGTGAGAGTGAGAGCAATAGGACAGATAATCTCTTCATCAGATCTCCTTCAGTCTTTCTTCGGCATAGCGTTTGTATTTGGTGTCGCCTCCGAGATCGTATGCGGTCTGGAAGTAGGCCCGGGCTTTTTCAGGTTCTCCCTGAAGGAGCAGGACCTTGCCGATCGAATACGAATAGCTGACCTTGCTGAAGGTCAGGAGAGGGTTCAGTTTGTTCAGGGTATTGGTGAAATGCTCCACTGCACCCTCGTATTCACCCTGCTTGATCCTGATGGAATACTCAGCATTCCTGATGCTGATCTCACATGACTGTCTGATCTTGACGTTCTTTATCTTTGCAGACTGTTTTCTGAGTTCTTCGATCTCTTTCTTTGCATCTTCGATCCTGTCCATGTTGATGTAGTAATCGATCAGGGATTCGAGTTGCTGAGCCCTGTAGACCCTGGACTTGATCTTCTGGCTGCATTCATAGACCTTGTCGTATTCGCCGGCAGCTGCGTAACCGCGTTCGAGCAGGACATTATAAAGTGATACCACTGTGCCCTTCCTGCCGGCAAAGAGCTTCTGAAGGTTGTCTATGTATTCCCTTATACGGCAATCACCATAGAGGACGATGACTTCCTTTGTAAGCTTTTGGGATGCGAGCCTGGTAAAGATGAATGCATCAACAAAGATCAGAAGTACTACGGGGATCAGTAACAGTACAGGAACATACCAGGCAGATTCCCCAATAGTTACCAGAGCTGCGATAAATGATATCAGCAGCAGGATGCCGATACACCAGTATGCGATGTGGTATTTCTTATAGATCTGGATCATGAAAGCAGCCTGTGATCCGTCATTCGACGGCTTTTACCAGATCTTCCACAGCCTTGCCGGTCAGGGTGTTTGTGATCTCGTCGCCGTTGTCCACCAGGATGGAATAGCAGCATTCATCGTCCGACCATAAGACCTTGACTGTCTCGCCGTTTACGTCGCCATAGCATGTTACGGAAATACCGCCTATATCCATGGGCCACTCACACTCGAATTCGTGGTAAGAGCCCGAGATGTCCATGCCGTCGCTGTATTCGATCATGCTCTTGCGTATGATGACATGCATTCCCTTATAGGAGTATGTGGCTTCCGCGAGACTGTCGGTATATTTATACATCAGAGGGTTGATGGCTGCGCCGTCCACGGGAGTCTCCTCGTCGATCGTAAAACCGTTGAGATTTGCCCCGTATGCCGCCTCATCCAGAGTTAATGCCTCTTTCCAGGGGTTGGCGATGCCGGTGGCTCCCGTCTCTGCCGTTGTAACGGCCGTTATGGAAGGTTCGGGATCGGTGCATGACGTTACGGAAAGCATAGTTGCCGCCGCCATGAAACATATAGCAAAACACGTAAACTTCTTCATTTGGAAAACCTCCGGTAAAGCGTCAGTATTACTTTTGTCATGTGCAAATTATAGCACAATGATATAATTACCATGTGGTATTAACTGTCACAGGAGGAATGATATGGACATTACCAAGACGATCACAGACAATAAAGCCGTTATCAAACTGAGCGGATGGCTTGATACCAAGACTACTCCGGAACTGGCAGAGGTCATTGATTCCCTGCCCGCTGAGATCAGTGAGATGACACTGGATCTCGGTGAACTGGAATACATCTCATCTGCGGGACTTCGTCAGATCGTTGCCATGCATAAGAAAGTCAGCGGCAACCTCACAATAACCAATGCCGGATCAGAACTGATGCAGCTGTTCAAGATGACCGGCTTTGACAAAAAGCTCAAGTTTGAATGAGACAATCCAAGACCAAGGGTTCCCTGTACAAGAAGATCGTCCTGTTCGGGATATTGATATCCCTGGCCGTCTTTATGATCACTGCCGTCATATTCGAATGGCTGTATGTGAACATCACGCTGAATACATATAATGAACGGATGGCAAAATGCGCCGCCGTATGCCAGAACCTGTATGACAATACTGATGTCAATTTCAGCGAGTTCGCAGGCTACAGGGTCGCCCGCAAGCGTTTCAGGGAGAACCTCAGCGAGATCGCTTATTCCTACGATCTGAAATATCTCTACCTTTATACACCCCGCCAGGATAACGAACTGAGGATGTATTTCTTCTGCGTGGCAACCGACCCGGCAGAGGATCAGGTCGTCTCCACCGAAAGGGATTACGGCACCGTAATAAACAAACCCCTCCGTGAGATCGAGAGGGAAGTATTCGAAGGAACAGTTCCCAGCGGCCGTGAATACACTTCCAATAACTTCGGTTCAGTCTATACGTGGTATTTCCCCATCAAGGACGACAGAGGAAACGTGGTGGCCCTCCTGGCACTGGATAACGACATCTCATCATATACGCAGTCCATCTTCCTTTACGGATCCCTGATGATGATCCCCGTGGTCCTGGTCATGGTGGCAGTCCTCGTGCTATTGCTGATCTACCTGAGGCGCAGGATCTTCAGACCCATAGGCAGGCTGTCAGACAAGATGGATAATTACGATCCCCAGCTCCCGCTGGATCTGTCGGACATAGACAGGGTCGGAGAGATCGGGGACATTACTGATTCCTTTGAATCCATGTCCGATTCCATCAAGCAGTACATAACCGACATCCGCGAACTGTCGGAGGAAAAGGCAAATGCGGCCGCTGAGCTCAACATCGCACGCAAGATACAGATGGGCATCGTCCCTGCTCATTTCGAGATCAGGGAGGATCTCTATGAGGTCTCCGCCTATGCCAACCCGGCAAAGGAAGTTGGCGGCGATTTCTACTCATGCTTCAAGTCCGGCAGGCATCTTTATTTCCTGATCGGTGACGTATCAGGCAAGGGTATCGCCGCCTCCATGTTCATGTCCATGGCCCTGAGCATCGTAAGGGAGAAGCTCCGTTCCGGAATGACTCCTGCCGAAGCCCTCAACTCCTCCAACGACATTCTCTGCGAGGAAAACCCGGAAGGCATGTTCGTCACACTTTTTGCAGGCATATTCGACCCCTATACGGGAGAACTGAGATTTGCAAATGCGGGACATACCAGACCCGTACTGATATCGGCAGACAAGAGGTTCATAGATCCCGATCCCGGCATTGCACTGGGACTGTTCGAGGATTCCGACATCAAGGACGACTATCTCTTTATCCATAAGGGCGAAGGCATAATGATCTATACGGACGGTGCCACGGATGGCGTAAATCACGACAGCGAGTTCTTTGGAGAGGACCGCATCCTGGATACGGTATCACCCGAATACGGAGCGGACAATACAAAGGTGCTGGTGGGCAGCATAAAGTCCTTCATCAGCGAGACGCCCCAGTTCGACGACACCACCATCATCACATTGTTCCATACAAATGCGCCTGAGAACTGCATCTCGAGAAATCTCACTCCCGATCTGGAGAGCTTTGACACATTTAAGGACGACCTGATCGCCATGGCCGGCATGAGCGCTAATACCCGTCAGATACTCCTGGCCTGCGAGGAGGCATTCGCGAACATAGTAAGCTACTCCGGAACTGACAGGATAGATGCCAGATGCACCATGGTCGGCAAGGATCTGGTGGTCAGATATGAGGATAACGGCATTCCCTTTGATCCCATAAACGCAGTCCTGCCCGACAAGGATTTCGACGAGCTGGACACAGGCGGAATGGGCATAGTGATCCTCAAGAAGACTGCAAAGGAACTGCAGTATTTCAGGATCGGGGAAAAGAACCTGCTGACTATGACTTTTGAGATAAGCTGATCACGTATCCCGGGTGAGACATGTCCGTGCTGCAGGTTATCCCTCCGGGCAAGTTGAAAGCATCGATCTTTTTCAGGTCATCTGTACCGGGCAGACCCGTGCCAATGCATTTGAGATAGGATTCCTTGGCAGTCCAGATACGGTAGAAACCTTCGTCCCCGTTTTCCCTGATATATGATAATTCCCCTGAGCTGCAGACCGCTTCAGCTACCTTGCTGTCGTATGGCCTGATCTGTTCTATGTCGATGCCGACGGGCCGGTCTGATACGGCTGCACATGATATCTCTCCCGAGTGGCTGATGGAGCAATAGAGCCCTGTTCCCTCCGGTCTTGCGATAACAGGCCTGCCGGATATATCAGGCTCGATAAGGACCTCCTCAGGTGTTATTCCGAGGAGATCTGATACCAGTTTTCTTGCTATGTGATCCCCCAGAATGGAGAGCCTGCGGTCAGAGACGTTCCTGAACCTCAGTACACGCTCTCTTTTCGCAGGGCACAGACAGAGGATCTCACGATCGTAGAAACTATCGCCGTAGTCTGAAATGCTTTCCAGCGAATACTTCATCGCTCGAGGGAATCCTCATCGAAGAATCCCAGTGCCTCGAGGGAACTTACGAACCTCTCGATGTAAGGGCCGTCCGTTATGTTCCAGAAGAAGCCCTCTCTGGCCAGTATCTGGTTGGTATAGACGCAGGCTGCCTCCGTCAGGTAGGATGCTTTCTCCGCGCGGTTGTTCTGATATGCCAGGAGGCTCTGGAGGACCTGGACCTTGTCCGGATCCTGCTCAGCCTTCTCCAGGGCTGCTGCGAACTGGTCGTCTTCCATCAGTTCGATGTCCATGCCGATCTTCTTCATCTCCAGAATGATGTTGATGAGCGAAGTGGAATTGCAGTTGATGGCGTTAAATACCGTGCAGTCCGAAGGCGTCTGTGCCAGCTTGAAGAATGCCTCGACACTGGTATCGATGGGGCCCATCCTGACCACGTTGTTCATGCTGGAATAAGGGAATGCACCCAGCATCCAGAAGGATCTCAGTCTGCCCATGAAACTGTTTGACAGATAGTTGATCTGGAACTCACCGTCAGAGTCTCTGGGAGCCAGGGTTCCCACACGGATGACCTTGGCGTCCACCCTGCCCTCGGCTATTGCCTCGAGGACTACGCGCTCTGCCAGCATCTTGGATGAGATGTACTGGTTATCCAACAGCTGCCCGAAGTAGAGTGTCTGCTCATCCAGGAGGACCAGGTCGTTCTTGTCCGGGACGATCTGCGCACCGCCGACGCTGGTGGTGGAGAAATGGATCAGTCTCGCGCCTGTATTCTCACAGAAGCGGATACACTTCTCAACGCCGCCTACATTGATGTCCTCGATGTCCGTTCCTGCGGAGAAGTGCTTAACATTGGCTGCACAGTTAAATACAGTATCGATGGGGTACTGTTCAAAGGTCTCGAAAGGCTCATACTTTGTAACATCGCCTTCTATTACCACTACTCTCTCATCGATCAGTTCCTTCATGCTGCTGTCGAAGTAGTAGAACATCACGTTCTGCAGTCTGCTGGCCGCATCGGAGAATCCTCCCTTGCGGAGCATGCAGTACGCCTTGCCCTTTTCGTTCCTGAGGAATGCTGCAAGGACGTGTGCGCCCATGAATCCGGTGGCGCCCGTGATGAGGATGTTTCCGATCTCACGGTGCTTGCCACTCTTGTAGGATGTCAGGTTGTTGCGGCTCAGGACTTCGTTGATGGCAGTATAGTCGTAATGGTCAAAGTCAGTCGTCTTGTCGCTGCCTTCTCCCTTCCGGACTGATGTATCCTTGCTGAAGAGCTCAGCCAGCTGTCTGGGTGTGGTGAACTTGAACACGTCGCCGTAGTTCAGTGTATATCCCTTTTCAGATGCCTTGACCGCAACGGAGGTTACGACCAGTGACGTTCCTCCGATCTCGAAGAAGTCATCACAGGCACCGACCTTGTCCAGCTTTAGGACTTCTGCAAAGAGACCGCAGAAGAATTCCTCCACCTCGCCTACGGGAGGAACGTATTCACCTATCACTACCTCCTCGGGCTCAGGCAGGGACTTGATATCCGTCTTGCCGTTGGGAGTTACGGGGAACTCCTTCATCTGCAGATATGCAGTAGGCACCATGTAAGGAGTCAGGGACTTCTTCAGTTCCTCACGGAGCTGCTGTATGTCGATCCTGTCTTCTGAATCGGAGGTAAAGTATGCACACAGGTTGTCCTGATCGTGTATCTTTCTGATGACGACGACGGCCTTCTTGATATTGGGCTGCTGCTCCATGAGTCCTTCGATCTCGCCTAATTCGATCCTGAGACCTCTGAGCTTGACCTGGTTATCGAGCCTGCCCAGGATCTCGACTAAGCCGTCCGATGTCCAGCGGGACAGGTCGCCCGTACGGTACATCCTATCGCCATCTACCATGACGAATCTCTCACGGGTCATGTCGTCGAGGTTCTTATATCCTCTGGCAACGCCGATGCCGCCGACATAGAGTTCTCCTGCCACGCCGTAGGGGGCGATGTCGCCGAACTTGTCCATTATCACTTCGCTGTAATTGAGGAGGGGCCTGCCGACGGTGATCATTGTGGCCTCGGTGATGTCTGCACCGTTACAGGAAACGGTGATCTCAGTAGGTCCGTAAGTATTTATGATCCTTGCGTCAGGAGCTATTATGCGGAGCCTCTCTGCCAGGGACATGGGATATCCCTCACCGCCTGACATGATAAGCCTGCAGCCGGACAGAGCATCGCAGAAGGGCTGGTATTCGATATACTGCAAAAGCCTGGATGGCGTTGCGTTCATGCAGTCGCAGTTATATTTAGTGAGGAGATCAGCCAGAGCCCTGGGATCGTTCATCTGATCCTCGCCTGCGAATACCAGTGTCTTGCCGTTGCAGAGCGCCGCCATGTGCTCCTTGAAGGACATGTCGAATGACACTGTCGTAACTGACAGATATGTATTCACATGCTCCTTGAGGTAATGCATGTGTATGTTGGCGGGATGGGGCATGAGATAGCTGCAGATGCCCTCGTGCCTGAGCATTACGCCCTTGGGCTTGCCCGTTGATCCTGATGTGTAGATCATGTAGGAGAGGTCATCCGGCGATACGGAAAGTCCCGGATTGCCGCAGGATGTGCCTTCGGGAACGGTAAGCAGGGTGTCCACCAGTATGGCCTGGCCCTCAGGGTAATCCGACATGTGGTCTGCGGTCGTAATGACGTATCTCGCTCCCGAATCACTGATGATGTGGCTGATCCTGTCGACGGGATACTGGGGGTCGCAGGGTATGAATGCCGCACCCGCCTTGTTGACACCTATGAGGCAGGCAAAGAAGCTCTTTTCCCTGGGCAGGAGGAGCGCTACGCTGTCTCCTACGCATACGCCTCTGCCTATGAGATTTTTTGCAACCTTGTTGGCTGCAGTATTAAGTTCCTCATATGTCCACTCACCATCAACTGCGATCAGGGCTGTCCTGCCGCTGTTCTCCTCAGCAGTCTTTTCGAAGAGCTCGTGGAGGAGCTTGACGGGAACATCTGCAAAAGATGTGGTCCTGAACTCATCCAGTTCCGCCTTCTGCTTGTTATTCAGGTCCATGGCCTGACGGAGCGAGGCGACAGACATATCCGAGAAGTTTGCCAGGGCCGTCCGGAACTGGTCGATGAAACCTGCTACTACCCTGTCCTCAAAGAGCTCGGTGGAGTACTGGAATATGATCGTCAGATCGTCCTTTCTCTTGTGCATCGTAACGCCGATGTCCCTGCTCATCTTCTGCAGGGGCGCATACATCTCGCACCTGATGCCGTTCTCATCGTAGGGCTCGGGTGACCACATGTAGTTGACGCTCACGTCGAATATGGGATTTCTGGAAGGGTCCTTTTCACCTGCGAACTGAGCTGCCACCTCCTCGAAAGGAAGGGATGAACCGTATGTTGCCTGGCGGACTGCCTCCCTGGCGCCTGCCAGATAGTCGGATACCTTAATGTTCCTGGGAACCTTGATCCTGACGGGAGCGGTGTTGACGAACATGCCTATAACGTCAGTGCAGTCGGAGGGACGCATGTTGGTGGGAATTCCCAGTACCACGTCCTCTGATACCGTATATTTAGCAACGGTGGCTGCAACTGCAGAGAACAGGAGTTCAAACTCCGTTACACTGAACTTTCTGGCGCAGTTATCGATACCTGCCAGCTGGTCTGATCCGAGCACGATCGTAATCTCGCGGTCTGATGCCGGGTGGATCAGGGGACGCTTTCCGCCCTTTACGGGCATGTCGTTGACGGGAACGCCGTCCTCAAAGAGCTTGGAATAGAATGCCATTCCCTCTTCATTATCAGCGCCTGACAGTTCCTCGTAGAGGTCTGACAGGTCAGTCCTCGCCATATCTAAGGGCTTGCCTCCTAATGCATCGGTGAGGTCGGCCATGAAGGGCTTTGCAGATCCGCCGTCAAATGCGATATGGTGGATGGCCAGATGGAGGACATGTCTGCCTCCCGGGATCTTATAGAGGAAAGGCCTTACGGGGATCTCCTCACTCAGGATGAACGGCACGTCGTAGGATTCTACGATGGATCTGACCTCATCTGCTGAACCTGCCTCACAGATCTTTATCTCAGGGAGCTTTTCGGAGAGTATCCTCACGGGCATTCCGCCCTCCTCGCCGTAGAAGGAATGGAGGGACTGGTGAGCCCTGAACACATCATTGAGGCTCCTTACTATCTGATCGGTATCGACACCGTCAAAGGTGAACATGATGTTGAGATTGTATGTTACCGAATTCTTATCCCTGATCTGCTCGAGATACATGCTCCTCTCAAAGGGAGTGAGAGGGAATGACTTCGGCACGTCTGCGGACTTCTGCCTGTCCTTGCGGCTGCTCTGTGAGAGTATCCTCCTCTCGATCTGTTCGGGAGTCTTGCCCAGGAGGATATCTGCAGGGCTGACGTGATAGCCGGTGCATCTTACCGCTACCATGGTGGCAGTTATGGAATCTCCGCCCATGGCGAGGAAATCATCTGCTATACCGATCCTGTCTATGCCGAGGACTTCCTCCATGGCAGAGCACAGTTCCTTTGTCAGGTCAGTCTCAGGTGCTATATATTCGTTCCTGAACTCACTATTGTCAGGTGCTGTAAGCGCCTGCCTGTCCAGCTTGCCGTTGATGTTTACGGGGAGCCTGTCCAGCTTTACAAAGAATGTGGGGACCATGTATGAGGGGAGCTTGCCTGAGATGGCATTCCTGATGTCGTCAGGCTCCACGGGATTGTTTTCCACATAATATGCTACCAGGTATGTCTGGTCGTACTGGTTTACGAAGTCCTTGACCGCAACGTCGTGTATCGGATCCATCTCCCTGATGACAGCTTCGATCTCGCCGGGTTCTACTCTCTGGCCGTTGATCTTGACCATCCAGTCCTTGCGGTTGACGAATATGACGTTGCCGTTGTCATCAAATCGTCCGATGTCGCCAGTCCTGAGCATCCTGGGGTTGTTATCCTCTGATACGAAAGGATTGTCCGTAAATGTCTTTGCGGACTGCTCAGGCAGATGGTAGTATTCACGGGCGAACTTACCGGTGAGGCATATCTCGCCGTTATCCGCCTTGTTGCCGTCCTCATCCAGGAGGTAGACCTGCATATCCCCCAGAGGCTTTCCCAGAGGAGTGTCATCGTAGGGCTTGTCGATAAAAAAGAGCATTGCGGCAAAGACCTCGGTCATGCCGAAAGCCACCACGGTCCTGAACTTGTCACTATAGATGTTGCTCACCCTCTCACTGCCCGTGAGGACCAGTTCGAGAGAATCGCCCTTGGGTTCAAAGACCTTCAGGATCTTGGGTGAGATGAATATGGTCTGGATGCCGTTGGCCTCGATGTGATCTGCCAGCATCACCGGATCGCGGACCACGTCTAACGGCGTTACGAACAGGGTGTTCCCTGCATAAAGACCCGTAAGGATGTTAAGTGATGAAACGATGAACGTGAAAGGTGCGCCCAGGCCGGATCTATACCCCTCGCCTGTTGCAACTGCAGCATCGTATCTGATGATGGAATCGTTGATGCTGTCCATGGTGTGCAGGACTCCCTTGGGCTTTCCCGTGGAACCTGAGGTGTAAAGGAGCAGGCCTGCATCATCAAGGCCCGTTTCAACGATGTCCGTCAGGCATTCTTCCTCATCGATCCTGCGGAGGAACTGCTCATCTATGATGACATTGCAGGCGCAGTCTTTCCTGATGTAACCGATCCTCTCCGCGGGGTAGTCGGGAGACTGGGGAACGTATGCTGCACCGGCCATCAGGACACCCAGGATGGATGCAACGTATTCCTTGTTCCTCGGAAGCACTATCAGGACGAAATCACCTTTTCTGACTCCCCTGTCCACAAGGCGGTGAGCGATCTTTCCCGATAATGCGCCCAGCTCGCCGTATGTAAGTGCTGAACCGTCCGGATCCACCACTGCCTTAAGTACGGAATACTTATTAACGTTCTCACATATCCTGCTGATGATCTGAATACCCATAATGCACCTCACGTTATGATATTACCTGATACTGATTATAACACTCACACCATCAGTATCAGGCTGCACGGTTATGCCAGTGCACCGTTATTTTCTTCCGGCAGCGAGCGGTTCAAGGCAAGGAGCCTGAGCTTTGCCATGTCTTCCGCTGTCAGGCGTCTCTTGACTGCTGCTAGATCGATCTTATCGCGCTCAAGGAAGAGACCGTTCTTTCTGGCGATACTCACGAGATAATCGTGCGCCTTGTTTGCGCCGCCGTTGACTTCCATAAGTTCTTCAAGATTCAGTTCATTGTTCATAATGTTTTCCCTCACTTCTCTAAGTTTTTGTTTGGTACCCTCATTATCGGTCTATACCGCAGCACAAGCAATGATCAATGATTTGACTGGCTGTTGCGAATGCAACACATGGCACCATAAGTGTCGTAATGAGTCCGGATTATGTTATGATGTTAGCGGAAAAACAGGCAAGGAGACAGATCATGTATGCATATATCGCCTACAGGGATCTCCCGCGTTATCTCATCAGAATGAATGCCGTGGGTGCGGTCCCTGAAAATCCTGACAGCAGGATCACCATGAACGTGAATGGTGTATACCTGCTGACCTTTGATGGTGCCGACTACGCCGTCTCAAATGAGAGAGCAGAAAAGTTCATAGAAGAAGTACTGGAAAAGTGCACGGACA
>JAFWFV010000033.1 GCA_017515465.1 Clostridiales bacterium
ACCCAGGCAGACGTTATAATGCTCTTCGTCATAGACCGCGATAACAACACATACCGCTGCCTGCAGCTGAACCGTGACTCCATGGTTCCGGTCAACAGGGCCGAGAGCTCTTTGAACGAGGAACTTGTTACCATGCAGCTGGCACTGGCCCACTCCTTCGGCACTAACGATCAGGCCAGGTGTGAGAATACGGTGGAAGCCGTATCCGGAATGCTCTTCGACCTGCCAATCGACCACTACGTATCCCTCAGGATGGAATCCATCAAGATCCTGAACGACAGTGTGGGCGGTGTAACCGTAACAATCCCTGCCGGCATGGAAACGGCAGATCCCGCATTTACCGAGGGTGCGACTGTCACGCTCCACGGTGATCAGGCCGAGAGGTTCGTCAGATCCCGAATGAGTCTCGACGATGATTCCAACACCTTCCGTATGGAGCGTCAGAGACAGTTCATCACCAAATGGAGAGAGCTGGCAGTAGCCAGGGCTGAGCAGGACAGTAACTTCGTCATGGATCTCAACATGCAGCTTTCCGATTACCTGGTAACTGACATGTTCGCCAACAGCCTCTCCGACTTCGTCTCACAGCTCACCACCTTCACAGACGGCGGCATCGTCACCACCGAGGGTGAATACGAGCATGTGGGAGCATTCAGGGAATACTATGTTGACATGGACGATCTGGAGGCCAAGGTGATCGACCTCTTCTACGAGGAGGCATAAGGCTCAATGTGGTATGTCATATGGACATCCTCCTCACATGAGAACACATGCGTGAGGCTCCTGGAAGAGAAGTTCAGCGGTCTCTACACCAGAGTATTCATCCCCACCAGGACTATAAGCAAGAAGCGGGGCAGCGAGTGGCAGCTGGAGCAGTCGGCGCTGTTTCCGGGCTATATATTCGTGGATTCCGACAGGATCGAGGATCTGGCGGACGCATTGAGGTTCCACAGCGGTTTCAACATAGTGCTCTCTACGGACGGGGGATATCTACCTCTGACGGAGGAGGAATCGGCCTTCGCTGAGGACCTCTACGGCAGGGGAGGCAACTTCGATACATCCGTGGGCATGATCGACGGGGACGAGATCAAGGTTACTGGCGGCCCTCTGGTAGGTCTCGAGGGCTTCATCACCAAGATCGACCGCCACAAGCGTATTGCCTTCGTGGAGGTCAACATGTTCGGCAAGAAGATCCGCACCAAGGTGGGCCTGGAGATCGTTGAACGCAGGTGAGGAATGGCAATATAGTTCATACTTGTTTAAGTAATGTGACATACACAAGTTTGACCGGGCCGAAAAGTTATAAAACTTTACAAAAGTTATAAAAGGTTATAAAATACTTCTAAAGTTATAAAAACTTATAAAAGACTGGAGCGTGTATGGCTAACCCTTTTACATTATCCTTTGGCAAGGAACCGTCACAATACATTTCCAGGACTGTCCAGACTGCTGCGATAGCAGATGCATTTAATGCCCAGGATCCTGTAACCCAGATCTACATGATCAGTGGGGTAAGAGGTTCCGGCAAGACAGTGCTTCTCACTGAAGTCACAAAGAGATTCGAGTCCCTGGAAGAATGGATCGTGGTTGATCTCAATCCAAACAGGGATATGCTTCAGAGTCTGGCAGCTAAGCTATACGGGATCCCCGTTCTATATAAGGAGTTTGTTAAGCTGAAATTCAACTTCTCGTATTTCGGCCTGGGAGTTTCTGTGGAAAGCGAATCCCCGATAACCGATATCGAACAGGCATTAGATGTAATGCTGAAAACCATCGGTAAGATGGGAAAGAAGGTCTTAGTTACGGTGGATGAGGCTGTAAATAATGAACATGTCAGGGTATTTGCTTCTTCTTTCCAGATATATCTGCGGCGCAATTATCCTCTCTTTGTCCTCATGACAGGCCTTTATAACAACATAAGTGACATACAGAATGAGAAGACTCTGACCTTTTTATACCGTGCTCCTAAGATCGTCATGTCGCCCCTGAATATCACCGCGATAGCTTCGAGATATAACGCGATATTTGGTATTTCAATGAAGCAGTCAATGTCAATGGCAAAACTCACGATGGGCTATCCTTTTGCATTTCAGGTTTTGGGGTACCTGTGCTGGGAGAATAAAGCACAGGATAACATAGAAGCGATACTGCCTGAATACGACAGATATCTCGAGGAATTCGTGTATGAGAAGATCTGGGCGGAGCTGTCCCAGCGTGACAAGGAGGTAGTATCCGCTATTGCGGAAAACGGGATCTACGAGGTCAAGGAGATCAGGAAAAAACTTGATATGACTTCCGGTGAAATGTCTGTATATAGGAACAGACTGGAGAAAAAAGGTCTGATAGACACTTCGAAATATGGAAAGATCACACTGGCGCTCCCCAGATTTGCCGAGATCGTCAAAAACTGGAACATGTAAGTCTCATGAACATCAACCGCACACATTTTACAAAACACTGGGACTTTATACTGCTGGACGTTCTGATCCTGCAGCTGTCTCTCGTCCTGGCTCATCTGATCGTCAGGGGAGTAGAGCATAACTACATAAACGACCTGAACCTCTTCATGGCGGGACTGATGTTCGTATGCCAGGTTCTGGCTATAGCATTCACCGACAACTACAGCGGCATATTGAGGCGGGGACCCCTGGATGAGGCCTACGGGGTTATAAAGGGCCTGATAGAGACTGGCGTTACCGTAACCGTTGCGATCTTTTTGACCAGGATGTATCTCTATGTATCCCGTCTCGAGACCGGTACGGCGTTCCTCCTTTTTGCAGTCCTGAGCTACCTCACGAGACAACTGGTAAAATCCGGACTCAGACGCTCTGCCCAGAAGTCCAACAAACTCAAGCAGCTGATCCTCATAACGGATACAGAAAATGCCGGTAAAGCGATAGATTCCCTCATAACCGAGAATGTCTACCGTGACTTCCGGATCTCTAAGATCCTGCTCCTGGACGGGAACAAAGGAGAAGACATAAAGGGAATACCGGCCACATCCGCAACAGATGATGCCCTGAGGTACATCTGCCACGAGTGGGTGGACGAGGCCTTCATACTCCAGCCCGAAAGCGGGAACTACCCCAAGCACATCGTTGATTCCCTCATGCAGATGGGAATAACCGTCAATTACATGATCACCTCATTCACCGATACCACGCTGCCCTATACGACGGTAACCCAGCTGGGCAGCTATAATGTCCTCTCCTTTTCCAGGAGGCAGGTAAGCACGGGTGAGCTGATCGTAAAGAGAATAATGGACATCTTAGGCGGTCTCATAGGCTGCATCCTGACACTGATACTTACCATATTTATTGCCCCTGCCATATGGGCAGAGGACAAAGGTCCGGTATTCTTCACCCAGAAGAGGGTAGGCAGGAACGGCAAGATATTTAAGATGCATAAGTTCCGCAGTATGTACAAGGACGCCGAGCAGCGCAAGAAAGATCTGGAAAAGCAGAACAAGATCGGCTCCGGCCTCATGTTCAAGATGGACGACGACCCCAGGATCCTGGGATCACACAAGAAGGATAAGAATGGCAAGCCCAAGGGTATCGGCAACTTCATCAGGAGGACTTCCATAGACGAATTCCCTCAGTTCTTCGATGTCCTCATTGGCAACATGAGCCTGGTGGGCACCCGCCCTCCCACTGTGGACGAATATAACCGCTACGAGCTCCAGCACAGGATCCGCATGAGCGCCAAGCCCGGCATCACCGGCATGTGGCAGGTCTCCGGCAGGAGCGACATCACCGACTTCGACGAGGTCGTCCGCCTGGACACGGAATACATCGACAACTGGTCCCTCTACCTGGACATCAAGATCATCCTCAAGACCATAGGTGTCGTCCTCAAGGGCAAGGGAGCGTCGTAAGCTATTTCTCAGCAATCCTTCTATCAACGATATCTACAAATAAAGTGATATCTGCCTCGTGAAGCGTGTAATACATAATCTGCAGATCGTCAAATGGCAGCACACGGAAGATGTCTCCAAAGCTCCTGAATGAATACCACTGGTAATAGCACGTTGACCATCCGATCCAATACTCTCTGGATCTTCCGAAGCGTTCCTGTGGTTCAATCTCCAGCAGCCTGCCAGTCGTCTCGAGCACGGCATCTGTTGCTATCTCGATCCCGCTCCTGCCGACTATTACTGCCGGCTCACCATTCTCGAACCGTTTGCTGATAGAACTGGCGGTAAAGAGCCTGATAAAGTCATTCCCAGGGATCCTGCATGTGTTAATCGCATAGTCAAATGCATCACCGAGATTAATCTGAGCCTTATAGAGGTATATTTCGTTAAATGCGTAGATACGTTTGTCCATGATGAAATACCCCCTCTAATTGAATTGTATCACTACAGTATCATATTCAGGAATAATTGCCCTTGGCGGTTTAGAACCTTGATAGCTTTCCACTTGTGAACAGTCTGTAAAATCGCTGATATCCTACGGCTATCAGATAATTCACTTCTTGTGCAGAAGTGAATTAATGACTCGTTAGTAAAGGAGCCACGCTATGAGTGATGATGAATTAATAGTGCAAGCAAGAAAGAACATTGCAAAAATGAAGGTTAATATACCATTCACCTTGCGAGAACTAATGGGGGCCACGTGGTTATCATTATCGAAGGGTGAGCGAATTCGCTTCGGGAAAAACTTTAAAGCATTAGTTGTAGCAGGTGAATTCGATAATATCATCTACATCAATAAGAAAGCAAATAACAGTGCATCATACAGGAAGGAGCGATAATTTATGAAAAGAATGAGAACTGTTGCTGTGTTAATCATGATTACATTGGCATTTA
>JAFWFV010000034.1 GCA_017515465.1 Clostridiales bacterium
TAGTTCTCGATCAGGGGATCGAGCCTGTTATTGATGGAGAACCTCAGTATGAGGGCCAGGAAGTATGCCCCGTTCACTGCTATTATGTCCAGCAGCATGATGAAGGCATCGTATTTTAAGAATCGTTTGATCTTGTCCATGGGTTTAGTTGCTTTTTTCTGATTGCTTCCGCCGCACGGATGATGGATCCGTGCTCTAGGGTGTGTCCTCTGCGGGTCCCTGCCGCGCCCGTGGCGACGTTCATTTTGCCGCAGAATAATACGACCTCCGGTCGAAGGCCGTTCTTATTTTAGCATATTATATTAATAAGGGAATGGTTCGGGATGTTTTACCGCAGTAAATGTACTTTAAGGATAAATTACTTATGTATTGTTTATCCTGCTTGGTTATTATGACAACAATCTTCCCGGTAGTGTCAAATGAGCGGCAGCTTTATTTTGTATCACTGTGGTGATATAATCTGACCAGGAGGCGCTATCATGGATAAGAAGATAACGATATACCACGGTTCCGAACATGTCGTTGAGAATCCTGTATGGGGTGTCGGCAGGAAACACAATGATTACGGTTTGGGCTTTTATTGCACGCTGGACATTGATCTGGCCAAGGAATGGGCTGTCTCTTCGTTGGGCGACGGTTTTGCAAACCGTTACGTACTGGATACAGAAGATCTTAGTAGCCTGAATCTGAACAGTCCCGAATATACTATACTCAATTGGATAGCAGTTCTTATTGAACACCGCCTCTTCAGCATCAGTAATCCGGTAGCAGCCAGGGCAAAACGGTACTTGATAGAAAACTATGGGATCAATGTTAATTCATATGACCTGATCACAGGATACAGGGCAGACGATTCTTACTTCGACTTTGCAGACGCTTTCCTGAATAACTCTATCACTGTTGAACAATTAGCACGTGCCATACATCTGGGCCGGCTCGGTGAACAGATAGTCGTAAAATCACAATTTGCATTCTCCAGGATCAGGTTCGAAGGATATGATGTCGCACCCAAAATACTGTATTACACTCTCCGCAGATCAAGGAATGATGAGGCCCAGCGGGCATATATTAAGATCCTGGAGGAATACAGTGACGGGTTGTTTATCAGTGACATACTGAGAGGAGGGATCAAAAATGACGATCCACGCATACCAAGAAACATACCTCAATAAGGCTCAGATCAGTCTGGGGGACGCATTCGACTACGCTGTCAACACATGCAGCATCCCCGGAAATGACTTTGTCAGGCTCTTCACTTCCAGTTCTGTCAGTAAACGGATCGAGAACGGTGACCCGGCAGTAATAGCAGGCAGGAGCGGGATCGAGATAGCAATAGATGCAGTGCTCGAATCAACAGGCAGGCTGCTGGATATCGAACCCCGGGAACACTTTGAAAGATCCAGAGAGTATTGGATCGGATGGTCAACATGTTATTATCAATGGTATTCGTCCAGGAGCTTTGGTGATATCTTCAGTGTGCTGCCTTTTGATGACCTTCAGATAATGTATTACACGCTTCATGAAGCCGATATCTCTTTATTCGTATGCTCGGTCAAAAACCCGCAGAGTCCGGTGGACTGGATTTCCTACCGCCGGGAGAATGTGGAGGAATATCTCAAGGATGATCTCTGCGGCTTCGGCTTTACGATCA
>JAFWFV010000035.1 GCA_017515465.1 Clostridiales bacterium
ACATATTTCCGCAATTTCAAATCCAAAGACGAGATCATTACTTCGTACATCGTCATGAAGTGGCGGGAATACGAACAGGAACACAAACTCAAGGAACATCCGCTAAATGACAGATATCGTGTAAAGCAGTATTTTGATTTCTGCTATTCTATGCGTAAAAAGAATGATCTTATAGTAGAACAAGGTCATCACGGTGCAATACTGTCTGCCTACGAACTGATTACAACTGACAGTGACACCGATCAGGCCTTGAATACATATGAAAGCTACTATCTTGCATATGGCCTCTTTGGGATATTTATAAAATGGGCCAGAGGCGGTTATACAGAATCGGTGCAAGAGATGACAGAGATAGTGGTAGAGAAGATTTTCACACCTCCGCAACTCTAAAGCAAATGGGAGTGAAGCTTGAGTTCAAGGATCTTCTTGGATCATTTATCTGTTTATCGCCTAACCAAGAGTTACCCCTCAAGCGGAATAGTTTCCTTATACACGGGATAACGTTTCTTATCTTCGTCCGTGATCTCTCTTTGGACACGACAAGGAACACCAACTGCTATGACATTTGAAGGTATGCTTTTTGTTACAACGCTTCCTGCTCCTATAACTGTATTATCTCCGATGGTAACCCCGCCGAGAACTGTAACACCCGCTCCGATCCAGACATTGTTTCCTATAGTAATCGGCAATGCCACCTCAAGGCCCTCATTACGCTGCTGAGCATCCAATGCATGCTCAGCCGTTGTGAACAAACAATTTGGGGCAATGAAGACATGGTCTCCAAAAGTCACTTTGCCGCCATCCAATATCTGACAATTGCGGTTTGCAAAAAAATAATCGCCGACAGAAGTATTGTATCCGTAGTCGCACCAAAACGGTGCATTTATATATACATGCTTTCCGGCTTTGCCGAATATCTGTGATAATAATTTCGACTGAGCTTCGCGGTCGGACGGCCTGATCTGATTAAACTCATAACACAGATCATTGCATTTATATATATCTTTCAAGATTTCTTCATCGTAATTGGCATTATATAAATATCCAGCCTGAGCCTTTTCTTTTTCCGTCATTGGGCACTCCTGCCTTTTCATCATTCTCTGTAAGATATACTGTCGATTTTCTTTACCAAAGATTCTCCTACAGCAATAATTATACCATGGCACGATGAACCCCGAATGATGCTCTATAGTCTGCGTCACAAAAACAAATTGTTGCATGATCATGTATAACCACACATACAGTTATCCGTGTTTTATGCCGTGTGCTTCGAATTATCGTTGAACTTATCACGAAATATCTTACTGACACAATTGAGAGGACTATTACTGTCATCGCTACTTTTTAGATTCGTTCCGTCATGCTTTTTCATGAAACTATGTTTTCAGTCAAAATAAAACCCGCAAACGCAGTGTTTACGGGCTTCATAATAATTGGTGGAGACGAGGAGAATCGAACTCCTGTCCGGAACAGAATCCTGCGGGACCTCTCCGGGTGCAGTCAGTGTTTGGAGTATTCCCCTCTGCACTTGTCCCGCTGACAGGAGGTGCGTCCGGTAGCTTCATAGATACAACACTACATCAAAGCTTTTGTAATGAGGTTGGCCGATTTGACCTCTAACCGGTAAGGTCTGCAAATCGCGTCATTAACCACTACGCAGATATAGCAGTAAGACGGTAGCAAAGATTAAGCTGCTACGAGCTGTGTGTTGTCTGCAATTACTTGCGTTTCCCGTTTTTTAAGGAGGCCAACGAGAATCCTCCACCCGCTTTCCCGCTCTCAACTACCCCGTCGAAACCGGTACGTCCCCAATTCACGAATATGCGTGCAGCTCCTCACGTACATCGTGGTATGTGATATTATCACCTTTATTCTTCTTCGTCAAATCTGAGATCCTTGGATACATCGTAGGGCTCAAATGTCTCAGGAAGTTCATCCCGGATCTCTTCTGCCGGCTCTGCTGCAGGCTTTTCAGGCTCAGATGATGTCTTATCATCCAGGACCTCAGCATTATCTCCGTAGGGATAAAGGATATATGTTGTACCGCAATAGAAGCATCTGCCCGTGAGGGGAGTCTTCTTTACTTCCTGGATGTTGTTGCCGCACTTGGAACACTTGATGGGATTCCTGGGATAGACAATGCCCTTCTGCTCATCGATGATGGAAACGACCTTGTCCATGAGTTCTTCATCCGTAAAGCCCTTTTCCTTCATCAGCATCCACATTGCTGCTACCAGCATATCGAGACGGCCGACCGAGAACTCGAATTCATCGGGAGCCATGCCCAGTACATTAGGCGTGGAATCCAGACCGATCTCTTTGTTGCCAGAACCACCGCCTTTGGCTTCGTTTTCCAGGAACTGCTTTGCCTGCTTAACAAGTTCATCTTTATTCATGGCTCCACCTCTTATCGATTATTTATATTCAGCACAGAACTGTGCAAAACATACAACCATATTATACTGCATCTCCTCGTTGGTGATGATGGCTTCATCGTCGCTGTTGGAGAGATATCCCAGGCTGACCTGCAGCGAATGAACGGATGTTGCATAGTTAAGGCCGGTATAGACCTCAGTGGACAGGCATCCGTTATATGTCATGCCGGTGGCCTCTGCCAGGGCTTCGCCCAGGGTATTGGCCTGCTTGATATCGTTCTTGTAGTAATTGCCCTGTGAAGGAACATACATCTGTATGCCTGATGTGAGGGAGTCGTTGGCACTGTCAGCGTGGATCCTGAGGAACAGGCCGCAGTTGGCAGATGTCGCCATCCTGGCTCTCTCCTGATTGGACAGGTCAACATCATTTTCCGTACGTGTCATTATGACAGTGGCGCCGCAACCCTCCAGGTATTCCTTGAGCATTACAGAGAACCTCAAGGTCAGATCGTATTCGGGGACGCCTGTTGATATGCCCTCACCGCCTGATGTGCAGCGTGATTTCTCTGCAGCCATCCAGGAAGCGACCGTTTCAGATTCCTCGCTGGTATGCATCTGATGACCGGGATCCAATACTACAGTAAGACCCGTCAGGTCAGGTGCATCTGCTGCTATGGGAACAGGTGTAGGCGTGGGCGTGCTGGTGGGAGCAGGCGTCGGAGTCGGTGATGGCTCTGTAGTCTCTGCCGTAATCTCTGATGTCTCAACCGTTGTAGGCTCAGGAGCACCTGTTACGGTCCTCCACAGCTTCATTACGCTCTCGCGGTTGTTATAACCTGTAAAGCCGAGGACTGCTGCCGCCATCAGGATGATGACGATGAACAGTATTGTCCTGGCGGGAGATTTTTTCTTACCTTCCTCAGGGATCTTTTCAGGCTTTGCCTTCTTGACCGGCTTTTCCTGGTTAACGGGCTTTGGAGCCTGCTTCTTTACAGGCTTCCCAACAGGTTTCTGTGCAGGTTTCTGGGCCGGCCTCTGAGCCTGTTTCTGAACAGGCTTTTGTGCGGGCTTGCCTACCTGTTTCTTGCCGGAAGGTGCGGATTTTTTGCCCTGGGGCCTGGGTTCAGGTCTGCCCTGCTTTTTTGCAGGAACATTCTTTTTCTGAGGAGCCTTGCCCTTGTTCTGGGCGGGTCTGTTCTGAGGTGCTGGCCTCTTATTATTCTGTGCAGAAGGAACGGGCTTTTTGATAGACTCTTCCTTCTCTACTATCGCTGCTATTGTCCTGGACCTCTCCTCTGCGTCCATAGATTTCAGCTTTTCATATAAAGCCTTCTTCTTGTCAGTGGGAAGTCCTTTTACTATTTCCTTAAAACGGGCATTAATATCTTCTGATGTGTGGTCCATTTATAGCCTCCACGTACGATTTTACCATTCTTTAGGTAAAATCAATCAGAATCTCTTAATCTTCTTGGATGTGTTCTTCTCGAATTCCGTCTTGCGCAGAACGACCTTTTTGATCTTCTTGTAGTTGGTCAGTTTCTCATTGACCTCTTCGGAAACGGTCTTCAGGAGAGCTTCGATATCACTGTCCGAAGGATTCTCGCCGAGCTTTGCTTCGACCTGCTCCATATCAGGGAAAATGGTAGCAACGATAATGGTATCGTCCTTGACCTCGTCAATTACACCTGAGACCACGCTCTCTGCAACATAGGGAGACAGAGACAGGAGATATTCGATCTCCTCGGGGAATACGTTCTTGCCATTCTTAGCAATGATGACGTTCTTCTTACGGCCTGTGATGATGCAGAAGCCGTCCTTGTCGATATAGCCCAGGTCACCTGTGTGATAGTAGCCGTCCTTATCGAGAGCTGCCGCTGTTGCCTCGTCGTCCTTGTAGTAGCCGAGGAATACGTTGTCACCCTTTGCGATGAACTCGCCGATGCCGTCCTCATCGGGGTTGAGGATCTTGACGTCACAGCCGGGCAGAGGAAGTCCTGCTGCATTGTTCTTGAAATCGACATCCCTGTTGAGAGCCAGGATGGGTGCGCACTCGGTAAGTCCGTAGCCCTGAACGCAGATGAAGCCGATATCCTGGAAGAACTGGAGCATGTCGGGATTGACGGGTGCACCTCCGAGGATGATGAGACGGATCCTGCCGCCGAACACCTCGTGGATATCCTTAAATAGCTTCTTCCTGACGTCGATGTGGAGCTTCATGAGGAATCTGGAAAGCTTGATGCCCGTCTTGAGTTTCTTGGCCTTCTTGGGATCCTTGTTGACGTTCTTCATGATCGCCTTGTAGAACATCTCCAGCATTACAGGAACCATCAGTACGCATGTAGGCCTTGCTTCCTTGATGTTGGATGTGATGTATTTGAGACCCTCGCAGATGGCGATGGTGGTGCCTCTGTAGACCTGACCCAGGAATCCGCATGTGCACTCATATGTGTGATGCAGGGGCAGGACTGAGAAGAATATGTCGTTCCTGTCTATGTAGAGCATGGAGAACATTGCCTCCAGGTTCTTGCAGATGTTTCTCTGGCAGAGCATAACGGCCTTGGACTTGGCGGTCGTACCTGACGTAAAGAGGAGTATGGTCATCTCCTCGGGATCGATGGGGGTATCGAGATAGTCCCTGTTGCCTGCGGCCAGGAGGTCTTCACCCTCTTTGTGGATCTTGCTGAAGGATTCGAACCTGCTGTCGTCAATATCGTCCATGCAGATATAAAGCTTCAGTGAAGGTATCGTTCCGTAGACTTCCTCTACAACCTTGAGTTTTGTCTTGGAAAAGATAAGAACGTCAGCCTCTGCCCTCTCCAGACAGTTCTGGATCTCCTCGGGATGGAGCTCCTTGTCGATCGGGACTACGCATCCTACGCCGTTGGTGGTCATGAGGTATGAGACATACCATTCATATCTGGTCTCGGAAAGGATGGCTACCCTGGCACCCTTCCGGACTCTGCTAAGGAGGGCTGTGCCCATGGAGTCTATATCGTGATCGTACTGTTCCGTGGATACGGCAACGTAATCACCGCCCCTGACGGGTTTGTGAAGGAATACCGGATTCTGAGGGAACTCTCTTAATCTCGTCTTAATAACGTCTCTGAGATTGGTGATGTGTGTTACGTCATAAAGCGGTATGTTCTTCATATAGTCTCTCCGTTATTTCATGATTATGAATGAATGGACCGTGCCATCATTGTCATCCTTTATGATAACACAATGTGTAGTCCCGTCACTGTAGTATTCCAAAAGAATTTGATTTCCGGGCTTTATCTCCTTGCGGTAGCATACCTCACAGTCGTTAAACAGGATCTGGTCAACTCCCTCGGGCATGACCTCCGTGGCCAGATCGAGATAAGAGGCGTTATGGACATGCCCGTTCATGTCGATCATGGATTTGGTGATCCTGAAAGGCATGGAACTGACCAGAGGCAGTTCAGGGGGATTCTTTGTAAATGAGAATCCCGGAAAATTCAGGTGGTCAGGCTCGGCGCCGAACACACCGAACACGTCGGGTGTGAGCTTTAACGGCCTGCCTGTATCAGGATCTATTGCGACCCACCTGGAGGTTGCCTTTGCTATGATGCCGCCGTCAGAATCCATGACGTCATAGTCCCTGCCGGCCTGAAGTCCCTTATAGGACTGTCCCCATGTTACGACCTCAAAGATGTCGCATGCGGAAGGTCTCTGATACACTTCCATCTTCCAGTTGAGGACTACCCAGGACAGATGGCTGATGTCCTTATCTCCGGTACTCTGACCTACCATCAGGCCGTGAACGTTGGCTGCATTGGATAATGCCTCTATCAGGGCTTTGTTAGTGATAAGGCCTCCCTGTCCCACATCCTGAAGCCCTACGAAGAATTTCTGTGTTGCCTGCATATTATCCTATTTCCGTTACCTTATAGCCTTCGTCTTCGACAGTCTTCCTGAGCAGACTACTATCGGCAGAAGCTGTAAGTATCAGGACTGCGGTTCCTTTCTCATGGCTTACGTCTGCTGATACTACCTGGTCCAGGCCCTCGAGAGCCTTTTTGACCCTGGCCTCGCAGTGGGGGCACATCATGCCTTCTATCTTCATCGTTACAGTCAGTTCATCCATATTATCTTCCTGCTCCTTTTTATTTTTTTTCCTAATGATTCTATCGTACTTCGGATCATAAATATCGGCAAAATTGAGTCTCAATGCATTTGTCACCACAAAAAAGCTGGACAGGCTCATTGCGGCCGCACCAAACATGGGGCTGATCTGCCATCCGTTGATCCCTACAAAGACACCTGCTGCCAGGGGGATTCCTATAACGTTGTAGAAGAATGCCCAGAACAGGTTCTGATGTATGTTGGTGATAACCTTGCGGCTCAGTCTGATGGCCGCAGGGATCTCTCTCATATTACCCTTAACCAGCACGATATCGGCAGAATCTATGGCAACGTCGGCGCCTGCACCTATTGCCATTCCCGTATCAGCCCTGGTCAGGGCAGGTGCGTCGTTGATGCCGTCCCCCACCATCAAGACCTTGCCTGATCTCTGGAGCTTTCTTACTACGCTCTCCTTGTCTCCGGGAAGGACATCTGCAATGACGTTCGTGATGCCTGCCCTTTCTGCTATGGCATGAGCGGTTATGTCGTTATCACCGGTAAGCATATGGACATCAATGCCCATCTTAACAAGTTCTGATATGGCTTCACGTGAATCCTGCTTGATCACGTCGGCAACAGCTATTATTCCCAGAATCTCATCGTCTGATGCGAAGATAACGGGAGTCTTGCCCTCGCCAGAAAGATCCCTGACCCTGTCTGATACATCAGCAGGGACATCGAATCTGCTGCCGATAAATTCTATATTGCCGCCGGTAATCGTGTGTCCGTTGATCTTTGCCCTGACGCCGCTGCCGGACAACGCTTCAAAATCATCTGAATCATATGAGGCAACATCCCTGCTGCCGGAGCAGGAGATGATAGCCCCTGCTATGGGGTGCTCGCTCTTGATCTCCAGTGATGAGGCATATGACAGGAGTTCCTGTTCAGTATTATCTCCTGAAGGTATGATATCTGTTACGACGGGCCTGCCCTCTGTTATTGTCCCTGTCTTATCCAATACGGCTATCTCGGTCCTTCCCAGCATTTCCAGTGAGGCTGCGGTCTTGAACAGCAGGCCGTTCCTGGCTCCGATGCCCGAACCTACCATGATGGCAACGGGAGTTGCCAGGCCCAGCGCGCAGGGGCAGCTTATGACGAGGACGGAAACAGCTCTGGTGAGGGACGTCTCAACGCCTGCGCCTATGATCATCCAGACAGCAAAAGTAACAAGTGCGATACCCATTACGACGGGAACGAATACTCCCGATACCCTGTCTGCGGTCTTGGCGATGGGAGCTTTGGTGGAAGATGCGTCAGACACCATCCTGATGATCTGGGAAAATGTCGTATCCCTGCCGACTTTCTCTGCACGGCACTTTATGAAGCCTGATGCATTTGTGGTTGCTGCAAAGACCTTATCTCCCTCTGCCTTGTCAGCAGGGATGCTCTCGCCGGTCAGTGCGGATTCATTTACGGATGTTGTGCCCTCAATTACCACGCCGTCGACGGGGATGTTCTCCCCCGGTCTTACGACGAATATGTCATCTATGACCACCTCAGCTACGGGTATCACGGATTCCTTTCCGTCCCTTATGACCGTTGCGGTCTTCGGAGCCAGGTCCATAAGACCCTTGATGGCATTTGTGGTCTTGCCCTTGGAATAAGATTCCAGCATCTTGCCGACTGTTATCAGGGTTACGATCATCGCAGCGCTCTCGAAATACAGGCTGTGCATAGATCCTTCCGTCATGAACAGCACCCATACGCTGTAGATGAATGAGGCCGCAGAACCTATGGATACCAGTGTATCCATATTGGGAGACAGATGGATCAGGCTCCTGGTGCCGCTTATGAAGAACTTTCTGTTTATGACCATCACTATGGCGGCCAGGACCATCTGGCAGATCCCGATGATCTTATGATCCGCCATGAAGGACGGAACGGGCAGACCGAGCATTGTATGCCCCATGGACAGATACATCAGTACCAGGAGAAATACGGCAGACAGTATCAGCCTGTTTCTGAGCTTTACCGTCTCCCTGTCTGTTATCTCGTTTATCTTCTTGTCTGAAATGTCTTTCTGGACAGATGCGGAATATCCTGCCTTGGTAACTGCGTCGATGATGGCCTTGTCAGTTGCGGGGCCCTCTACGGTCATGGAATTCGTAAGCAGATTGACAGAGCATGACGTAACTCCATCAACTGATGAAACAGCTTTTTCGACTCTGCTGCTGCAGGCAGCACAGCTCATACCGGATACATCGAAGTTTCTCATATGATCAGCCTGCGAAGATATAATTAACGAGGAGCGCTACACCGATGCCGAGGAGGAATCCCATTCCAACCTGCAGGGGTGTATGTCCGACGAACTCCTTGAGCTTCTCCTCATCAGAGAGGTTCTTGCCGCCGATCTTTTCCAGGAATTCGGTCATCTCATTTATGACCTTGGCCTGTTTTCCGGTCTCCAACCTGACACCCATCGCATCGTGCATGACGACGATCGCCAGGATCGCAGCCAGAGCAAATGCGGGAGAATCGAATCCGCACCACAGTCCCGTCATGAGAGCTGCAGACGTTACCGTAGCAGAGTGTCCGCTGGGCATGCCGCCGTCGCCGAAGAGCCGCTCCCAGACGAGCTTTCTGTTAACGATGAGGTTGATGAAAAGTTTCAGGATCTGCGCGATGACCCATGCTCCGAGTCCCGCGATTATTATCCTGTTAGTTAAGATCTGATTGACATATTCCATATCCGCTCCCATAAAAAGTCAAACGGTTTAAGCTGTTTGCTATATTTTATTATTTGCTCAGCATGAGTTCAGGATTAAATGGTTCTCTGTTCTCAAGCATTACAAACACTATTCGTGCTATTTTTCTGGTCAAAGCAATTATTGCT
>JAFWFV010000036.1 GCA_017515465.1 Clostridiales bacterium
AAGGACCTGATCGAAGAATACGGCTTAGATAAGAAGTTCAATGTTGTAAAGACTGCATCAGTAGAGGAGTGCCTGGATGACATGTCAATGATCGATGACATGGAGGTAGTCTTCTTCAGCGGCATCCACAGCCATGACAGGAACGTACTGCTCAAGTACTGCATCTATAACAACAAGCAGGTCTACATGATCCCCCGTATCGGTGACGTAATAATGAGCAGCGCACAGCAGATGCACATGTTCCATCTGCCGATGCTGAGAGTTAACAGGTATAACCCCAGCCCCATGTTCCTGTTCGTTAAGAGAGTGTTCGATATCGTATGTTCATTCCTGGGTCTGATCGTCCTGTCTCCGGTCTTCCTCGTAACTGCCATAGCGATCAAGGCAACTGACAAGGGACCGGTGTTCTACAAGCAGGAGCGCCTTACCAAGGACGGCAAGAGATTCATGATCCACAAGTTCAGGAGCATGAGGGTCGATGCCGAGAAGGACGGAGTTGCCAGACTGTCCACCGGTGATAATGATGACAGGATCACTCCCGTAGGACGTTTCATCCGCAAGTGCAGGATAGATGAGCTTCCCCAGCTCATTGACATATTAGCCGGCAATCTCTCCGTTGTAGGTCCCAGGCCTGAGCGTCCTGAGATCGCTGCGGAATATGAAATTGAAATGCCGGAGTTCCAGCTCAGGCTCCAGGCCAAGGCAGGCCTTACGGGCTATGCCCAGGTTTACGGCAAATATAACACAACACCCTATGACAAACTGCAGATGGATCTGATGTATATAGCGCGTCCCAGCCTGGCTGAGGATATGCGCATCTGTTTTGCAACAGTAAAGATCCTGTTTATGCCAGACAGTACTGAGGGTGTTGCTGAAGGACAGACGACTGCTATGGACAGTGGATCAAATGAGGTAGAATGAAAGTATTACTTGTAACTTTTTCTGATAATGCAGATCATCAGGATACACTCTTTGGACTGTACGAACAGCTTGGATCAAAATGTGATGCTTATCTGATAGCAATTAAAGATCCTAAGGTTCCTGTAAAAATGACTGATCATACATGGCTAGTTGATTGTCCCAAACGACCGGGAATAGAAGCAAAGACTTTTGCACTTCACATTTTACTTCCACTTATCAGCAGGATAAAAAAAGAGAAGTTTGATGTTATTTATTTTGAGTCTCTTCACGTTTGGAATGTTGCTATTATGATGGCACTTGGCAAGAAGGTGCATACATATCAAGTTATACATGAGGTTATTCCTCATGAGGGTGATAAGCAAGTAAAAGGCGTTGATTTCATGAACAAAGTCGTGTGCAAAAGAGCGGGGACAATTGTTCTGAGAAATCAGAAATACATAGAGGATTTGATAAGTCAGTATAGCGTAAAACCAGATAGAGTTAAGTACCTTGAACTGTGGCGAAGATATCCGGAGTTCACTGCCCCGGTTCATGCCGGAAGGATGCTATTCTTTGGACGTATTAATCCATATAAGGGTGCAGATAATCTTCTGAAGATAGTCCGCCTTTGTCCAGAAATACAGTTTGATGTTGTTGGAAGAGTTGATCCTCAGATGGAACAGGTTGTTGAGGAATTAAAGACGGAAAGCAATGTAAGATTGAATAACGAATATGTGTCTGATGATGAGATGCGAGATTCCTTTATAGGCTGTGACTGGGCGATAGTTCCATACAATTCCGCATCACAGAGCGGGATAATCATAGATGCATATAAATACTCCCGTCCTGTTATAGCATTTGATGTCGGAGCAATAGCAGAACAGATAGATGATTGTAAGAGCGGTTATTTAGTTAATGCTGGTGACATAGAAGCATTTGCTGCAAAGATAAAAGAAGTAAATGCAATGAAAGTTTCTGACTATGACTCGATGTGCAGGTATGCGTATGATTATGGAAGTGGAAAATATGCTGCAAGTGGAGCAGTAGAACGTTTTATCAATATGATACAGGGAGCTAGTTTATGATCATCACTAAGACCCCATTCAGAATGTCATTCTTCGGTGGCGGCACCGATATGGAATCATTCTTCAGAGAGAATGGAGGGGCTGTAATATCAACATCATTCGACAAGTATTGTTATGTGATAGTACGTCACCTTCCGCGCTTCTTTGATTATAGTACAGAGTTGTCATACTCCAAGATAGAGCGGATAACTGATATTGAAGATATTAATCATCCTGCAGTCCGCAATGCTATGAAGATGCTCGATATGCATGAGATAAGACTTACCTATGAGGCTGATCTTCCTGCACGTTCTGGTCTCGGCACGAGTTCTTCCTTTGCAGTAGGAATGCTTAATGCATTTTACGCATTAAAGGGCAAATATGCTGATAAGAAGAAACTTGCTGATGAAGCAATCTATCTGGAACGTGTTCTCTGCAATGAGGCAGGTGGTTGGCAGGATCAGATAGCAGCATCATACGGAGGGTTTAATAAGATCGTCTTTAACACGGATGGCACTTACGATGTATTCCCTCTCATCATCCATCCTGACCGCAAGAATCTTCTTAACGATAACCTCATGATGTTTTTTACAGGATTTACAAGGTTCTCTTCTGAGACACAGAAGGAGAATGCTGCTGGTTACGCGGAGAAGATTGCACAACTTAAAGAAATGCTGACTCTTGTTGATGAGGCAGAGAAGATATTAACTGATAATCACAGTGATATGAATGAATTCGGTCGCTTGCTCGACAAGACATGGAGACTTAAGAGGCAGACTGGCGGAGCAATAACTACAAACAGTATAGATGAACTGTATGAGAAGGGTATCAGAGCCGGTGCTTTAGGCGGTAAGCTTCTTGGAGCAGGCGGCGGAGGATTCCTTTTATTCTATGTGCAGCCTGAGAAGCAGGAAGCTGTTAAGGAAGCCATGAAGGATCTGCTTTATGTTCCGTTTAGATTTGAAGACGGTGGTACACGTGTGATCCACTATACACCTGAGATATATATTCCTAAGGAAGAACTGGAATAATGAAGACAGTAATCATGGCTGGAGGCAAGGGGACACGGATCAGTTCCGTTGCATCCGACATACCAAAGCCAATGATAAAGATAGATGGTAAGCCCGTTCTCGAGCGTGAGATAGAATGCTTAAGAGAGCAGGGTTTTGTTGATCTTATAATTACAGTTTCTCACTTGGGTTCTGTTATCAAAGAATACTTTGGAGACGGTAGTAAGTTCGGTGTTAGCATTCATTATTACGATGAAGAGCAACCTCTAGGTAATGCAGGTGCTCTTTATAAACTGAGGGATCAGCTTGACGATGACTTTCTTCTTTTGAATGCTGATTCTGTATTCGATGTTGATTTCAACAGATTCGTTGATCATCACAGACAGAAGGGAGGTCTTGTTACTCTCTTCACACATCCCAATAGTCATCCGTATGACAGCGGAGTCTTGATTGCAGAAGATAATGGTGCAGTTACGACATGGCTGACCAAAGAAGATATAAGACCTCAGTGGTACCGTAATCGTGTCAATGCAGGTCTTCATGTCATCAATCCCAAAGTATTAGACATGACTGGAGTTGATGCAGCAACTGTTGGAACTGAGATAGACGGCAAGATAGTAAAAGTTGATCTCGATCGTCAGGTGTTGAAGCCTTTATGCGGAACCAACCAGATGTTCTGCTATGACAGTCCTGAATATGTCAAGGATATGGGAACACCTGACCGATATGAGAAAGTTTGTGAAGACTTTGAATCAGGTCGCGTTAAAGCAAAGAACCTGAAGCAAAAGCAGAAAGCGATCTTCCTTGATCGTGACGGAACGATAAATAAATATGTTGGATTCCTTCGTGAAATTGATGAATTTGAATTGCTGCCAGGTGTTGCAGATGCGATCAAGAAGATCAACGATTCCGGTTACCTTGCGATCGTAGTTACAAATCAGCCTGTAATCGCCAGAGGAGAAGTAACAGTATCAGAATTGCAAATGATCCACAATAAGATGGAAACACTCTTGGGAGAACAGGGAGCATATCTTGATGCGATATATTACTGTCCTCATCATCCGCACAAGGGTTATGAAGGCGAGATCCCTGAACTGAAGATCGAGTGTGAATGTAGGAAACCGAAGCCCGGATTGTTGATTAAGGCAGCAGAAGAATTCAATATCGATCTGTCACAATCCTGGATGGCAGGTGACGACGAGAACGATATTAAGGCAGGTATTGAAGCAGGATGCAGAACAGCGCTGATCGGCACTGATGATCTGGGACAAACTATTAGTGTAAGATCACTTGAAGAAGCAATCGATCTGATCCTTGAGGGGAATAGAATATGAAGACACTTGAACCAAGGTTAGCAAAGAATGTTGATTATCTGATACAGCGTTATCCTGAACTGGCAGAGATAAGAGAAAGTATAATTGATGCTTACTTCGTTATGGAAGAATGCTATGAGCATGACGGTAAACTCCTTATCGCAGGTAATGGAGGATCTGCTGCAGACTCTGAACATATTGCAGGTGAATTAATGAAGAGATTCAAATCTCCAAGACCTGTCACGCCTGAGTTTGCACAGAAACTTAAAGAGGTAGATCCTGTCAGGGGAGAGCAATTAGCTAAGAACCTTGAATGCAGCCTTATGGCCATACCGCTTGTAGCTCACGAGGCACTTACAACTGCATACATTAATGATGTTGATGGGTTAGGTGTATTTGCTCAACAGTTATTCGGATTCGGACGTAAAGGAGATGTATTCCTTGGAATATCTACTTCCGGTAACAGCAGAAATGTTTTGTATGCAACAGTAGTAGCACGAGCTCTTGGTATAAAAGTAATCGGTCTTACAGGAGCAGATGGTGGAGAATTGGCATCTGTATCTGATGTGTGTGTTAAGGCACCATCAACTGAAACATATTTGATCCAGGAGTATCATCTGCCGATATATCATTGTTGGTGTTTGATGTTGGAAGATAGGTTCTTTGATAATAGAGGAAGTATCGTTTGAAACTTTTATACATAACAAGTCTGTCAGGAAAACGAGTAAACGGCTTTATGCGCAGTGCTATTTTGGCTGCGAAGCAACTTGGCTTTGAGTTTGTAATGGCTTGTAATACAAATGGTTCTGATAAAGAGGGATATGAAGAAGATTGTAAATCGTACGGAATACGATTGGAACATATTTGTTTTAATCGAAATCCCTTTTCTTCTCAGAATATAAAAGCCTATCAACAATTACTTGAATTGATGAAGAAAGAGCATTTTGATATTGTTCATTGTAATACACCAATTGGGGGCCTACTGGGAAGAATATGTGCTCGGAAAACAAGAATACCTTGCGTTATATACATGGCGCATGGCTTTCATTTTTGGAAGGGAGCACCGATTAAGAATTGGCTCTTATACTATCCAGTCGAATTGTTTCTTTCTAAGTGGACCGATGTGTTGATTACGATAACACAAGAAGACTTTGAGCTATCAAAGAAAATGAAAGCAAAACGGAACTCGTATATTCATGGAGTAGGTATAGATTTATCTAACTTTGTAAGGCGAAAAAGTGCGGATAGAAATGTAGAACTAAGGAATGAACTAGCAATCCCCACTGACGCTATAGTTTTGCTATCCGTTGGAGAACTCAATAAAAACAAAAATCAAAAAATAGTTATCAGAGCCATCTCTGAGTTGAAAAGAACAGATGTGTATTATGTGATATGCGGTGAAGGGGAATTGTTTGATGAGTACAAAGAGTTAACACAAAAACTTGGCATTTCAGACAAAGTTGTTATGACTGGATTTAGAAGTGATGTTTATGAGTTTTATAGAATGGCAGATTGCTATATCCATCCTTCAATTAGAGAAGGATTACCTGCATCTATTGTTGAAGCTATGGCGACTGGCGTCCCAGTTTTGGCTACTGATTTCCGAGGAATAAGAGATATAATTCCGAACAGAGAGCGTTTATTTGATTCATCTAGTATCAGCGATACGGTTCGAGTACTCAATAATTGGTTGAATGAATCTAGTGATGATAGTGAACAAGAGAACGGGGTTGTTGATTATTATAATCTTGATTCGGTAGTTAACGAATTTGTCCGTTTGTATAAATCAATATAGTTTTGAAAATAAGTGTAATATAGGCTCAAATAGTGATGAACACAAAATTACGTATTGATACAAAATCGATTTCATGGATAGGGATTTTTATCGCACTTGGGGTATATCTTAAGGAGTTCTACCTTATGGACTCTGGGAGTCTTCAACTTGGAGACATATGCTTCATTGTTGCTTTTTTCCTTTCTGTTATTAAATCCAGAATAACATTATCTAAAATTGATTACAAACTTTTCGCATTTGTGTTTTTGGCAATTCTAATAAATATCTTCTATTGTCTCATTTATAGTGATTATTCCTTTTTGATTTACTCATCCTATTTAGTATTTTCAGTCATAATAGTGTTACTTACCCGTTCCTTTTATGAGAATAAAACTATACTCAATTATGTGTTGTTTTCGCTAAAGGCAGCCCAATTAACACAAGTTGCAGTGAGCTTTGTAGGAGGAAGGTATCTATTTAGTAGATATACAGGCACATTTAATGATCCCAATCAATTTGGTTATTATATTCTGACGTCATTTTTTTTAATCTATATGATTCATCATATGCTTGATACAAAAATGAGGATTTATTGGTATGTAATACCGACATACCTAGTTTTGCTTTCGCAATCTTCTGGTATGTTATTAGGGTTATCTGTCTTCGCAGTTGTTCTACTTTGGAATGCTACAAAAAACATAAAGAACAAATGGAAATGGGTATTGATTGCAGTGTTGATTATTGTTGTAATATTTGCATTTTTACTTAACATAGGGGATAGCACTATGAGTATCGATGAATCTGCCATACAAGTATCAGCTCTAAGAAGAATACTAAAACGTATGTCAACAGGAAATATAAGCTTGAAAGGACTTGTGGATAATTACATAAAAGATAGAAGTATAACTAGGGTTATTGAGAACCCTTTTGCGCTATTCTATGGAGCGGGTGAAGGGCGTTGGGAGCGATATGCTCAGGGAAATGAAATACACGCAACAATGATAGCATTATGTTTTTACTACGGAATAATTCCTTTTATTATGTGGATTGGCTGGATAAGAGATAATGTAATCCGGATTTCAAATGTCTATTACTGCGTCGTCATTGCTTCAATTGTTGAGGCCTGTACTTTAGCAAACCATAGGCAACCTTTTTTCTGGATGATATTTGTTTTGTCGGCGAGTTTGTTATGCAAAAAACGAGTTGAAAACTCTTTTTGTAAAAAGTGATATGGTGAAAAGCTTCTTCTGATGGTAGCAATAATGCGATGTTATGGAAAGTGTTGACCATATGAATGAACAAATAGGTGTTAGCATAATATGTAATGCTTTCAATCACGAAAAGTATATTCGTGACGCTTTGGAAGGCTTTGTTTCTCAGATTACGTCATTTGAGTACGAAGTTTTGATTCACGATGATGCATCAACAGATAATACAGCGGAAATAATCAAAGAATATGCAACAAAGTATCCCGACATAATAAAGCCAATATATCAAACAACTAACTGTTATTCTCAAGGAATACCCATTTCTATTAAATTTCAGTGGCCTCGCGTTAGAGGCAGATATATTGCGATTTGCGAAGGCGATGATTATTGGATAGATCCATACAAACTGCAGAAGCAATTTGATGCATTGGAAGCAAATCCCAATGTCGATATCTGTGTTCATTCTTCTGTGTGTATTGATGCGGTGACAGGACAGGAACTGAATTTATGTCGACCAAGCAAACACAATTGTATTATTCCTGTTCAGAGGGTTATAAGGAGAGGCGGGTCATTTGTTCAAACCAATTCGATTGTATATAGGGCAAGCCTTATTTCATATATTCCGCCGTTTCGTGCTTTTCTAGGTATGGATTATACTTTACAGATTCATGGATCACTAAGAGGAGGAATGCTTTATATTGATGATGTAATGTCTGTATACAGGTCAAATGTTCCCAATTCATGGACCCAAAAAACGAGAGGAAACCCTGAAAAATATATATCTTTCAAGAAAAAAATGGTCAAAATGCTAAAGATGCTTAATGAGGATACTAAGGGGCGTTATTTTGGTGTAATACTATTGGTAATTTTGAAAGAGCGACTATCACTTTTAGTTTTCCGTTTGCGGAGAATTAGCCGATGACATCTCAATCTCTAGGAGGAAATAAAGTAATAAAAAACCTTTCCTGGCGTTTTGCAGAACGTATGGGTGCTCGCGGCGTTGAATTCATAGTATCAATAATCCTTGCACGTTTGTTGGATACAGAACTGTACGGAACTATTGCTTTGATAATGGTATTCATATCTATTATGCAGGTTTTTGTTGATAGTGGGTTAGGTAATGCATTAATTCAGAAGAAAGATGCAGATAATGTCGATTTTTCAACAGTTTTTTATTTTAATTTAACCTTCTGTATCGTTCTTTATGCGTTACTATTCTTATTATCTCCCATCATTGCGTCTTTCTATGATGATCCGCTTCTTACACCGGTAATTAGAGTGTTAGGTTTAACCATTCTTATTTCTGGAGTGAAGAATGTACAACAGGCATATGTATCAAAACACTTGCTTTTTAAGAAATTCTTTTTTGCTACACTAGGAGGAACTATATTTGCGGCGATAGCAGGAATTGCTTTAGCTTACTATGGTTACGGTATATGGGCATTAGTTGCGCAGCAGGTTTTAAATGTTGCAATCGATACCATTATTCTATGGATAGTTGTTAAATGGAGACCACAGCGCTCCTTTTCTCTTGAAAGACTTCGCGGACTCCTGCGTTATGGATGGAAACTCCTTGTTTCCAGTTTGCTGGAGACAGGATATAACGAATTACGCCAACTGATCATAGGCAAGATGTATACCAAATCAGATCTGGCATATTATGATCGTGCCAGTCAGTTTCCCCGATTCATAACTTCAAACATAAACACATCTATTGACAGTGTTCTGTTCCCTGCAATGTCTGGTATACAGGACGACAGGGAACGAGTTAAGAATATGACCAGACGCTCAATTAAGGTGAGTACTTTTATCATGGCACCATTGATGGCAGGGCTGGCAATGTGTTCAACGCAGATTGTCAGTATCCTTCTTACGGAGAAGTGGATGCCTATAGTTCCATATCTTATAATCATGTGTATTACCTACACATTTATGCCTATTCATACAGCGAACCTTAATGCAATCAAAGCATTGGGAAGAAGCGATTTGTTTTTAACACTGGAGATTATTAAAAAGTGCGTTGGACTCACAATCTTGTTGATTTCTATGCAATTTGGTGTAATGGCAATTGCATATAGTCTGCTGGTTAGTAGCGTACTTGGTCAGATTATAAATTCATGGCCAAATAAAAAACTCTTGAATTATTCTTATATTGATCAATTGAAAGACATCATGCCATCCATTATTATTGCGTGGATAATGGGAGGTGCTGTTTACTTCATTAAGTATATTGGGCTTAATGATTATTTTACCCTTGCGATTCAAATCGTGTTGGGAGCTTTGATATATATCTTGCTCTCTAAGCTTTGTCGAATAGACAGTTTTGAATACTCATTGAATATGGTCAAAGATGTAATTAAGAACAGAGGTGCGAAATGAAAAAATTGATGATACTTGGCGGATCCAGGTACGCAATCCCTGTCATAAACAAAGCCCATGAGTTAGGATGCTATGTTATCACTTGCGATTATTTGCCCGATAATATAGCGCATAAGTTTTCAGATGAGTATTGTAATGTGAGTATCGTAGATAAGGATGCGGTTCTGAATGCGGCTAGAAGACTGGAAATAGATGGAATTACATCATTTGCTTGTGATCCCGGAGTTGTAACAGCGTCGTATGTAGCAGACAAGATGAATCTTCCTACATGTGGTCCTTATGAATCTGTTTGCATACTTCAGAATAAAAATCTGTTTCGAAGATTTTTGTCAGAGAATGGTTTCAATGTGCCAAAATCGAAAGCATTTAAGGATTATAGTGAAATTGGTAACGAGATTGCTGATATGCATTTCCCGATAATTGTTAAGCCTACAGATTCTGCAGGAAGCAAAGGTGTGACAAGGTTGGACGATCTATCTAAACTGAAGGATGCTTTTGATCATGCTCTTTCTTTTTCACGTAGTAGAGAAGTGATAATAGAAGAATTCATTACACAAAAAGGGTATTCTTCTGATTCCGATAGTTTTTCTGTGGATGGAAGGATGGAACTGACATCCTTTAGCTCACAGAGATTCGATAAAAAGGCTGATAACCCGTATGTGCCAGCTGCTTTTAGTTGGCCTTCATCGATTTCAAACGATAATCAAGAAATACTGAAAAAAGAAATACAACGTCTTATCACATTATTGGGAATGCAAACATCAATATACAATATCGAGACTCGGGAGAGTGTGGATGGAATACCATATATCATGGAGTGCTCTCCAAGAGGCGGCGGTAATCGTCTTGCTGAGTGCTTGGAGTATGCAACGGGTTTAAAACTGATAGAGAATGTAGTTAGGGCATCTATGGGTATGCCCCTGGTGAAAATGGAATATAAGCAATCAAGTGGGTATATTGCCGAAGTCATTATTCACAGTATCAGAAGTGGTATATTTGATTCGCTTTGGATATCTGATTCCATTAAACAGTTTGTTATAGAAGAGGATCTGTGGGTCACCGCTGGAGATACGATTGGTTCTTTCAGTGCTGCTAACGAGTCACTCGGCACTATTATTTTCAGGTTCGATGATGAATCAGTGATGAGGGAAGTTTTGGATAACATAGATGAATATATAAAAGTGGTATTGAAGACGGAGAATAGATGATGAAAAGCAATTTTGTTATAGGGCAGTGCACTATGCATTCTATAAACAGAATGGATTTATAATCGTTCGTAATAGTGAAGAATCATATTGTATGAAAGCTGGAATAGAGGAACACAAAAATGGATAAGATATTGGTTACCAAATCATCAATGCCGAATAAAGATGAGTATTTGGATGAGATATCAGACCTTTGGAATACCCACTGGCTCACCAATATGGGAACTAAGCACAAACAGTTTCAAACCGAATTGGAGTCTCGTATTGGTGTTCCGCATGTGGCGCTATACTGTAATGGTCATCTTGCTCTTGAGAATATCATCGAAGCAATGGATTTCCCAAAAGGGAGTGAGATCATTACTACACCTTTTACATTCGCTTCAACAACACATGCTATTGTCAGGAGTGGAATGGTTCCTGTTTTCTGTGATATAAATCCTGATGACTATACAATTGATGTATCGAAGATCGAATCGTTGATCACAGATAAAACGGTTGCAATACTGCCGGTCCATGTATATGGAAACATATGTGATATTGAGGCTATAGAGACTATTGCTAAGCAGCATGGATTAAGGGTGATATACGATGCTGCACATGCATTTGCAGTAAAGTATAAAGGCGTTGATGTTGGTTGCTTCGGTGATGCATCAATGTTTAGTTTCCATGCTACTAAAGTGTTCAATACAATTGAAGGCGGAGCAGTATGTTTCCGTGACGATAATCTGGTACAAAAACTCAATGACCTTAAGAATTTTGGAATCCATGGCCCTGAGTCAGTTGAATACGTTGGTGGTAATGCTAAGATGAACGAATTCTGTGCTGCAATGGGTATCTGCAATCTTCGTCATCTTGATGATGAGATTTCAAAAAGGAAAATAGTAACGGAGAGATACAGATCTCACTTAGAAGGAATCAGCGGCATTAAGTTATGTGTTGTTAATCCGGATACAGTTTCTAATTATGCTTATTTCCCTGTTCAGTTTGACAAGGAAGAATTTGGATATGATAGAGACGATGTGTTTAATAAACTGGCAGATAACGGAATAGGTGCCAGGAAGTATTTTTATCCGATAACTAATTCCTATGATTGTTATAAAGATAAGTTTGATGCGACAGAAACTCCGATCGCACTTGAAATCAGTCGCAGAATACTTACTTTGCCTTTGTATGCGGATCTGAGTTTTGATGATGTTGATAGGATATGTGAATTAATCCATTCTTCAAATAAGTGAGAAAAGATATGCGAGAAAGTGAAGATAGTCAAATGAAAAAACTATTAATCCTTGGGGCCAACGACAAGCAAGTTCAACTGATTCAAACTGCCAAAAAGGAAGGCTATTATGTAATAGTGTGCGGCAATAACGATAGTCATCCAGGAATACCTCTTGCAGATAAGGTTTATCTAGTGAACTATACAGACCCGGAATCCGTGCTTTCTGTAGCAAGGAAAGAGCAGATAGACGGAGTGTTAGGTAATAACGATCCGGCAATGCCCATTGTAGCATATGTGTCGGAACAATTGGGTTTGGTTGGCAATCCCCAAAGTAGTATAGATGCTATAGTCTCAAAATCCGGCTTCAGGGAAATACAGGAGAAAGCGATGGAGTTATGCCCAAAGCATTTCGAGACGGATGATGTTGCTGAGGTGGCAGAGGCTATTCGAGATTTCAACGACCCAATTGTGATCAAACCAAGTTTGAGCGCGGGGTCACAGGGAACTACAAAGACCCTCAAGAATCAATCAGAAACCATTAGGCAAGCCTTTGAAACATGCGCGAGTTTCTCGCGCAACGGAATGGTGACGATAGAGGAATACATAGAGATGCCCACTTTGAATGTCATAGAAGCGGATATCTTCGTGATGGAAGATGAATTCCTGTGGAACGGAATCTTCACTACCGGGAGAAGTGAAACTGCACCAATGCTGCCAATGACGTATATTTTCCCTGCCATCCTCACTGATGAACAACTGGTGGCCATCAAAGCGAGTATCACTAACATCTTCAAAACAGCTGGAATTCGTCATGGTCAATACAATGTTGAGATGTATTTTACGGGCAAAGGCGAACTCTTCGTTATAGAAGTAAATCCCAGACAAGGCGGACACCTCATTCCCCAGTGGATATTTGAACATACGGGTATAGACTATACAAAGTTGCTGGTTACGACAGCAGTAGGTGACAGGACCTACTTCGATGAGATCAAGAATGTGAAACCGACAAACAACTATCAAACCCACCATGTAGTGTTTTCAGATTGCAGTGGAGTATTGGAGGACTTGGTGATCGATCATTCTGTCAGGGGATATGTTACTGATGTGGAACTCCTTAAACAAAAAGGAGACCATATAAATAAGCTCACCATCGCAAGAGACCGTACGGTTGCTTATGTAACACTGACATTTCCCAATAGGGAGACTCAGATTGCTTACGGTGGCGAACGGCTCAAGACTCTGGTTTATTCTGAAGTAAAAACCGAGGAGAAAGAGTGACATGAAAAAGATCTTGATCTTGGGTGCTAACAATAGCCAAGTTTCACTCATCAAAGCTGCCAAGGAAGAAGGTTATTATGTAATTGCGTGTGACTATGCCCCCGACAATCCAGGAATTCCATTAGTCGACAATCATTATGAAGTGAGTTATTTGGACGTCGAGGCGGTGCTTAATGTAGCCAGGCAGGAAAAGATTGATGGAGTGATAGGTAATACAGATCCTGCTATGCCAATAGTTTCCTATGTCGCTGAGCAATTAGGATTGGTAGGAAACTCTCGTGAGAGTGTTGACGTTTTTATTTCAAAGGATTCTTTCAGAGAGTTACAGGAGAGAGCAGGATTATACTGTCCTAAGCATGTAAAGTCCGATGATTATTCAGTAATAGAAAAAGCTGTATTAAACTTTGAGTATCCAATAATTGTCAAACCGGATCTTAGTTCTGGTTCTAAGGGAACCACAAAAATATATAGAAACCAAGCGGAACGACTAAAGGAAGCCTTTGAGGTCTGCAAAAACTTGTCACTTGACGGAAGTGTTACGGTTGAAGAATATGTGGAGATGCCTTCTCTCGATGCCATAGAGGGGGATCTTTTTGTGTCCGGAAATGAAATAATATGGGATGGACTCTTTACAAATCCCAGGAGTGTGTTGGCTCCAATGCTACCAATGACAAAGATATTTCCTGCAGATATTTCGGATGAAGAACTCTCTATCGTCAAGAGAGATGTTACCAAAATGTTCAAAGAAGCCGGGGTAAGACATGGTGAATACAACATTGAGATGTACTTCACACCACAGGGAGAACTGTTCATCATAGAGAATAATCCAAGACAAGGTGGTAACCGCATTCCACAATTGCTTAAACAACAAACTGGTATTGATTATGACAGGCTATTGGTTACAACAGCAGTAGGAGATAATACGTATTTGGATTCTATCAGGAATGGTACACACGTCAACAACTACCTTTCCCAGCACATTGTTTTTTCAAATTATAATGGTGTTTTGGAAAAGGTAGAGTTTAAACCTGAAATAATGCCGTACGTTATCGCTACTGAATTCATAAAAAAGACTGGAGAAAAGGTAAATAAGAGAGATAATTCCTCAGATTGTATCGCGTATGTGACATTGAAGTTCCCTGACAGAACGATTCAATTGTCTTATATGGACAGGATAGAAAAGCTGATATATCCAGTAGTAAAAGATCGTGAGATTCCAATTGCAAATTGTTCCTTGCCTTGTCAATTGGTTTATGATTTTATGACTGGAGATGGATACGATTTCTTCGTGCCTAAATTGGAAAGAGTGCCCCGTACAGTGGAGGGGTACGCAGAACAATTGGCTACTTTTTGTACCATAGCATATGATATTGATGATAAATATCAGATAAAGGGAATGGTTGCAGGATATACCCAAAATTTAAAAAGACCCGGATATGCATTGATAGCTGAAGTGTATGTCAACAGTGAGTATCGCAGGGAAGGTCTAGGAGAGAAGTTGATGACAAGATTCATTGCTCACTGCGAATCAATTGGATTGACAGGTGTATGGCTACATGTGTATGCGGATAATATCCCGGCTCAGAAGCTATATCAGAAACTTGGTTTTGCCATTGATAAACCCTACTGTAACGGGGACCAATTGGCAATGAATTTGACATTCAATGAGGCCTAAACCCGAATTCCTCCTGCGCTCATTAACTCTTTCATACTATCAAAATCTTCTTTCGATAGTTCATTGTAATTAAGTCTACGCAGGTTTTCCTTATAGTTTTTCGCCTGCCTAAGTATCCTGACAATCCAATAAAATGGCAGAAGAAATGGATATTTCTGAAGCTTTGGAAAATGTGCTTTCATTCTGCTGTATGGTAGAAAAATGGCAGCCATAAAAGATCTGAACTTTCCTTTTTTTAGCGACCCGTCAGACATGGTCGCAATACGGCCAAGTTGGTAAGATTTACGGGTACCATATATTCCTACACTTAATGCATGATTAAGCATTATTTCACTGTTGTGATCTATCGCGAGACCTTCAAAGACTGATCTTGCCATTGCGCAGATTCGTTCTTCGAATAAAGATAAACCAGTAGCATCAAAGAACTCTTTCAAGTAGACCTTATCCATGTTGGAATGGGCGGTATTAACCAGCCATGTATCTGCAATTCTTCTAAGACCGAGTGAGCCATTCTTGAAGTCTTTGTTTAGATGGAGCATATGGAATATATAGTAGTCTTCATCTGACATGCGGTATATGTTCTCGGAATCGTTAATCCTGGTTGCTCTGTCCCAAATTGATTTCTCCCATTTTTGAATATAATCACTGTCATCGGTCAGACGCTTGTGCATCTCGACAGTTATCTCGTTCTTGGTGAAATTGCTGTGCATCCAGGAAGATTCGCCATGACCGGTGTAGCCAAGTCTTGCCATTACTGCTTCGATCTGTTTGTAGTCGAAGTTACGGACAAGAATGTCAAGATCTGACATGTTACGGCATGTAATGCTTGGATATAGGAGTCGCAGTTCCCATCCCTTGAGACCGATGACATCAAATCCTTCATTACTAAGTTTTTTCAGTATCAGTTTTCCTTCTTTATCCTGGAGAAGAGCTTGCTTAACTGAGGCGTAATAGTCTTTTTTCAGGATTTGAATTAGCTGTTTGGCTTTGGCAGAATTATCATATTTTATCGCAGGATAGACCGTCAGAGTGATGCCGTTTCTCCTGATGATGTTTGCTAATGCATTGACATCTGAATCTTCCGGGATTACCGAAATAGGTGCATCGGGAACAATGCTCTGTTTCAGAATTGATATAATGTAAAGTTGCAATGGCGTGAGCACGTTAATCTCCTTTGAGACCATGATTGTTTCAATAGTATAATTAGGCATCTCTCATGTCAAATAATATATATTAACAGCAATTGTGTTATAATATTACGAGCTAATAAAATGGAGAAGTATGTATGAAGGCATTAATTCTTAATTCAGGTATGGGTAAGCGCATGGGGATACTGACCTCAGAGCACCCCAAGTGCATGACGGAGCTGAATCCCATGGAGACGATCCTGTCCAGACAGCTTAAGCAGCTGGCGGATATCGGAGTAAAGGACGTGGTCATGACCACAGGACTGTTCGATTCCGTACTGACGGAGTACTGCAACAGCCTGGAGCTGGGCCTGAACTACACTTTTGTTAAAAACCCCGTATACGATACGACGAACTATATCTACAGCATATATTGTGCCAGGGAATACCTGGACGATGACATCATACTGATGCACGGAGACCTGGTCTTCGAGAATTCGGTAATAGACATGGTATATGCGTCAGAGACTTCCTGCATGACCGTATCTTCCACTCTGCCCCTGCCTGAGAAGGATTTTAAGGCAGTTATCAGGGATGGTCAGGTAGTAAAGGTCGGGATCAATTTCTTCTCCGATGCAATGGCGGCCCAGCCCCTCTACAAGTTCAGGAGAGAGGACTGGAGGATCTGGCTGGATAAGATCATTGAATTCTGCTCGGCGGAGAAGACATCCTGCTATGCGGAGAATGCCCTTAACGAGCTGGACGGCGCATGCAATATCAGGGCACTGGATTTCGAAGACAGGCTCTGTGCCGAGATCGATAATCCCGAGGATCTGGAAAACGTTTCCGCATGGCTCAGGAGAGTGGAGAACAGGACAGTCTATATGTGTTTCTCCACGGACTTCATCCACAGCGGACACATTGCGATAATCAAGAAGGCTGCCCGTCTGGGAAGGGTTGTAATAGGAGTAATGTCCGATGATGCCGTTGCCGGCTTCAAGCGTCCTCCACTGATGCCAGCATCAGAGAGGATGAGTCTGTTTGCCAGTATTGTGGGCGTCAGCAAGGTCGTTGAGCAGGACACCCTGTCTTACAAGGAGAATATCCTTAAGTTCAAACCCGACATCGTCGTTCACGGCGACGACTGGACGGCAGGGTTCCAGAAGCCCGTCAGGGACGAGGTAGTGGAACTCCTGGATTCTTATGGCGGCAAGCTCGTTGAGTTCCCTTATTCATCTGATCCCAAGTACAGGGCCATCGAAGAAAAATACAGAAGTCTTACACCGGAAGAGTAATATGCAGCAACAGATAATCACGGCAGAAAACAACTACGAACAACTGGATTCCTGGATCAGGGGAACGGGAGCAGGTACCGTCATGCTGGTATGCGATTCGTCACTTCAGTTCCTGGACATCAGACATTACTTTGATTCAGTAGAAAGCCGCCTGGGGATCACCCTGGTGCGTTTTACGGATATCGTTCCCAACCCGTCTTACGAGTCGGTTGTTGAGGGCGTTTCTTTATTTAATTCTGTTGGTTGCGGCGCCATTATCGCCGTAGGCGGGGGCTCGTCCATGGACGTTGCCAAGTGCATCAAGCTCTACAGCAACATGGATCCTGCCATTAATTACCTGAAGCAGGAGATCGTTCCCAACGACATTCCTCTCCTGGCTGTTCCTACAACGGCAGGAACGGGTTCAGAGGCTACCAGATATGCAGTTATCTATTTTGAGGGCGCCAAGCAGTCCATAACATCTGACAGCATCATTCCGTCGGTCGTATTGTTTGATCACAGTGTATTAAGGACACTGCCTGTCTATCAGAAGAAGAGCACCATGATGGATGCCCTGTGCCATGCGACGGAGTCAGTCTGGTCAGTTAACAGGACGGATGAGAGCTACGGTTATGCTCGTGAGGCCATAGGCCTGATTTTGTCTAATATTGGCGGCTATCTGGCTAACGATGATTCCGCCAACCACGAGATGCTCCGCGCAGCAAATCTGGCAGGACACGCGATAAATATCACACAGACTACGGCTGGCCATGCAATGTGCTACAAGATAACCAGCCTCTTCGGTTCTGCCCACGGCCATGCGGCAGCTCTCTGTGACAGGGTGTTATTCCCCTGGATGGCAGAGATCACAGATCCTGCCATAGCTTCCGTAATGGCGGATCTGGCATCCTGCTACGGGTGTTCTTCTGCGTCAGAAGCTGCAGCGAAGTTTGTTTCTATTTTTGATTCACTTTCTCTGGAGGTTCCTTCTGCTACGGAAGATGAACTTGCCGAGCTCTGTTCGTCAGTCAATCCTGTAAGACTTAAGAACCATCCGGTTACGCTGGACCATGAGACCATTGAGATGCTCTATAGAAAGATCCTTAATGTGAAGTAAAGTGAAGGGTTTGCTAGACAGGTACAGATCACTTCCCCTCCAGGTAAAGGCCGCATTATGGTTTCTGGTCTGCACGTTCATGCAGCGTGCAGTCTCGATGATCACGACGCCGGTATTTACCAGGCTCATGACGACCGATGAGTATGGCAGATTAGGATCCTTCTATTCCTGGCACGGTATCCTTTCAATAGTGATCAGCCTGTTCCTGTATTATGGAGTCCACCCCCAGGGACTTGTAAAGTTCTCCGAGAGGCGTGAGGAATTCACCTCATCTCTCCTGGGACTCTCGACTGCGATGGTAACGTTCTGGACGGTAATCTATCTGCTTTTCCGTGATTTCTGGAACGATATATTTTCCCTTACTACAACGCAGGTGCTCCTGTTGATGGTGCTCATATGGACGGCTTCCGTTTTTAATCTCTGGGCCAACCATAAGCGTGTGACTTATTCCTACAGGCCGCTGGTCGCAGTCACCCTGATCGCTTCACTGTCCAGACCTGCTGTTGAGATAGTCTTCGTTTTCTATGCCGATGACAAGGTAACTGCCAGGATCCTGGGATGGGTGATCGCTGAACTTGCGATCTACAGCTGGATGATGGTCTACCACATGTCGAAGGGAAAGAAGTTCTTCTCCGCCTACTTCTGGAAATATGCCCTGATATTTAATCTCCCCCTGGTCCCTCACTATCTGTCCCAGATGGTGCTGAACAGGGCCGATCTGATCATGATCAAGAAGATGGTAGGTGACAGTGAGGCCGGAATCTATAACCTGGCATATGTCCTGGCGGCCATATTTACGTTCTTTAACGCTGCGCTGATCCAGACTGTATCCCCTTGGATGTACGGGAAGATCAAGGAAAAAGATTATAAAGGATTTGCCCCCATCTGTTATTCAACTTTCATCATGGTTGCAGTGATCAATCTCCTGCTCATAACAGGTGCTCCTGAGATCATTGCGATCTTTGCTCCGGAAACGTATTCTGATGCGGTCATGATCGTAACTCCCGTGGCTTTGAGCGTGTTGTTCCAGTATGCATATGAGTTCTTCTCGCTTTATGCTCTGTATTACGAAAAGACACGTACTGTAATGGTCCTGAGCACATTGGTCGCAGTGTCCAATGTGGTTCTCAACTTCCTTTTGATCCCCAGGTTCGGATATGTTGCAGCAGGATATACGACACTGTTCTGTTATGCAGTCTTTGCGCTGGTGCACTACTGTCTGATGAGAAAGATCTGCAGGGATTGCTGCGGCGGTATCTATCCCTACGATACGAGGATAATAATACTGATATCAGGCCTGTTCATTGCCGCAGGATTTGCAGTGTCTCTTACATATCCGTATCCTTTCGTCAGATACGGCATACTGGCGGCTGTAATGGTAGCGGCACTGATCATGCGCCGCACCATTGTATCGAGCATCAAAAGCCTTCTGGCACTCCGCAAAAACAGCGGAGAAGTGCAAATGTCTGATGATAATGATAAAATAAACAAATGACCATAAGAGAGCAACGTGAGGTAACAACATGAAGGGAATCATATTAGCGGGCGGAAAAGGAACGAGACTCTATCCCAATACCATAGCTGTCAGTAAGCAGCTCCTGACCATATATGACAAGCCGCTTATTTACTATCCTTTGTCTGTCCTGCTCCTGGCAGGGATCAAAGAGATCCTCGTGATATCCACTCCCGAGGATACCCCTAACTATCAGAAGCTGTTAGGCGATGGTTCCAGGATCGGCGTCAGCATCAGTTACAAGGTTCAGGATACCCCCAGGGGACTGGCAGATGCCTTTATACTGGGTGAGGAATTCATAGGCTCAGACAGCGTATGCCTGGTACTGGGAGACAACGTTTTCTATGGCAAGGGACTTACCGCCTTCCTAAGAGATTCAATGGCTACTGCGGAGAAATCCGGTGCGGTAATATTCGGCTGCGAGGTCAAGGATCCCAGACAGTTCGGAGTCGTTGAATTTGATGACGACCATAACGTTATCTCCATAGAGGAGAAGCCCGCGGAACCCAAGTCCAATTATGCAGTTCCCGGCCTCTATTTCTACGATAACGAAGTCGTTGAGATAGCAAAGAACGTCAAGCCCTCGGCCAGAGGCGAGATAGAGATCACGGCGATCAACAATCACTATCTGGCAGCAGGCAGGCTCAAGGTAACGCCTCTTGGCAGAGGCATCTCATGGCTCGATACCGGCACGCCCAAGGGCATGCAGAAGGCAGGAAATTTTGTTAAGACAATACAGGAGATGCAGGGCTATTACATCTCATGCATCGAGGAGATCGCCTGGAGGAGAGGATTCATTACACGTGAGCAGCTCCACGCATTGGGCGAAGAACTTAAGATGACAGATTACGGACAGTATCTCATGTCCATTGCGGAGGAATAAATGAACATAATCGTTACGGGCGGAGCCGGATTCATCGGTTCGAACTTTATCTTTCACATGCTTAAGGCACATCCTGATTACAGGATCATATGCCTGGACAAGCTCACCTATGCGGGCAATCTCTCAACACTTAAGAGTGTCATGGATAACCCCAATTTCAGGTTCGTAAAGCTGGACATCTGCGACCGCGTAGGTGTTGAATCTTTGTTCGAGGAGGAGCATCCCGACATCGTCGTAAACTTTGCAGCAGAGTCGCACGTTGACCGCTCCATCGAGGATCCCTCTATCTTTTTGCAGACCAACATTATCGGCACTTCCGTACTGATGGATGCCTGCCGCAAGTACGGCATTACCAGATACCATCAGGTATCCACGGATGAGGTCTACGGAGACCTGCCCCTGGACCGTCCCGACCTGTTCTTTACAGAGGAGACGCCAATCCACACATCGTCACCCTACAGCTCATCCAAGGCGGGAGCAGACCTGCTGGTACTGGCCTACCACAGGACATTCGGACTTCCGGTTACCATATCCCGCTGTTCTAATAACTACGGGCCTTATCACTTCCCGGAGAAGCTCATCCCGCTGATGATAGCCAACGCCCTGAACGACAAGCCCCTGCCTGTTTATGGAGAGGGTCTTAACGTCCGCGACTGGCTCTATGTTGAGGATCACTGCAAGGCTATAGATCTCATAATCCATAAGGGCAAGGTGGGCGAAGTCTATAACGTGGGCGGCCACAACGAGATGAGGAACATCGACATCGTAAAGCTCATCTGCCAGAAGCTGGGCAAGCCCGAATCACTGATCACTTTCGTTACGGACCGCAAGGGCCATGACATGCGTTATGCAATAGACCCCACCAAGATCCACAACGAGCTTGGCTGGCTTCCCGAGACGAAGTTCGCAGACGGCATAGACAAGACCATAAAGTGGTATCTGGATAACCGTGGCTGGTGGGAGGAGATCCTGTCGGGCGAATATCAGAACTACTACGAGAAGATGTACGGCAACAGATGATCTATAACAGTAATCTATGGTTGTCCGATCTGGACCTTTCTATAGCGTCCTTGCCTTCTCTTTCCCGGCTGAACGGAAAGACGGTGCTGGTAACAGGCGCGGGCGGACTCATATGCTCTGCCGTTGTTGATGTCCTCATACGCTATAACGAGACTCAGAACGGCTCAATAAAGATCCTTGCCGCAGGCAGGTCCGAGGCCAGGATGAGGACCAGGTTCGGAGAGTTCTTTGACCGTCCATATTTTGAATTCGTACCCTACGATGCATCAGATTCATCGCTGTCAATAACGTCTGCTGCTGATTACATAATCCACGGTGTAGGGAATGCCACTCCCGCCAGGATCACGGGAGAACCCGTGGAGACCATGACGGCTAATTTTGCAGGGCTATTGGCCTTGCTGAACTACGCGGGAGAGGTTAAGAGTACACGCGTCCTATACATCAGTTCCAGTGAAGTCTATGGCCAGAAGGAGGGCATGGAACCATTCAAGGAATCAGACTATGGATATGTGGATCTCTTAAATCCCAGGAGCAGCTATCCCGTGAGCAAGAGAGCAGCTGAAACCCTCTGCATTTCCTATTCACTGGAGTATGGAGTCGATACTGTCATAGCACGTCCGGGACACATCTACGGACCCAATGCAAATTCCTACGATAACAGGGTGTGGGCAGAGTGGACAAAGGCCGCTGCCCGTGGTGAGAACATAGTGATGAAGAGCACGGGAACGCAGCTTAGGAGTTACTGCTACAGCCTCGACTGCGCTACGGCCGTTATCAGCATTCTGCTGGATGGTGAGAAGTGCCGTGCATATAACATCTCCAATCCCGATGCGATAATCAGCATCCGTCAGATGGCGGAATATATCTGTGAGGCAGGGGGAGTCGATCTCGTAATGGATCTGCCCACTGATTCCGAACAGAAGAGCTACAGCGCCATGAGCAATGCATCACTGGACAGCACGTCTCTGGAAGGCCTCGGCTGGAAGGGTTTGTTTGACGCTCCCACCGGGTTCGGGCATACGGTAGATATCTTAAGAGAAGTATGATCTGATGAATATCCTGATGGTCCACAATTTCTACCAGATAGGTGGAGGAGAACATACCGTTTTTGCAAATGAGGTGAGTCTCCTGAGAGATCATGGAAATGAAGTTACGGAATACACCAGGACCAATGATGAATTAAAGGCTTCCCGTATCAAACTGCTCCTGATGCCCTTTACCACTGTATGGTCATTTAAGACCTATAGGGAAGTCCGAAGGATCATCAGGGAAAAAGATATAGAAATAGTCCATTGCCATAACACTTTTCCGCTGATCTCACCGTCAGTTTATTATGCGGCCCGAAGCCTTGGGGTACCGGTGGTCCAGACCGTACATAATTTCAGGTTCTTATGTCCCAACGGACTGTTTTTCTGTGACGGAAAGATCTGCGAGAGATGCCGCGAGGGCAAAAGCTTCAAACATGCCCTGAAACACAAGTGTTACAGGGATTCCTGGATCCAGACCCTGGTCGTGGTAAATATGCTCAGGTTCCACCGCCTTATCGGTACATATAAGAAGATCAATTGTATCTTTCTCACTGACTTCAACAGAAAAAAGTTTGCAGATATCATAGACGTAAATGGTAAGAACGTATTCACAAAACCGAACTTCGTTGCAGGTCCCGCCATTAAGCGTCAGGAAATATCTGATAAGGTTGTCTATGCGGGCAGGCTGGACGATAACAAGGGTATCAACGTGCTCCTGGACAGGTGGATGTCCGTGCCTCCTGAATATGAACTTCACATATATGGTGACGGCCCGGTGCGTGACCGTGTGGAACAGATGACTTCGCAGTATCCGAACATCAAGTACTTCGGGTTCCGTCCCCAGGAAGAGATGCATGAAGATCTGTCGTCGTCCCTTTGTCTCGTCTTTCCGTCGATCCTCTATGAAGGATTTCCCATGAGCATCGCTGAGAGCATGAGACTGGGATGTCCGGTCATGGCATCTGATCTGGGAAATCACGGTGATATAGTGAGGAGTTCCGGGTGCGGGACACTGTTCTCACCTGACTCTGACGAAAGCTTTATCTCTGCCTTGGAGGAGATCAAGAGAGAAAATAGATTGTTCTCACAAAAAGCTTTGGATTATTATACTAGTAGGCTTTCTCCTGAAGAGAATTACAAGAGACTGATCGAGATATATGAAACGTGTAGAAATAATCAAGGTTCCTATCTCTGCCGTTAATATGGAAACATGCCTGTCTTCCATATTTGGCGACTTTGAATCCCTGAGGGGACAGTATATCTGTGTTTCGAACGTGCATACCACCGTCATGGCTCACGATGATCCGGATTATTTCCGTGTTCAGTCCGAATCCTTCATGTCTGTCCCGGATGGCAAGCCGTTGTCTGTCATAGGACGCAAGAAAGCGCCGGGCATGGACAGGGTGACCGGTCCCGACCTGATGAGAGAGATCTTCATGAGGTCAAAGGATACGCCTTTCAGGCATTATTTCTACGGCAATACCAGGGAGAATCTGGACGCGCTCATTGCGCAGCTTAAGACTGATTATCCCTGGCTGGTGATAGCAGGCTCAGAAGAGTCGGTATTCAGGGACATGACTCCCGAGGAGGAGGATGCTCTTGCTGAACGCATCAATGAGACATCGCCGGACTTCGTATGGGTAGCGCTGGGCGCCCCCAGGCAGGAACTCTTCTGTCACAGGATGACCGGAAAGATCAATGGGCTCATGATCGGTGTCGGAGGTGCGTTCAACATACTTTCAGGAGTAGTAAGGGACGCTCCCGTCTGGATGAAGAAGTGCGGTATGGAATGGCTCTTCAGGCTGATGATGGAGCCCAGGAGGCTATTTAAGAGGTATGCCGTGACAAATACCAAGTTCATCTGGTACTATCTTACAGGTAGATAACGAAAGGATAATGGTGGGGGTCAAATGAAAAAAGTAGTAGTTTTCGGCGGCGGTACGGGAATATCCAATCTCCTTTCCGGACTTAAGCTGTTCCCGCTGGACGTTACGACGGTCATTGCCGTCAGCGATAACGGCAGCAGCACCGGCGTTCTGAAGGAGGAATTGGACATACCTGCCGTAGGCGACATAGGCAAAGTGCTCTTGTCCATGGCGAACGTGGATCAGGCCTTCGTGGATCTGCTCCGCTACAGGTTTACCAAGGAGGGAACACTCCACAATCATCCCGTCAGGAACATAATGCTGGCGGCCCTGATAGACACAACGGGGAGCCTCACGGAGGCTACCAAATACATGTCCAAGATATTGAGGGTCAAGGGTACAGTACTGCCCCTTACTGAGGACAAGGTCGAGCTTGTCGGAGAGGACAAGAACGGCGGTGCAGACTATTTCGGTGAGGAAGATGTCAGCGCCAATATTAAGAATATCAATCGGATCCATTACGACCACAAGGTAAAGGTAAGTTCAGAGATCAAGGACGCCATAGCCTCTGCGGATCTCCTGATCTTCAGTCCGGGGTCGCTATATACCAGCATCCTGCCCCACCTTCTGGCGGATGACGTTGTAAAGGCACTTAAGAAGAGCAAGGCTCCCATCATGTACGTATCCAATCTGGTCTGCCAGCCCGGCGAGACCGACGGCTACAGCGTAGCCGACCACGTGCGCGTTCTGAACAGCTATCTGGACGGACGCCATATCGACGTGGTCGTTGCCAATAACGGTCATGTGGACAGCCGTATCCGCAAGAAATATCTGGATACCGAGAACAAGGATGTTGCAGGACTCGAAGGCCTGGAGGAAATGGGCGTTCAGGTCATAGTGGACGACATCTTCTCCATAGAGGAGGACCGCATCAGGCACGATGCGCTAAAGACCGCATATCTGGTATTTTCGTATATAATGAATAACTGAGATTTCATACAGGAGAATTCAACAAATGAGCGAAAAAGTAAAAGTGGTTGATCTCGGGGCTGAGGACAGAAAGATCCTCAAACAGTCCCGCAGGATCAGGAACATCGTTATAGCAGTGCTGGTAGGACTGGTAGTCCTGATCTGCCTGTTCAGGTGCTTCTATTCAGTCGACGAGCAGCATAACGCAGTAGTCACCCAGTTCGGAACGGTAGTAAAGGTGGATACCGCAGGCTTCTATTTCAAGGCCCCCTGGCAGTCCGTAAACATGGTCGACATGACGACCCACGGCACGGGCATCGGTTATGTCGTATCAGAGCAGGGTCAGAACATCACGGATACCGATAACGGCATCATGATCACATCTGATTTTAACCTGCTGAACATCGACTTCTATCTGGAATACAGGGTATCAGACCCCGTTGCCTACGTTTATAACTCAGCAAATCCGGAGCAGATCCTGTCCAACATAGCTCTGGCCAACATCCGTACGGTCGTATCCAACTATACGGTTGACGAAGCCATGACCACGGGCAAGGGTCAGATCCAGGCAGACATCAAGGCCGCCATGGTGGAGGAACTGGAGAGGACAAACATCGGTCTCACCGTCGTCAACATCACGGTCCAGGATTCCGAACCGCCGACGCCGGAGATCATCGCAGCATTCAAGTCAGTCGAGACTGCAAAGCAGGGAGCTGACACCGCAATGAACCAGGCTCTGCAGTATCAGAACAGCGAGCTTCCTGCAGCCGACGCCCGGGCCGACTCCATAATCCAGCAGGCAGAAGCTGCCAAGGCTGCCAGGATCGCCGAGGCCCAGGGTCAGGTTGAGAGGTTCAACCAGATGTACGCCCAGTACTCCAGCTTCCCTCTCGTAACCATGCGCAGGCTCTTCTACGAGAAGCTCGAGGAGGTATTGCCTAACTGCAGGATAATAATCACAGACGGCAACACGGAGACACTTTATCCTCTGGATGCTTTTGCCATGGCCTCAGGCCCGAATAATATCACGTCAAATACAACTACTGTGAGCGGGGAGGGCAACTGATATGAAAAAGTTTATTATCGGCACGGTCAGTGCAGTTGCAGTCATCCTCGTTCTCCTGATACTCTTCTTTGCATCCGTATATACGGTGCACGTTAATCAGGTAGCGATAGTAGTCAGACTCGGCAAGGCACAGACAGTTACAACTTCCACGGGACTTCACCTGCATACGCCCTTCATCGAGGATACGGTAAAGGTCTATACGGGCGACATGCTCTACGACATCCCGGCATCTGACGTCATCACGGCAGACAAGAAGTCCATGATCGCAGACAATTACGTAATCTGGTCGGTAGTCGATCCCGTCAAGTACTATCAGACCTTGGGCGCTGTCCAGAACAGGGCAGAGGAGCGTATCGAGGCCGCAGTGTATAACGCCACCAAGAACACCATCTCCTCAATGAAGCAGGATGAGATAATCGCCGCCAGAGGCAATACTCTCACCAACCTGATAACAACGGCTTCCAACTCTGACATCTCCCAGTACGGACTGTCGATCGAGCTGGCCGAGATCAAGGCATTAGACCTGCCCTCGGACAACAAGGCCGCCGTATATGAAAGAATGATCTCCGAGCGTAACAACATTGCAGCAGGCTATACGGCCCAGGGTAATGCAGACGCCCAGAGGATCAGGAACGACACGGACCGTCAGACATCCATCATCATCGCTGACGCCGAAGCATCCGCAGCCATCCTGCGTGCAGAAGGTGAAGCAGAGTACATGAGGATCCTCTCTGACGCATATAACGATCCTGACAAGGCGCAGTTCTATAACTTCGTCAGAGGTCTCGACTCCCTCGAAGCCCTGGCCAACGGCGACTCCACCATCATACTGGACAAGGATTCCGAGTACGCCAGGATACTCTACGGACAGAACTGATCTGTACTTAATATTTAGGAGAACGGAACATGAAGATAAATGATTCATTTCTCAGACACGACAGCGACGGCGAGAGCCTGTTGATCCCTACCGGAAGCGCCAAATTCTCCGGCATAGTACGTGGCAACAAGACCCTGGGTGAGATCGTAGGACTCATGATGAACGAGACGACCAGGGATGAGGTAGTCTCCGCCATGCTGGCCAAGTACGGTGAGGGTGCGCCCCGTGAAGCGATCGAACGCGACGTTGACCGTGTTATATCTGAACTTCGTGGTATCGGTGCCCTGGACGAGTAAGTATCTGGTAGATTGGAAGTGCTTAAAACCTGCCGCATCGCGGCAGGTTTTTTGTTGCGGGAGGTTACTGAATACGGCGCTTCTTTAGCGCCAGCTCGTCGCTAATTCTTGCGCCACCAAAATCGGTAATTGCTGCGCCACTTCCGTCGGAATCACAGTGCCAAACCTCCGGCAGATATGCCAAACTACAAAGAGATCGCACGGCTGAAAGCAGCCGGGCAATCGAACAGGGCTATGGCTGATCCAATGAACGAAGGTGATGACTGGTGGTGCTGCGCCGATATACTCTATCAGATCTGGGACATAAGCACCGGCACAGGAGATGATTTCAATATCTACGACTATGGTGATTATACTCACGCACAGATCCTTGAGATGTTGAGAAATAACAAGTCATAAAGCTTATAATCATTTATTCATCAAATCTATGATGCTGTCTACACTCCATAAAGTATTCGGATAAATCCTTATGTCTTCTTTATGCTTTCTGATTATCCTTACCGGTCGTGTTGAGTTATCGTAAACATGCAAGATATCACACAAGTCAATGAGTTCCTTAATATGGGAAAGGGATTTGGAATATCTGGTTATTACCTTATCTCGCGGGACATCATGGCCACCACCTGCAACCCGGGCTTCTACCCGGGCAACATTTATCAAAGGATCAACAGTAAGGATAAAGATGCACTTAATAAAGTATCCTTCTGCCTTTGCTCTTCTTAGTATGTCCATTTTGTATTCGGAAGAAAGGACTGTTTCAAAAGTAAAGTCTCTTTTTGCACTGATGGCTTCATACCTTTTATTGTCCACGAACTTTGCCGCTTCAACAATGTCCATACCAGTTGAAGCAACAACATCATCGGCATTAGTATACTCACCAACTTTCTTGAAATACTGAGCGATAGTACTCTTCCCTGAACCATTAGGACCAGCCAACACCAAAATCATTGGTTTCTTAGCTGACATATTTCTTCTCTCCGTTAGAATCGATTACATAAGCCTTTTTCTTACGTCTATCATATTTTGCAATTGGCTTTTGGCATACCTTAGCCCTATTAATTGCAGAATTAACAGCAGCATTAATTCTCCTGTCCATATCCTTATCTTCTGCACTGATATTATTCATTTCAGGCGTTTCTACTCTGACAGAATGGTTTCCAACTTTTCTCTCGTTCTTCGACATTTTACTATTCCCCACTTTATGAAAAGGATTTCTTACTGTTCTTCATAATTATATAACCAAATTGAAACTATTACCACAGCAAACAAACAATTGTTCCGCTAGGAAGTTGAACAAATCTTTCACACGTGTCTTTTCATATGTTTTATTAAACAGACTGTATGCTCATTATGGATATACTATTCATTAACTCTCAATTGCACATTTCTAACAGAGTGCCATATTCAGATAGTCAATCACTCATTATATTCGCAATAACATACTAATTTCGCCTTGTAATTAGTAAGATAAGCGTGATATAATTGTGTAACTACCCAAATTCATTGAAAACTACAGGGAATAATTAGAAATGTCATACTTATCACTTAAAAAACTTGAATATATCGACCATGGTTCATGCGCCAAAGAGTATCAGAAACGATATAACAGTGATGACGCCCATTTGATAGATGTTGACATTAATGATAATCCTGCTTTCTTTGTCGAAACAAGGGAAATACGCAAAGCCGTCCTTAACATCCACAAGATGGATAAAAGAATAATAAAGATCTGTAACGACCTGCCTAAGCAGGCGATTACCCATTTTATAGTGCGCAGTTTGATCGATGAGGTGCAGCTGACAAACAAGATCGAAGGAATACACAGTACAAAAAAAGAGATCAGTGATGCCTGTGAGGGAAAAAGCGATCGTTATGCTGGTATCGTTACCAAATATGCTATGCTTGACACTTCTATCGATATCCCTCTTAAAACATGCGAAGATGTTCGCAAACTATACGATGACCTGGTTCTCAGAGAGGTAGTGGAAAAGCATGAGAACTACCGTCCTGACGGAACGATCTTCAGAAAAGGAATGGTTCATGTTCAGGGAAACGGTATGAATCCTATTCATACCGGATTATACCCTGAAACAAGAATCATCAAAGCTATGACCAATGCATTACAGTATCTGAATGATGAGGAAGAGGAGCTGCTCTACAGGATCGCCGTTTTCCATTATCTGATCGGATACATCCATCCATTCTACGACGGCAACGGAAGGCTGAACAGATTTATCAGCAGCTATATGCTTGCCAAGGAATTCGAACCTTTGTATAGTTATCGTTTGTCTTATACGATCCTCGAGAACCAGTCATCGTACAATAAAGCATTTAACGAATGCAATGATGCAAAAAACTACGGCGAACTGACTATGTTTGTTGATATGTTTCTCGGGATCCTTACAGAAAGTATGGAAAATCTGATAGTTGCACTATCCAGTCGCCGATCATTTTATGAACGCTATAAGAATACGATCAGCTCATTACCATATGGCAATAATCCTAAATACGGATCATTATACGAAACCCTTATACTTAATGAGTTATTCTCATCAAGAGGCCCAAGTATCACCGAATTGTCTGAAGCTATCAAATTGGGCGATGAAACAACCAGAAAAATGATCAATAATCTCATCGGTCATTCACTTATCACCATAGACAGATCCAGCCGGAAGTTTTATTACGGAATAGATCTTAAAATGGTCGATCTACTTTCATCGAATGAGTAATGGGTCGAACGGTTCGCACGCTGGAATGCATTCCGGCAGTAAAACTTGCAATCCACCCCTCCGGATTGCATAATTATCCCGTATGCCTAAGAAGAAAAACAACGCAGTCAGATGGATCTACGATGTTCCCGGGAGGAGCAGGCTTTATGTCGTGCTGCTGATGATACTGCAGACGGCATATGGCGGAACTGGCGTGTTCTATGCGCTGCTGATGAAGGAAATCGTGGACTCGGCGGTGGCCGGGGACAAGGGCGGGTTCATCACCAGCATCCTATTGATCGTGGGACTGATAATCATAATGCTTATCCTGTACGTGTTTATCAACAGGTTCTCCGAGCTCGCCCGTGCGAAGATAGAGAATAAGTTCAAGGGCAGGCTCTTTGACAATATACTCAGGAAGGACTATTCCAGGGTGACCGCCGTCCATTCGGGGGAATGGATAAACAGGATGACAAATGATGCTGTCCTAATTGCTAACGGCGCCGTTGAGATACTGCCTTCGCTTTCCGGAATGATAATACGTCTGATATCGGCCATAGTGATGATATTCATCGTTGACTGGCACATAGCGGCGATAATGATACCTGCCGGTATCTTTGTGGGATTCCTGGCCTATGTATTCAGGAAAAAGCTTAAGGCCATGCACAAGAACGTGCAGGAGACTGACGGCAGGTTCAGGGTGTTCCTGCAGGAGAATATCGCCAGCCTGATAATGATCAGGTCATTTCAGGCACAGGAGCAGACCTCTGATGAGCTGGATGTTAAGATGACGGAACACAAGAACGCCAGGATGAGAAAGAACCGTTTCTCCACGGTCATGAACGCGGGATTCAGCTTTGCCATGAACGGAATGTATTTCCTGGGCATCTTCTACGGCGGCTGGGGCATCCTTACGGGAGCCATCTCCTACGGTACCCTCATGATGCTGACCCAGCTGATCTCACAGCTCCAGGGCCCCATCGTTACCATATCCGGCATGATCCCCAGGATCTATACCATCACTGCCAGTGCAGAGAGGCTGATGGAGATCGAGGACTTTGGAGATGGAAAGGCCTCGGGCACGTTCCATCCGGAAGAGATCTCAGAGTATTATCACAACCACTTCAGACAGATAGGTTTAAGGAACGTGGATTTCACATATTATTCCGCCTCGGAGGACATGCCTCAGGTGCTTAACAATGTTACACTCTCGGTAGATAAAGGGGATTACGTCGCCTTTACCGGACACTCGGGCTGCGGCAAGTCCACGACGCTCAAGCTCCTGATGGGCATCTACAGCCCTGATTCCGGACAGATCTACGCGGCAGATGACAGGGGAGAGAGCGATATAAACGGCATAGCCGGCAGCATTTTCGCGTATGTTCCCCAGGGCAATCTCCTCATGAGCGGAACTATAAGGGATGTGGTCTGTTTTGCGGACAAGAGCCGCAGGGATGACATCGAGTCTATAAACAGAGCTCTGGAGATCGCCTGTGCAAAGGAATTTACAGATGGTCTGGATGATGGAATCGATACTGTCCTGGGAGAGCGGGGAACCGGTCTGTCGGAGGGACAGATGCAGCGTCTGGCCATTGCCAGGGCCATATTCTCTGACCGCCCCATACTATTGCTGGACGAGGCAACCAGCGCCCTGGATGACAGGACAGAGGAGCAGCTCCTCACCAATCTCAGGAACATGACGGACAGGACGGTAGTAATAATCACCCACCGTCCGGCCGCCCTCAGGATATGCGACAAGGTCATGGATTTCGGCCCCGGCGGGGTCATCGAGAACTCATAAAACCTTGATTTAGGCATAATAACGATTGCAATAACCCCTTCATTGTGGTTGAATAGTACACGGTGAACATTATTATTAATAATAAAGGGGTATCCAATGGGAAAATCAGTTTACACATGTTTTTGCACCGACGTGATCCATGAGGGTCATATCAATCTCATCAACGAAGCAAAGAAATACGGCGATGTAACAGTCGGCGTCCTGGCTGACGAGGCCATGGTCAGATATAACAGGTTTCCTTCCATCTCCGTTGAGGAGAGGATCGAACTGGTAAAGGGGATCGAGGGCGTTTCCAATGTAGTCGTACAGAACAAGATCATGTACGATGAGATCTTCGAACAGCTCCATCCCGATTATGTTATCCACGGAGACAACTGGTCCGCACCTTCCATGCAGGCCATCCACGAGAACCTCATCGCTCTGACAAAGAAGTACGGAGCAGAGCTCATCGAGGTTCCTTATACCAGAAACGAGAGAGTTGCCAAGATCGACAAGCAGATGAGGGAGAAGCTCGCAATGCCTGAATTCAGGCGCGGCCGCCTCAGAAAGGCGCTTAAGATCTGCCCCATCGTCAAGACCATCGAGGTCCACAGCGGACTTACGGGCCTCATCGCAGAGAAGACCGTTGTAGTCGACGGCGAGAACGTTGACCAGTTCGACGCAATGTGGATCTCATCACTCTGCGATTCAACTGACAAGGGCAAGCCCGACATCGAGCTCGTTGACATGACATCCAGGTTCAGGACAATCGACGACGTCATGGAAGTAACAACAAAGCCCATCATCTTTGACGGTGACACGGGCGGACTTACGGAGCACTTCGTATACACAGTCAGGAGCCTCGAGAGGATGGGCGTATCAGCAGTCATCATCGAGGATAAGACAGGCCTTAAGAAGAACAGCCTCTTCGGCACTGAGGTCGAGCAGACTCAGGATTCCATCGAGAACTTCTCTGCAAAGATCGCAGCAGGCAAGAGGGCACAGCTGTCCGACGACTTCATGATCATCGCTCGTATCGAGTCCCTGATCCTGGAGAGAGGCATGGAGGATGCACTGACACGTGCCAGAGCTTTTGTAAAGGCTGGCGCAGACGGCATCATGATCCACAGCAGGAGAAAGGAACCCGACGAGATCCTGGAGTTCTGCGACAAGTTCCGCGCAGAGGACAAGGAAACACCCATCGTCGTTGTTCCCAGTTCATACAACACCATCACTGAGGCTGAACTGGCAGCACACGGTGCCAACATCTGCATCTACGCCAACCAGCTCCTCAGAGCCGCTTTCCCTGCAATGGAGAACGCAGCAAAGAGCATCCTGACACACCACAGAGCAAAGGAGATCGACAGCGAACTGATGTCGATCAAGAACATCATCACCCTGATCGACGAGCTCTGAGATGTACGCGATACTTTCTGACATACACGGTAATATGTTCGCACTCGAACAGGTCGTCAGGGACATGTCCCGGTTTGACATCGAAGGAGTGATCCTTCTGGGTGATCTGATCGATTACGGAATGCAGTCTAATGAGGTCGTCTCTTATCTGAGAGACGACTTCAATTATGATGTGATCTGTAACATCTGGGGCAATCACGAGCAGTCCATAATGGAAGGCGACTATGCCCGTTTCTCATCACAGAGGGGAGTGGAATGTGCCAGACATACGGCATCTCTCCTGACTGATGAGACCAGGAGATACCTCTCCGATAACATGGATCATTCAGGTATGTCAGAGTTCGTGATCGGCGGCAGAAAGTGCCTGGCAGTTCACGCATCTGCTGAGGACAAGTACTGGAGAGCGATCGCTCCCGATAACCTCAGGGGGGAATACGGATCTTACGACATCGTCTTTTCCGGGCACTCCCATTACTCACATTTCTTTACGAAGTTCTATGAGGCAGATGATCCGACGCGCAGGAACAAGCACGCCGTAACATTTATCAATCCCGGTTCCGTGGGCCAGCCCAGGAACCACAACAATAATGCACAGTACGCACTCCTGGACACGGATACCATGAGTGTTTTCATGAGGGCAGTTGCATATGACATAGACCAGGCCGCATCCCTGTACGACGGCAGCGTTGACGGGTTCTACAAAGACAGACTATTCACAGGAGTGTGATATGGAGAATAACGCGTTACTTACAGATTTCAGCAGGTGCCTCGTAGAAAAGGAGAACGACGCAAAACTGACTCCCGACGAGTTCAGGAGGCTTCAGTTTACTGAGCTCAGCCTCATCAAGGAATTCGACAGGGTCTGCAGGGCCAACGGCATCAGATATACGATCTTCTGCGGAACGCTCCTGGGTGCAGTAAGGCACAAGGGATACATACCGTGGGATGACGATGCGGACATCGGAATGCTCCGTGAGGATTACGAAAAGTTCAAGAAGGTCGCAGGCCAGATGGACCAGTCCGTCTGCTTCTTCCAGGACCATGAGACTGATCCCGAATACCTGTGGGGATACGGAAAGCTGAGAAAGCCCGGAACGACCCACATCAGGACAGGTCAGGAACACATCAAGTGCCAGGACGGCATCTACGTGGACGTATTCCCCCTGGACGACATCCCCATGAACGTTCCCGGACAGCTGTGGCAGAACTTCATCTGCTTCGTCAACCGCAAGATCCTCTGGGCCAATGTCGGCAAGGTCTCCGATAAGGGCATCAAAAAACTGTGGTGGAAGTTCCTTTCCCTCACGAGCAAGGATACAGTCTATAAGCGCATGAAAAGATACGAGAGCAGGAGCAACAATGACAGCCCCAACATGGTCAGATGCCTCCTGTTCCCCTCATTCGGAACGCTCTATGTGAAGAATCCCATAAACAAGCGTTACGGAATGGAAAAGTCCTGGTTCCTGAACGTCAGGGACTATGAGTTCGAGGGATGTTCTTTCCTGGGAATGGAGGATGCGGATGCTTTCCTGAAGCACATGTATAACGACTACATGACATTGCCGCCCCCGGAGAAGAGAGTGCCCAAGGTATCATTTAAGTTGATAAAATTTTAACGGAGGAAATACATATGAGTAAACTTTATGCTATAAGCGGTGTAACCGGAATGACCGGCAACGAACTGGTACGCCAGATCCTGGTGGATGGCTCCACGGACCACATCCTGGGATTCGATAATTTCTATGCCTCATCCATCGAGACAGTATCAGATCACATCGACGATGACAGGTTCGAATTCTTTGAATACGATGTCTGCAACAAGGAGCAGATGGCTGACTTCGAGAGCAGGGTAAACGCCATCAAGGGCAGCTACGATGAGATCATCTACATCAACTGCGCCGCAGTAGTTCACACCGAGCATTTCTATCACGTATATGAGACATTCGATACGAACGTTATGGGCATGAAGGAATTCATGGAACAGGCTATCAGGGTAGGCGCAGACAAGTACATAAACTGCTCCACATCAGAGGTATATTCCATGAACTCATGGAACGAGAACGGCGGCGTAAAGGAGAGTGATTACCTCACCATGTCCGTTGCCGAGCACAGCCAGAGGACCAGCTATGCAACAGGCAAGCTCCTGACAGAATTCTTCATAAAGGATGCAGTAGACGAGGGCAAGATCAAGGGCTGTTCCATCCGTTTCGCAAACGTTTACAGCAAGGATGAGAGATATCCCAAGCACATCATCCCTTTCATCATCAACAGCTTCAGGGATAACGGCAAGGTAGTCCTCCTGGAGAACTCCAGAAAGAACAGAAGGACATTCCTCAACAACTACGACAGCTGCTCAGCAGTCCTCGCTCTGGCAGGAACAGACAGCGCACTGGACGGAACGGTATATAACGTTGCAACAGACGAGGAGATCTCCATTATCGATCTGGCCAAGCTCTGCGCCTCCAAGATGGGCATCACAGATCCCGTTATCGAGTTTAACGGCTACAGGGAATCAGACCCTGAGAGGAGGCTCCTTTCCACAGAAAAGATCAGGACCAGGACTTCATGGAAGCCCGCAGTAGACTTAAGCCGCGGCCTCGACGAATGCATCGAAAACTATCTTAAGCTTTGATCGGAGACATAAGGTGAGTACAGCAATAATCACGATCGCAGGAATATCCAGCAGATTTAACGAAGGCATAGCAGAAGAGGACAAGAAGCTGAAGGCCGTCTACTACGAAAAGGACTCAAGGCAGACGCTCCTTTACCACCTTCTCCTGAAGTGTTCTTTTGCGGACAGGATCGTCCTGGTGGGAGGTTACAGATATGACTCCCTCCTGGAGTATATAGAGACTCTGCCTGATGACATGAAGGCAAAGATCTCCACGGTCTATAACGAACACTATAGCGACCTGGGATCAGGCTATTCCCTCTATCTGGGAATAGATCAGGCTCTGAAGGATGAGACATCTGACATACTCTTTGTAGAGGGTGATCTGGACATCGACAATGAGTCTTTTAAGAAGGTCTCCGGTGCAGATACAACTGTCCTCACCTACACATATGAACCCATCTATGCCAACAAGGCGGTGGTGCTCTATATCGACGGCAAGGGAGATTACCGTTATGCATTTAACAGTTCCCACGGTCTCCTGACCATTGACGAACCCTTCAGTGCGATCCTTAATTCAGGACAGCTGTGGAGGTTCAACGACATGGAAAAGCTCGGCCGTGCCAACAAAGAGTTCTACGACAAGGACAAGGGCGGCACGAACCTCAGCATCATACAGAAATACCTGGATCAGGGAACGGACGCTCAGATCGTGGGACTTAAGAGATGGACAAACTGCAACACCAGAGAAGATTTCAGAAAGATAGCAGGATATTGGGAGGAAGAAAATGAGAACGCTTGAAGAGAGACTTAAGATCGTAGGATCCCACATCAAGGGGGAAAAGATCAAGATCATGATCATCGGTCTGGGGAGCGTAGGTTCATACCTCCTGGATTATCTGATCAGCAGGAACGATCCTGCGATCGAGGTGATCGTGGCAGGCAGGAACTACGACAAGATGGAGACCAAGGTCAACATCTGCAGGGTAGCAGGCCTGATCCGCGGACTTAATAAGTCAAAGATCACCATAGAAGGCGGCGTTGATCTGGAGGATGTATCATCCATCGCATCCGTGATCAGAAAGCACGAGCCTGACTTTATCGTAAATTCCTCGAGGGCATATTCCGGACTCAAGTACGGCAGCATCTCCTGGAAGAACCTCCGTGCATACGGTATCTGGACACCTCTGTCCATCAAATACACAAAGAACATCATGCAGGCAGCAGATGATGCTGACACATCTGCAGTGATAATAAACACATCATATTCCGATGCGGTAATACCGTGGCTGAAGTCAGCAGGCAAGGCATATCCTGACTTCGGATCCGGCAACATCAACCACCTGGTACCCAGGATCAAGTTCGCCGTTGCGGAGATATTAGGCGTTGAGGATTTCTGGAACGTTGACATCATGTTCGCAGCCGGACATTTCCACGATGTCGTCATCAGCAAAGAGGGCCAGACAGAGGGCGTTGAACTGCCCCTTAAAATCTGGTACAGGGGCCAGGAGCAGGACATCCCTGCGGATCAGATCTATCCCCGCTGCCACATCGCAATGCCCGTTGATCAGACCAGGAATATGATGAACGCATCCAGTAACTATCAGATCATCTCCGCCATCATCGATACGGTCAGGACCGGTGAGGACAACAAGATCTTTACTCCCGGTTTTGGCGGCAACATCGGCGGATATCCTGTAAAGGTCGGATATGTTGACGGCGTTCTCAAAGCTGAGATCGATGAGTCAGTATTCGACTTTGAGACAATGAACAAGGCTGACAGAAAGTCCATCTATCTGGACGGCGTCGAAGACGTCAGGGACGGCAGCCTCATCTACACCAACGAGCTCATCGCAAAGGTCAGGAAGGCCTTTGGCGTTGACCTTCCCAAGACCGTTCCTTTCGAAAAGATCGAGGAGACGGCGCAGTTCATAATCGACGAGATAATAACTCCCCAGCTGGAGAATAAATAAAGAGAACAAGAGGACAGTACCATGACAGTAGAACAGTTAGTAAATATCATCGGAGCAGACTTCTATACGGGCGTACCCGATTCACAGCTCAAGGCACTCTGCAACTATCTCATGAACGAGTACGGGATCGATCCCAAGCATCATGTGATCGCTGCAAACGAGGGCAACTGCACGGCGCTTGCGGCAGGATACCACCTGGCAACAGGCAAGGTCCCCGTAGTCTATATGCAGAACTCAGGTGAGGGCAATGTAATAAATCCCGTGGCATCTCTCCTGAACGACAAGGTATATGCTATCCCCGTGATCTTCATCGTAGGATGGAGAGGCGAGCCCGGCATCCACGACGAGCCCCAGCACATCTATCAGGGTGAGGTAACCGTAAAGCTCCTGGATGACATGGATATCGAGAGCTTCGTTATCGGCAAGGAAACGACTGAGGATGAACTGAGATCTGCCATGGCACACTTCAGAGATGTTCTGGCCACGGGCAAGGACGTTGCTTTCGTAGTAAGAAAGGGCGCCCTCTCATACGACGGCAAGGTAGAGTATAAGAACGACAACAAGATGGTCAGGGAAGAGATCATCAGGCACATCGTACAGGCATCCGGAGAGGATCCCATCGTATCCACAACGGGCAAGGCCTCCAGAGAGCTCTTTGAGATCAGAGAGGCAAACGGCCAGAGCCACAAGTACGATTTCCTCACGGTAGGATCAATGGGCCACTCCTCATCCATCGCAATGGGTGTAGCCATCAACAAGCCCGACATGAGAGTATGGTGTGTTGACGGTGACGGAGCTGTCCTCATGCACATGGGTTCCATGGCGTTATTAGGCGCCAACAAGCCCTCCAACCTGATCCACGTTGTGATCAACAACAGTGCACACGAGACTGTTGGCGGAATGCCCACCGTTGCAGGTCAGATCGACCTGGTTGGCATCGCAAAGGCCTGCGGTTATCCTTATGTGGTATCAGTAGATACGTTCGAGGATCTGGACAGGGAGCTGGAGGATGCAAAGAACAGAAAGGCTCTGTCCCTCATCGAGGTCAAGTGCTCGATAGGCGCCAGGGATGATCTGGGCAGGCCCACCACTACTGCTCTCGAGAACAAGCAGAATTTCATGGAGTACATTAAGTAAATTGATCAGAAGCGGCACATTATATTCGGATAATTTTCAGGAATACAGCCTGAAGGGGGAAAAACTGGAGAGGCTCCACAAGGAGCTCCTGGCAATGCTCCTGGACGTCAAGGCTGTCTGTGACAAGAACGGCATAGACTACATGCTCTACGCCGGATCCCTGATCGGTGCCATCAGGCACAAGGGATTCATACCCTGGGACGATGACATCGACCTCATGATGCTCAGAAAGGAAGCAATGAGGTTTATCAAGTGCTTCCGCGAGGAGTTCCCGGACAAGTACGTTATCTACGAGCCATTGGACAGCAGCACATACATCTATAAGATGATCAAGATCTACAAGAAGGGAACGACGTTTATCGAGGTTCCCTTCTCGGGCGTTCCCGGTCCCAACATGCTCTTCCTGGACGTATTCCTCATTGAGAACGTGCCCGCCAGTCCCTTCGTCCGCAAGATAAAGGGCAAGGTATATGAGACGGCATTTAGAGCCGCCAGCCTCTGCGTTGACTACAAGTATCCCTCAGACCTCATCATGTCGAAATTCGACCAGTCGGAGGACCTGAAGAAATACTATAACTACAGAAGGAGATGGGGCAGGTTCTTCAACTTCTTCGGCGGCATGAAGTTCTACATAAAGATATGCGAAAAACTGGGCAACCAGAAAAAGGTGACGGGCTACATGAGCCTGGTATCTGATTTCAGCTACGGCTGGCTCACATTCCCGTCCAAGATGTACGAGGAAGTTATAGAGACTGATTTCGAAGGATACCAGATCAAGATCCCCAAGGATTACGATGGATTCCTGACTTGCCTCTACGGTGATTACATGACGATCCCCGAGGAGAGCAAGAGAAGATATCACGTCGCATACAAAGTTGATTTCGGAGACAAGTAAAATGAGAGTACCATTCGTATCGTTCATACCCATGGAGACAGAGCTGGACAGCGACCTCCGCAGTGCTTTTGAGAGAGTATATACCGCATCCTGGTATATCGAGGGCAAGGAGGATGCTTCCTTTGAGAAGGCGTTCGCGCAGTACTGCGGCACGAAATACTGCATCGGCTGCGGCAACGGCCTCGATGCCCTGATGCTCATATTAAAGGCACTGGACATAGGAGCGGGAGACGAGGTCATCGTTCCCTCCAACACATATATCGCTACCGCGCTGGCAGTAACATATGTCGGAGCAACCCCGGTATTCGCCGAGCCTGACATCAGGACATTTAACATCGACCCCTCAAAGATCGAGGAGAAGATCACTCCAAAGACAAAGGCCATAATGCCCGTTCATCTCTACGGACAGCCCTGCGACATGGATCCCATCATGGACATTGCCAGAAGCCACGGTCTCTATATTGTAGAGGACTGCGCCCAGGCACACGGCGCCACATATAAGGGTCAGAAGGTCGGTTCATTCGGCATTGCTGCAGGCTTCTCATTCTATCCCGGCAAGAACCTGGGTGCACTGGGCGACGCAGGTGCGGCAGTCACGTCAGACAAGAAACTGGCTGACAGGATCCGCGCCATGGGCAACTACGGATCGGACTATAAATACCATCACATCTACAAGGGCAACAACAGCAGGCTGGATGAGTTCCAGGCTGCGTTCCTGTCTGCAAAGCTCCCTCACCTGGACCGCATGAACGAGGAGAGGAGAAGGATAGCATCCCTTTACACGGCAGGCATCAGGAATCCCCTGGTAGAGCTCCCCTACGTCATGGACGGGGTCGTTCCCGTATGGCATATCTTCGGCATCAGATGCAGCAAGCGTGACGCTCTGGAAAAGTATCTGACAGATAACGGAGTTACAGTCAACAAGCACTATCCCATCCCCATGCACATGCAGGAATGCTACAGGGATCTGGAAATACCTGAAGGGGCTCTGCCCATCGCAGAGGAGATCAGCAGGACTGAGCTGAGCCTGCCCATGTATTACGGCATGACGGATGCTCAGATCAAGTATGTAATAGATCAGATCAACAGTTTCAAGGGTTAATATCATGTATCTCAGAGAATTAAAGGAAAAAGACGCGGAACTGATGCTGGAATGGATGCACGACCCGGATGTCACATCGGGCCTTAGGACAGATTTCGCATCCAAGACCATCGACGACTGCAGGGTTTTCATAAAGGCGGAAACTCCCGGTTTCGTCAATCTTGCCATAGCAAGTGACGAGGATGAATACATGGGTACTGTAAGCCTGAAGCACATGGAAAACGGCAGTGCGGAATTCGCCATTACTGTGAGGAAGGCGGCCATGGGACACGGCTACTCATGGTTCGGCATGAGATCGATCATAGAAAAGGCTTTTGCTGACTACGGTCTCGAGAGTGTTTACTGGTGCGTAAACCGCAATAACGAGCGTGCCGTGAGATACTACGAAAAGCATAATTTCCACAGGATCGTGGATATCCCGGAGGAGATAAATGCACGTTACGGAAATGATCCGGACCTGATCTGGTATTCCGTACTGAAGGGTGATGATTTTAACGTCAGGGAGACTGTTGCAGGATGCAGGGTCATCAGGATCAATACCATCCCCACAGTTGGCAAGGGCGAGCTGTCCTTCTTTGAAGCGGATAAGGACATTCCTTTTGACATAAAGAGGATCTACTATATCTCCAAGGTGCCAGAAGGCGAGAGGAGAGGCTTTCACGCCCATAAGGAACTGAAACAGATCCTGTTCTGCCCCTACGGCAGGATCCAGCTCATATTAGAGAACAAGGACGGCAGGGAGGAGATCGAACTGTCCGACCCCTCCATAGGCGTGGTCATCGATAAGATGACCTGGAGGGAGATGCTGTGGATCCAGAAGGATTCCGTCCTCTGCGTTGCGGCATCGGATTACTACAAAGTCGAAGACTACATAAGGGATTACGACGAGTTCAAGAGACTGGTGAAGTAATGGGAACGATCAGAGAGAAATGGAACAAGATACCTCTTACTGCAAAGGTATCACTGGCATATGCGGTATCCAGCATCATTCAGAAATGTCTGTCCTTTTTCACCATGCCGATATTTACCCACATGCTCACCAAGCCCCAGTACGGCCAGTACACCATCTACAGCAAGTGGAACGGGTTCATGTATATCTTCCTGACCCTCAATCTGGCCTACGGATCATTCTCCACGGCCATGGTCAAGTTCGACAAGGACAGGGACGGGTATATAGCGTCCATACAGGGGATCACGCTCCTCCTGACTGCAATATTCCTGATAATATACCTGCCATTCAACGGTATATGGAATCAGTTCCTGATGCTGCCGACGGAATTCATCCTCCTGATGGTGGCAGACGTCATATTCTGCACCTCCTGGTCACTGTGGAGCGGCAAGATGAGGTTCGAGTTCAAATACAAAGCAGTCGTTGCCGTATCCCTCCTGGCTGCGATAGTTGCTCCTGCGTTTACCCTCATCATTATCCAGAACGCCGAGGAAAAGGGCTATGTCAGGATATTCGGCTATGCGATAGTAAACGTCGTCATTGGTCTGTTCTTCTTTGTCCTGAACTTTACCAAGAACCATAAGGTATTCAATAAGGAATACTGGAAATACGCACTCTCATTTAATATCCCGCTGCTTGCCTATTACCTGTCACAGGTGGTATTCAACCAGTCCGACAGCCTTATGATCGGCAAAATGCTGGGTGAGGATCATGCGGCAGTTTATGGCGTTGCATATTCCCTGGCAATGGTCCTGACCTTCGTATTAAATGCTATCAACAATTCATATGTGCCCTGGTTCTACGGCAAGCTGAAGGAAGGAAAGGGAGAGGAGAACAAGCCCGTATCAGCCGGCATCGCGCTCCTCATGGCGATCCTCCTTTGCGGCGTCATCTGGTTCGCACCGGAATTCGTAATGTTCTTCGGAGGCCCCGGTTACGAGGAGGCCATGTATGTAATACCTCCCGTTGCGATGTCTCTAATCCTGCTCCTTTATTCCCAGTTCTTCATCAACGTGGAATTCTACCATGAGAGCAAGAAGGATCTGGTATGGGCATCCATCGGCGCAGCTGCTGCAAACCTGATATTGAACTATCTCCTGATCCCTTCATTCGGGATCGTGGCGGCAGCTTACACTACGCTGTTCAGTTACGTGCTCTTCGCCCTCTGCAACTTCCTGGCCATGAGAAAGCTCCTGAAGCGCAAGGGTCTGTCCGACAACATGTACAACTACAAGGCACTGATACTGATATTCATAGCATTCGCAGTTACCACTGCAGCAGGAATGCTCCTGTTTAACATCCTCATCGCGAGGATCGCGACGGCAGTGGCAGTACTGGCGGTACTGATCATCAAGCGCAAGTACTTCCTGGATCTCTACGGCAGGATCAAGGGGAAGAAGGCCTGATCATGAGTACCAAGAACGATGTGATCAGAGTAATAAAATATCCGGTCAGAAGAGCAAGGGGACTTAAGTCTGCCAGGTTCATCAATAAACTTGCCAATACGCCGTCCTCCAGACCTGTCAAAGTTGGATTTATCGTTCAGATGCCTCAGCTGTGGCAGAAGACATCATCCGTATATGAGAAGATGCTGGTTATGGAGGAATTCGAGACAACGATGATCATTGTTCCGAAATTTGATATATCCACATATAAATGCGATACATATGGCAGTGAACTGGATTTCTTTATCTCGCATGCTTTGGGCGGCAAGTATATCCGGGCTGTAAATGACGGCAAATGTATCGACCTTTCAACACTCGGCCTGGACTACGTTTTCTACCAGAGGATGTATAACGACTTTATCCCTCCGGAATTGTCCAGCACAGAGGTTTGTCACTATACCAGGGTATGTTATATCCCTTATTCGACTACGGAGACTTCTCCTTCCACTATCTATGAGGATGCCTGCCTGAGAGATCTATACCTGGGCTTTCTGGAAGATGACATCAGTGCGGAAAAATACAGTAAAAAGTACAAAGGAAGATATCACAAAAGGCTCGTAAGCGAGGGGTATCCAGAATTCGAAAAATGCATGAAGCTGGACAGGTCATGTTCATATAAGACCATATTATGGACTCCCAGATGGAGCTACGACAGCAGGTCAGGAGGCAGCCATTTCTTTGAATATAACGACTTTTTGACAGAGTACGGCAACATGCCCCACAAGCTTATCGTAAGGCCTCACCCCCTCATGTGGGATAACTTCATAAAGGAGGGGAGGATTACTCCGGAAGAGGCTGAAAACCTCAAGGCGAAATGGCAGGAAAAGGGCATCGTGACCGACAGCAACGTGGAGATCGAGGATACCTTTGACCAGGCGGATATCATGATATCTGACAGGTCGTCTGTTATACCCATGTTCTTCCTCACGGGAAAGCCCGTGATCTACTGCGCATTTGACAGCGGCAGATACAGTGATCTGTATAACATCATACTGCCGGGGATATACCGTGTATACGATCAGGAACAGCTGGAAAAGACGCTGGATCAGCTCCTGTCTGGTGAGGACCCGTTAAGGGAGAAGAGACTGGAGATAATAGACAAGCACTTCAAAACGAGTGAGAATGCTACGGAGAGGATCGTCAGATGCATCCTGGACGACTGCAGCAGAAGGGGATACACATCATGAGTTATGACATTTCAGTAGTTGTCCTCACATATAATCCGAAGATCGAGGAACTTAAGCTGACCCTCAGATCCATCCTGCTCCAGGAGGGCGTGTCAATAGAGATCATAACTGCTGACGACGGGTCCTCACAAAGTCCCGCAGATGATATAAAATCCTTCCTTTCTGCAAGTGGTCTTACTGACTATAAACTGGTAATGAACCCTGAGAATCAGGGAACGGTCAAAAACGTCCTAAGCGGCGTTAATGCAGCCTCCGGCAGGTTCATCAAGCTCATCAGTCCCGGAGATTATCTGTATGGAAAAGATGTATTGAAAAAGATGTATGACCATGCCATTTCTTCGGACTCACAGTTCGTCTTCGGTGATGTCATCTTCTTTGACTCGAACAGGGAGGGTATAAACCCCGTACCCCACTATTCATATCCACAGTTTACGGATGTGTTTGACAAGGGTGCTGACATATCACGTCTCAAGACGAACTACATACTGGCAAATGACGTAGTAAACGGAGCTGCCACCCTCGTGGACAGGGATCTGATGGCTAAGTATCTGAACATGATAGCAGGCAAGGTTATTTTCTGTGAGGACATGATCTACAGACTCATGATAAATGACGGCATCAGGCCCACATATCTCCCATCAGACATCCTGCTCTACGGCTACGGAACGGGCGTTTCATCCTCATCCAGCAAAAAGTGGTAGGAGAGGATGCATAAGGACTTCCGCGAGGCGAACAAGATCATCATGGCATCGGATAGCTGCAGCAGTTCTTTTGCCCGCAAACTGGAAAAAGTTGAAAAGGCACTGGAGTGCTCTTCAGGCCTTAAGAAGATGCTCATCTATTTCTTTACTTCCCCTGCCATCGTCAGGGTGAAGATGAGCATAAAAAAATCGAAGAGGACCACTACTGTTTCTGTAGATAATACATACGTAGAAGAACTCTTTTCTTATGTTAAAATAAATGAATAAAGAAAGTAGAGGTAATTATGGCTAAGGATCAGGTTAAAAATGATAATTCATGGGTGCTCAATGCGATAGTAGTGCTGGTCATCGATGTACTGGCTCTGTGGGCATCCTTTTTTGCGGCACTCATACTAAGGCATGATTTCAGGTTCTCCACGATACCTGACGAATACATCAGGTATTATATCTATCTGATGCCCCTGTGGTCCTTATTCCTCATCACCGTATTCTACATCCGCAAGATCTACAGGAGCATCTGGAGGTTCGTCGGCATCGAGGAGGCAACAGCCATCGTTACCTCGTACTTTATCCTGGCTCCCGTATTCGTAATATCATCACTGCTCATCAACATGAGGATGCCTATCTCCTTCTACGTGGTAGGATCCGTATTCAGCATGATGGCTCACGTGATCATCAGGTTCTCATACCGTCTGTTCAGGATGATCAGGAATCAGCATGCCACCATCCCTTCCGCTGAAAAGAAGGAAGAGGGCAAGCCCAAGGAAGAGCGTGTCATGATAATAGGAGGCGGCGACGCAGGCAGTATCCTGGTCAGGGAACTTAAGAACAACCCCATGGCCAGGCAGGTCCCCGTATGCATCATAGATGACAGCCCCAACAAGATAGGCCGTGACCTCTACGGAGTTCACATCATCGGCGGCAGGGAGATGATCTTCGATGCTGCCAGAGACTATAAGATCGATACCATAATCCTCGCAGTGCCTTCT
>JAFWFV010000037.1 GCA_017515465.1 Clostridiales bacterium
CAGGGCGGCATTCTAACCAGACTGAACTACTGCGCCGTCTGTGGTGGAAACTACAGGGCTCGAACCTGTGACCCTCTGCTTGTAAGGCAGATGCTCTCCCAGCTGAGCTAAGCTTCCATCTAATTGCCGGGTCCTTCTTTCGAAGTGCAAAAGAAGTATATAAGACATTCAGGATGTTGTCAACAACTTTTTGCACAGGTCCTGAAATGCCTCATCCCCGGCATGTTTATCAGATCATACTTCCAGATGCTCAGGTGCCTCAGTAAAGGAATTGACGACTGCTACCGCATCCTCGATGTAGAATACTTCGGTATTGCCGTCACCTGCCTTGTACATTCCCTGGAGTTCGGGATAAGCATCCAGCATGGACTGTACAGCCTCGATCCTGTCATCCTCGACCAGCTTTCCTGATAATCTCAGCCACTTGCCGTCCTTAAACGCACAGATCTCGACCTTGGGGTTCTTGTGGATCTGCTTGGATACGTTCTTGATCTTGCCCGTCTGGATATAGAGCTTGCCCTCAAAGTAATTTACCGTGCCGAAGGGCCTTACCCTGGGCTGGTCTCCGTCCATTGTTGCCAGGTAATAAGTACCTGCGTCCTTCAGAAACTGTTCTACCTTCTTCATGTTATACCTCCTGCTCAAACAAACTTAACCGCGACCATTTTAACAGAAAGACATCTCACAGTCACTTACCGCCTCTGCAAAAGCCCGGTCGTGTTCCACAAATATCATCGTGATGCCGCTGTCCCTGACCAGACGCTCTATTTCTTTCCTCATATAGATGTCTATGTAGTTCAGCGGTTCATCCCACAGATAAAGGTCAGCCTGCTCGCAAAGTGAGAGGGCGATCATGACGCATTTCTTCTGTCCCAGTGACAGGCACGTAACGTCTCTATAGAGCATCTCCTTTGTAAATCCCATCTTGACCAGGATCGTGCTGAACAAGGTCTTGTCCGCACCTCTTTCCGCTGCCAGATCCGAAAGAGATCCCTCCAGCATGGACGTATCCTGACCTGCATATGAGATCTTTAGTCCCGGGGCGATGTAGATGTCACCTTCTGCTGTTATGCCCTCTTCTTCACCTGTGCCTGCCAGGTATTTGATAAGGGTGCTCTTGCCTGATCCGTTGGGTCCCTGGATGGAGATCTTCTTTCCCCTTTTCACCGTCAGATCGATGCCTTCACATATCTTTTCACCATACCTGTAAAGTGATACATCCTTAAGTATTATGGGTGTCCTGTTGTGGTGCTCGGATCCGGTGATCTTAAGGGTCTCCGTCTTTTCGATGTCTCTGAGCAGTCCCTGCTTTTCCTCCAGTTTCTTCTCGTTTCTCTTCTGCAGGTTCTTGGAAAGTGACATGAGCTTTCTGGCCTTTTCAGCCTCATAGGTGCGCCTGAAATGGTCCTCTGCCACCTTGTGGGGTGCATTAGCCCTGTTCTTGAACCCTTCCGCCTTTGACGCCCATTTGGCATTCTTCTTCATGGCATCGTCGATGGCGCTCATCTCTTTTTTGAGCTGTTCGTTCCTGGAACGCTCACTTTCCATCCTCTGCTCGTTGTTGTCCCACCATGTGGAAAAATCAGATGCGACCAGCTCCAGTCCCGTCTTTGTGATCATGAGGGTATGGTCGCAGCATCTGTCCAGGAACTCACGGTCGTGGGAGATCAGTATGAATCCCTCCTTGGATGACAGGTATTCCGCAACGGTCTCTCTTCCCGTACGGTCCAGGTGATTTGTAGGCTCGTCTATGAGAGGGTAGATCCCGTCTCCTGCAAAGAGATGGGCCAGCATCAGCTTGGTCCTCTCCCCGCCTGATAAAGTGTCCATGGGGCGCCACATTATGTCGGGGTCTGCACCCATGAGGTTTAATTCCTTCCTGATCTTCCATTCCTCTATGTCAGGCAGATCCTCATTGGGGAACAGCACAGTCTCGGGCACTCCCGATATGGTGCCTGAATAAGGGAGCTCGCCTCTGAGGAGCTTAAAGAACGTGGTCTTGCCCCTGCCGTTCCTGCCTGCCAGAGCCAGGCGCCAGGTGGTATCTATTCCTATTGTGACATCATCAAAGAGGGTCTGCTCAGACCCGTCGTAACCGAATGTCAGGTTCTTAATGTTTATCAATGGCATATGAATCCTCCTTATGGATCCCTGCCGGATAAATCAAATGCCGCGACGGGTGCCGCGGCATATATTCACGCATATCTATATTATCTGAACACATAATGAGACTTATCCGCAAGGCGTTTTATTAAAAACATCAGCAGATAACTGTCTTCATCGGTGTTCCTCCTGTTTTCATGATCTACGGGGATGATACCTTACGCGCCTTATAATGTCAATGTTCTTAATTATACTTAACATTGAAAACAGTTCATGCCTGCTTTATAATGCACAGAGCTAAAAACGGAGGGATAAGATCTTGGTAGGTAAGATATTTCTGGTGGTATACATCCTGATCCAGACATGCATCGCACTGATCACGGAATATACGGTCAATCACCACAAACAGGTACAGGAACTGGGCAAAAAGACCAGGATCTTCAGGATCATCATCTATGTGGCACTGGCTGTGATCCCCGTACTGGGCGCATATCTGCCCCACTCTTCTTTCAAATACTGGTGCATGGCTTTCGGCAATGTATGGCTCGCATTCTTCATGTACTATTCCGGCCTGGTGCTGGTCTTTACGGCCATAGCAGTACTCATCACGAAAGCACGCAAGGAGATGGACAGCAAGTTCATCGGACACGCCCTGCACTTTGCCTTCGCACTGGCACTCCTGATCAGCATCACGGGCATCATACACGCACAGGACATACATGTTGTACATTACGACATCGATTCAGACGTTCCCTGCGCAGAGGAAGACCTCAGGGTCGTCCTTCTCGCTGACCTTCACCTGAGCTGCAATTCAGATCCCTTCATGACGGAGGAGATGGTGGAACTGGTAAATGAGCAGGACGCAGATCTGATCGTCATAGCAGGAGACATCTTTACCAGTAATTACCTGGGGCTGAAGGAACCTGACAGGTACTCCGACGCCCTTAGCAGGATGAAGGCAAGATACGGCGTATATGCAGTATGCGGAAATCATGATGTGGACGAGAACCTCTTTGGAGGATTCTGCATCTCCCCCGTATCAGAGGCATTCAGGCCTGAGGTCATGGAACAGTTCTTTGCAGATGCCGGCTTTAACATGCTCTACGATGAATCCGTGGAGATAGCAGACGGCGCCATCACACTGGTGGGCAGGATCGACGGAGAGAGAGCCGGCGACGGTACCAGCAACAGGATGGATGAAAAGACGCTCCTTTCAGGCGTTGACCAGACCAAGCCCATCCTTGTGATCCAGCATGAGCCCAACGGCTTCGCCCCCCTTGCGTCAAATGGAGTTGATGTGGTATTCTGCGGACATACACATGACGGACAGATATTCCCGGGCAATCTCATCGTTCCGTTCTTTAACGAGAACTCCCACGGTGTAAAGGCCATAGACGGAATGCAGACAATAGTTACCAGCGGCGTTGGTTATTACGGTCCTCCCATGAGGCTCGGAACGAACAGCGAGATAACAGTAGTAGATCTTCATTTCAACAACAGCAGAGGTGACTGATGGGCAATAAGGATACCGGAACGGTTTGGAGTCTTAAGCAGATCAGGCAGAATGCCAGAAAGACAGTATTCACCAAGGGCTTTAAACCATACATGTTCATATTGACCGTCATCTTTATCTCTTCATTCGCAGGATTGGTAAATAACGCAGCAGCGGGCGAGATCCAGGTCATCGACTCTTTTTTCAACGCCGGCGTAGTAAACTACGATGACATCGATCAACTGACTGAATATGTTCAGGAGACCAACCTGGTAAAGAACCTTCCCAACGCCTTTTCCAGAGACATCATAAGCGGCTTCATCAGGGATCAGGCCTTGAACCACACGTGGCTTTTGAACATCCTGGCCATAAACCATGAATACATGCAGAGGAATCAGGGCGAGGTAGTCGTATTTCTGATAGTCGTTGCAGCGGCGCTGAAATCCCTGGATTTCCTGATCAAGAAGACATTAGCCATCGGACAGTACCGTTATCTGATGGAACACCGCTTCAGCAAAAACGTAAAGTTCAGGCGCGTCCTCGCCCCCTTTTCTGACAAGAGGTTCGTTCACATAGCCAAGATCACTCTGATCTATAATGTCGTCCTCTGGCTCTGGGGATGGACCATCATCGGTGGTATATATAAGATGTTCCAGTACTACTTCGTCCCCTTCATCATCGCTGAGAATCCGGACGTGACATGGAAGGAGGCTAAAAAGCTCTCCGCCGCCATGACAAAGGGATATAAGTTCAAGCTCTTCCTCATGCTGCTGTCATACTTTTATCTCACCATCATCGCCATATTTCCTTTTGCCAGCCTGTTCGTCTCAGTTCCCGTTCAGAGCATGGCAGATATCGAGGCTTATTTCGCACTCAGAAAGAGGACTGATATCGACAGGTCCCTGTTCGTAGAAAAGGGCTTTGACGGCAAAGCATATGTTGTCAGGAAAGCTTCCGGCAATGCTGATCCCGAACCGGAATTCGTTCTCAAGAACTACTCTATCAAAGGCTCCAGCTTTGACAAGGCAGACAAGTACTCCATCACTGATTTCATCGTCATGTTCTTCGCCTTCTGTCTGGTAGGATGGGTGTGGGAAGTAGGCCTTCACCTGGTACAGGAGCACATATTCGTCAACAGGGGATTCTTCTATGGGCCATGGCTGCCCATATACGGTGCCGGCGGAGCATTCATCATATTCTTCCTCAACAGGTTCAAGAACAGCAAGCCCAAGCTCTTTATCTACACCATGCTGCTTTGCGGCGTGCTGGAATACCTGACCAGCTTTGCACTGGAATTCTTTAACAATTCCTCCTACTGGAATTACGATGACATGTTCTTCAACCTCAACGGCCGCGTATGTCTGGCTGGACTCATCGCCTTTGCACTCGGCGGGTTCCTGGGTATCTACATCCTGGGTCCTCTGATCAGGCGACTGCTGATCAGGTTCGGCAAAAAGAGGACCCGCATCCTGTGCACAGTTCTCATCTCTTTATTCCTTGTCGATCTGGGATGCTGCATCGTATTCGGTCCCAACAAGGGAGAGGGCGTCGGACAGGATATTACCGAGATGGAAGAGACCGCTGTTTCTGCTACAACGGCAGCAGATTGATAACAAGTCCCGACACCAGCGAGAACAATATCACGAAAGCCCAATAAAGGGCAAAGTTCTTTATACCCAGAACAGCTTTTAGAGCACCCAGATTGGTGATCTTTGTGGCAGGTCCCGTGATCATGAAAGCGGCGGCGCTGCCCAGGCTCATACCCTGACTGATCCACGCCCTGAGGATCGGGATCGTGCCTCCCCCGCAGACATATAAAGGCACACCGACGGTTGATGCCATCAGTACGCCCCAGGCCTCATTCCCTCCAAAAGCAAATGTCACCACATCAGCAGGAATATATCTCTGGAACAGTGCTGAAAGCAGCACGCCTATGAGGAAATAAAGTCCCGTTGCCTTGAGATTTCTCCACAGGTTCTTGAGGAACCTGATAAACAGATTGGGATCCGTATCCTTGCTCTTCGGTTCATCAAATCCTTTGAAGTCGAAATAGGACTTCTTATTCAAGAACACCTTGACCAGGGTGCCAGCCATTATGCCGCACAGAAAGCATGTGATGATCCTGATGAGGAGAACCTTTGTGCCCAGTGCCCCGCTGTAGAATATCAGCTGTGGATTAAGCAGGATCGAACTCATCATGAATGATGCCAGCCACTCATCCTTCACCCCGCCACGGGAAAAGGATGCTGCTATGGGGATCGTTCCATACATGCAAAGCGGAGATAAGACACCCAGTGCGGACGCAGCGATCATTCCTGCGAAGCTGCTGCCGTCTCCCTTCATGTTCCGCATCAGGTTATGTATCCTGTCCTTAAAGAATACGGATACGACGGAACCTATTATCATTCCCAGGACCCAATACCAGAATATCTGGTTCAGCTGGACCGAGAAATAATACAGGATATAGAGAAGTTCAGTCTTGATGGTCTCCACTTTGTCAGCCGTCGATAGATACCAGTTCGTATGCCCTGTTGCCCAGTCCGATCTCCTCAGCATGCCTGAGGATGTTAAGGCCGTTCTTTTCCAGGATCCTCTCCTGCAGGTCATGGCCGTCGGCAGAAGCAAATACCAGATCAACGCATGCCTGGTCGAGAGCTACGGGATCGGTGGATGCCAGTATACCTATGTCTCCCATGGTAACGGGCGCAGGAGTTGATACGCAGTCACAGTCAACTGACATGTTGTTCATGATGCTGATGAATATGATGTTCTCACCGTTATTCTCATAATCGCAGACTGACTTTGCAGCCTCAGCCATGGAATCAGTAAACACATCCTGATTGGTCAGGAGCGACGGGATGTCGATGGGAGGATTATGGAACACACCGCCTGAATGGATCCTGACCTTGCCCTCCGATGATGCGATACCTATGGAGATGTTCTTAAGCGCACCTCCGAAGCCGCCCATGGGGTGTCCCTTGAAATGGGACAGCGTGATGATGTAATCGTAGCACGCCAGGTTTTTGCCAACCCAGTTCTCAGTGAGGTGTACTCCGCCGTTAACCGGGATCACCATATATCCGTCCTCATCCATGATATCAACGTCAGCTATGGATGTGAATCCGTGCTCAGCTGCAACCTGTCTGTGCATGGCGGTCTCCAGCCTCTGGGAACCGCTGTAGGCCGTATTGCATTCAATAATGGTGCCGTCTACTGACTGCACCAGATCCTTTATGAGATCAGGATCCAGATAGTTGGGATTTCCTGCCTCGCCCGTGGACAGCTTTATGGCCACGTTGCCCTGAGGATTAACTCCCAAAGCCTCATAGATCCTCATTAATCCCTCAGGACTCAGGTCAGTTGTCATCAGGACCTGTGAATGATCACCATATTCCCTGTCCTCTACTGCCATGTCTTCGATGTTATATGAGACATGGGGCTGGATGTCGTAATGCATGTGGATGCTATATGCTATTGCCGCAGCAGCGATGACTCCTGCTGCAATTCCAAATCCTATCAGTACCTTTATCCCTTTTTTCATTCCGTTACTCCATTATCCTTTTCCCGGGTATTCTCCGGAGATCGAACCATACGCGATTATGTTGCCCGTATCGCCGTTCGTACCCGACAATGTGCTGAGCTTTGACCTGAACGTCTCGAAGGTATCTCCCGGATTATCCAGATCAGTATAGGATACCCTGGGTTCTATTACCGCGAAAACGTAAACTATATATGTATGGCTGCCATAAGGCGGATAGGGTCCTACGTAGTGTTCCACCTCACCTGATGCCAGCTCTGTCTTGTCCGTGACATCGATCATGTGTGTCCAGTTATTGCCCTTGGGATCCGTCATGAAGAGGACATAGCCGTTTGCACCCTCAACAGGCTCCCAGGAAAGCTGTGGGGACAGGTCGTCGCCCTTGTCGTGTGATATCCTCACGTTCCATACGCCGTTTTCCAGGTCTTCGCTGGTTACCTCAAAGGTCGTAAAAGACTCCTCATCAGGATAATACTGCTTTACAGCCGTAATGAAATGCCCCACAAAGCAGACGATGATCATGGCAAACGAGATACCTGCCACGATCATCAGTTTCTTGTTCTTTTTGACGATGAACATGATCGTACAGACCAGAAAAGAGAGTCCGAACAATAAGGAAAGGACGGTTAAGACAGTTTTTAATATCTGATACCCTGACATGATCTTCTCCTGATAACTAAAGCATTTGAAACAATGTTACATACTGTTTCATTATATTAAAATCAGCTCACGTGCGCTACAACTATCTCCGGATAGTTATTGATCCTCACGGGAAATACGCTGTTGCCAAGTCCCCTGGATAAAACAAGCTTCATTCCGTCATAATCGTGGATCCCTTCATAGATCTCAGGGAAGAATTCCAGTTCTGGAGAGAATAACCCGCCCACACCGGGGATAATTATCTGTCCGCCGTGGTAGTGACCCGTAAATACCAGGTCTGCTCCCAGACTGCTGTAGAGACGGGCATACTGGGGTTCATGTCCCAGCATGATCAAGGGCTTGGAACCGTCAAAGGTCTGCATCTCAGTTCCGTAAAACAGGGAACTGTCAGATATCCCCGCAATTATATATTCACCGTTATCTATATATCTGTCATCTATGTATTGAACGCCCTTTTCTTCCATCTCTGAGATGAATGCGTCCATCTTCTCACCTGCCAGCCTGACCTCGTGGTTGCCGGTGACATAATAGACGGGAGCGATCTCCAGAGCTCCCTCGATAAAGTCCATGGCAATGGGATAGGATGTGTGTGTGGAATCCACCAGATCCCCCGTTACCAGGATCATGTCTGGGTCTTCCTCCCTGATCCTGTCCAGCAGAACGCTCTGCCCGATCCCGAAGAACTGATTATGGAGATCCGAGATCTGTACTATCGTCAGATCCTGCTCCAGCCCAAGATCCACATCATAGTAAGACTTGGTCAGGTGATAATTCTGATATAGGCAGTATATGCACGTTGCAACAAGTATCACAAAGAATACGGGAACTGTTATGTAGAACTTCTTCTTGCGGGTCTTGTGATGGAAGACATACATTCCGGCAAGAGCTCCGGCGGATCCTCCGATAACTGCCAGAGTAATAAGTGTCGCCTCAGATATCCTCCACTTCTTATCCTTTGCTTTTTTCTTGTCTATCCCGTAAAAGATAAACGCAAGGACATTTATAAAGACCAGCCAGTATACCAGGATCATCTATATGTCTCACAGGTCAGCCAGTGCTTTCCTGCATTCCTCCGTTATTATCAGCTTTTCCTGGACGATCA
>JAFWFV010000038.1 GCA_017515465.1 Clostridiales bacterium
CCCCAGAAATAATATGGTTCAAATACACGGGATGAATAATAATAGAACCACACCGTGGCAAATGCCAGCGTCATCCATATGACGTTCACCAGTTTTATTATCCTGAGTCCTACTTCGTGTCTAAAATTCATATCTTTCCGTTTGCTTCCGCCGCAGAGCCCGATACCCGGAACCCTGCTTATTGTCCGATATGCACTGCCTTCCCAATGCGCACCGGGCGACATTCTTCGGGTAACACAATACAAGCCCTGTCAAAAACAGGACAATATATTATATCACTTATATTTATTATTTTATATATGGAACGCTATTATCCTCAGAAACACTTCTTCACGTGGTCCTGTCTGCAGGTAGGCAGGTTGGGGCACTTGTAGCAGACTTCGTTGGAGCATGCGTCAGACGAGAAGAACTCCCTGACATTAGACAATGTAGTATCTGCTATGTTGGACAATGCCTCCTCCGTCAGGAATGCCTGGTGGGAGGTTACGATAACATTAGGCATGGAGATCAGGCGGGCCAGGATATCGTCGTTTACGATATGGTTGGAGTAGTCGTGGAAGAAGACATTTGATTCCTCCTCATATACGTCCAGACAGGCAGCGCCGACCTTGCGGTCCTTGATTGCGTTGAGCAATGCCTCGGAATCAATGAGGGCTCCTCTGGAGGTATTGATCAGGACTACGCCCTTCTTCATGCGGGAGATGCTGTCTGCATTTACCATGTGCCTGTTCTCGTCCGTCAGGGGACAATGGAATGATATGATGTCACTCCTCTGCCAGAGCTCGTCGAGAGATACGTATTCTATTCCGGAGTCAGCTGCGGGGAACTTGTCGTAGGCGATGACGTTCATGCCGAAGCCCCGGCAGATGTCGATGAAGATGCGCCCGATCTTACCCGTTCCAACTACACCTACTGTCTTGCCGTGGAGGTCGAATCCGGTCATGCCCTCCAGGCTGAAGTTAAAATCACGTGTCCTGATGTATGCCTTATGGATCCTCCTGATGGATGTGAGGAGCAATGCAATGGCATGCTCTGCTACCGCATAGGGTGAATACGCGGGAACCCTGACCACATGTATCTTGCCGTAGGCATATTCAACGTCCACGTTGTTGTAGCCTGCGCAGCGGAGGGCAACGAGCTTGATCCCCATCTCACAGAGGCGGTCTATCACGAACCTGTCTATCTCATCGTTAACAAATACGCAGACGGCATCGCACCCTTCTGCCAGCTTATATGTATCAGCCGTAAGCCTCGTCTCCAGATATCTGATGTCGAACTCATCGTTGCCGTTAGAGGCAATAAAGGAATTCCTGTCGTAATCCTTGGCATCGTAAAAGGCAATCTTTATCCTGTCCATAGCAACAACCTCACTTTCAGGTTCATGGTTAATATATTATCACTAAAACACTCAATGAGTTATTCTCATCAAGAGTGCCAAACACTCCGGATCATCCACCGCTATTCGGCTGTCATATGCACTGCTGGACTCCAAATCCAAATATTCGTCTGAGATAGAGTCTATTTCTAAGAATAATCAGACTCTATTCCCCTGTATTTTCCGTGATTGGAGTCCAAACGATCAAATAAATAGACTCCAAAACTCAGATTATCATCCGAATGGAGTCCCAAATGAAGCATAAATGGACTCCATCTGCCAGGTTTTAACGCTCTTGGAGTACACTAATTCTTAACCACAAACAACGTTTATAGCCACAGATCATTCCTCTACCATAGTCACCGCTGTCTTGACCGAATCCAGCCAGGTATTCAGGCTCTTGAGCCTGACATAGAGGCTCGAGAGGACCACGCTGTTGGGGTGCAGCTGCGTTCCTGATGAGGGAGCCGGCGGTATGAGGCTGCCCACGGCACTGATGACATAGGGCCTGCCGTTTTCAGTTCCCAGATAGACCATCATGTGGCCGGGCATGGAGATGTAGCTGCCGGGCAGGAGGCGGGAAAACGATGAAAGTTTTTCAGATTCGTTCATGCCGCTCATATCCACTTTATGTACACCCGTGACAGTTGTCTGCAGGACCCTGGGGATCCTGACGCCGAAACAGTTATAGATCTCTCTTATTATGCCTGAGCAGTCGTTGGCCTGGAGATCTCCTCCCCAGCCGTAACGGTCGCCCATGAGCTTAAAGGTCTGTCTCAGGATGCCCGCGGGCGTCAGCGGGAGCACTCCCACCGTAACATCGTCTGATATGGGTATCTGAACGAACTGATCGGAGATATAGCCATCATCTCCTCTGGTGGGAACCTTTACAACGTAATCACCCAGTGTTGTTCTCTGATTTATGGATTCGGGAGCCTCAGATGCAGGCACCAGTTCCATGTGCGTTCCCATGGGGAGCACCAGATCGGACGTGGCGGGAGAATAAGGATCGTTTCCCAGTCTGATCTCCCTGGCAGTTACTGTCAGGACCTGTGAGGGGTTCTGCCTGACCTCCCAGTCTGCCCTGTCACGGCAGAGAGCGATGGCATCCTTTCTGACCCATGCGGCAAAGCTGTCGAAAACAGCGTAGTAGTAATTGCCGTCAGTACTCTCGTGCAATATGATGGCGGGCATGTAGGGCATGCACTCCGAAAAGAGGATGTAGTCGAAATACCTGTCGGTGGTACTCTCGAATACCCGGTCCTCCGTAGGGAATAAACGGAGTGTTGCCCGGCGCACCGTATAACCGTACCTGACATCTATCGTATCGGGAAC
>JAFWFV010000004.1 GCA_017515465.1 Clostridiales bacterium
GTCCGTCGAGCCACGGTTTCGCTATTGCTTCTTCTCGCCTGTACCTCACGATACAAACCTTGCAAATTGCTTTAAGGTTCGTCGGCAACTACGCCCCTCGGGACTTCCACCCGAGGTTCGGGACATGCCCGTCATACAATGGAAGAAGCCGGCTTCAGTTGAAGCCGGCTTCGATAAGACCATGACCAGAGGTACGGTCCTTAAGCTTTCTTAGCCTTGATAACGAATGCTGCACCTGCTGCTGCCATAATGGCACCGATAACAAGTACGAACGCACCTGCGTACTCACCTGTCTGAGGAGCGGGTGTGGGCGCTGCCTTGATCGTGATCTTCGTTGAGAGCTCGTATGTCTGTGTTCCATCCTGGAAACCAACCTTTACAGTGTGATCTCCAACAGAGAGAGTCTTGAGATATTCAGGACCGATCGTGAGGATAACACTTCCTGCTTCCTTGTTGTAGCTGGAATCATTAACCTCTTCGCCATCTACATAGAGAGCTGTGAAACGGTCGATAGTCTCGGTATCAGTATTGCTTCTCTTTACAGTGATAACAACATTCTCTGTGCTTCCCTGTGTCCATGAAGAATTATCACCGGAAACGAAGTAGTAGTTCATGACTGTGATGTTCGCAATCTCCCAATTCCAATCAAATGTGGTGTGATTCTTATCGGGCTGGATCTTGAAAGATACCGTAACATTCTCTAAAGCCTCAGAAGTTGTAGGAACATCCTCAGAGAATGTTGTTCCATCTGTGCTGTATACAAACTTACCACCATTAGCTTCAGGCACTGAACCAGCAACGATAAGTTCTACTTCGCCGCCCTGAGGGAGTACGATCTCGCCGAGATCTGTAAGGCCATCCTGAACTGGTGTAGGCCAAGTAATTCTGTTGTAGTTAACATAAGCCTTATTGATCGTAAATGTTGCACTTATTGTTTCAGATGCTTCTCCAACTGTAACAGTAGCTGATGCTGTGTAAGATCCTGCATCTACAGGAGCATCTGTGCTGCTGTAATCTGTGCCCTCTGTATCCTTACCTGTATAGGTAATGTCAGATACACTTACTGTCAAACCAGCGATGTTAGGTATCTGCTGTGTCAATGTAGCTGCGAAAGCGCTACCGTTATATGTACCGCCATTAGTAGCGATAGAAACAGTAGCAACACGAGTAGAATTTTTCAAAGGGCATCTAGCAGCTGTACAGCTTACCGTGCAAGTCTTATTCTGATTGCTAACAGTCAAAGCCCATGAATGAACATGCTTCTCAACTGTTACGGTATAAGGATTAGACTGAGAACCAGGATTATCACCAGCAGGTTTGGTTACCTTAATTCCGATAGCATCACCTTCGCCGGCATCAATAGTCAGATTACCATACCGGGTGGGTCTTGTACCGATCTGATTTCTGAAAGTACCATCTACCAGACGGAGTGTACCGCCGTTTACATACATGGTGGTATCACCAAATTTGAAATACGTTCTATTTGCAGAAGTATTATGAGCTGCAGGTAAAGAATCTCCAACATAGTAGATCTTACCATCAGTAATGTCTTCCGCCGCATTATATGTCGGAACACTGATTGTCTCAACAACCTCAGCCTGCTCCTCCTCAGCAACCACAGCATCTGCTTCTTCTGCGGGATCGACTACAGCGTCACCATCCTGCTCTTCTACATCTGCATCAGCAACCTCAGGTTCTGATACATCCTCTTCCTCATCAGCAGGCTCAGCTGCAACCTCTTCTGCAGGAGCTGCCTGTTCCTCTGCTGCGGGTTCTGCTACCTCAACGACAGCCTCGTCAGCTGCCGGCTCTTCCTCTGCCTCATCTGCGAAAGCGAGATATGAGACGGAGCCGAGCATCATTGCCATAGTAAGGCAGATGGCGATTGTCCGCTTTGACTTGCTTATCTCCTTCTTTTTGTTACCAGTCTTACGCATAATAAAGACCTCCCTTCAAAAAATAACAATAGCTGAACAGGATCAGCTATTAATACAGATCAACAGGAATCATATTTGTTACGTTCCTGTGACATTTATAACTAAATAATAGCGGTTTTTGTCATTTTAAGACGTGACAGACTGTCACACCCGGCTGTTGTTAACACATTGTTTATGTGTATTACGTCAAAGTAAAGAACTGTCCTGAATGACTTCAGGTGCACAATACCATTTGCGATCGATCAATTGACGATACGTATAACGTGTCAGGAAATATTTACAAACAACAGATAACTAATTACAATTGCACTATAGTTTAGATATTTTAACGCTATTATTTCTGACAGGAGATAACAGGTTGAGTTCATTTGCCAGCACACTTAAGAAATTGAGGTATGAACGTAACATGTCTCAGCAGCAGCTCGCTGATCTGCTGTTCGTTGACCGTTCCAGCATAGCTAACTGGGAAAACGGCAGACGTGTTCCCAATGCGATACTCCTGACCAACCTGGCTAATATCCTGGGAGTTGATGTATCAGTCCTCATAAACGATGTAGCTGATGACAGTTCTGATAACCCCGTAGTCATAGTCGTTGACGATGAATCCATCATATTAAACGGGGAACTGGCTGTTCTGAAGAAACTCCTGCCCGGAGCGAATATCATCGGGTTTACCAGTCCTTCAGAGGCGCTCGAATATACCCGTTCCAACCAGGTCAACATCGCTTTTCTGGACATAGAGATAGGAAGCGTAAACGGTATCGAACTCTGCAGTGAGATCATGAACACTCAGCAGAATGTAAATGTCATATTCCTCACGGCATATGTGGAATACTCATTCGATGCCTGGTCAACAGGGGCCTGCGGCTTCATAGTCAAACCGGTATCGGAAAGCTCACTCCGCAATCAGTTGTCCATGCTCAGATTCCCTGTCAGAGGATTAAAGATCAATGATTGACTGGGTCTCCTCTCTTAATCTGTCCATCAGCATTTCAGGAAGCACCATCGCTTTTTTAGGATTCCTGCTGAACTGGTTCATCAGAAGGAGCAGCAAGAAGTCCAAGAATTTCTTTACCATATTCTTCGTCATACTCATGGCCTATACTGCCGTGCTCGTGATCAACCTGGTATCTTTCATGTATCTGGACAGCGGATATATGTGGCTTTCCAGGATAACGATGTATCTCTACTCTCTTTTGTCTTCACTCCTGCTTCCCATGATGTCCTATTACGTCATCAGCCAGTCAAACAGGAACTGGAAGAAGAGCAAGATATTCAGGGCTGTATCCGTCCTGTGGTTCATCTATTTTCTGCTTCTCAGTTCCACATGGTTTACGGACTGGATCTATTATTTCACTCCCGATAACGGATATTTCAGAGGAGATCTGTATTTCCTGCTGCTCACACCGCCTGCCATATCCATCGGCCTGCTCCTTATAGATGTCATCGTCAACAGTTCACATTTTTCAAAGCGTCAGTATCATGCACTCCTGCTCTATCTCCTGACACCTCTGATATGCACCAGCATCCAGATGTTCTCGGCAGGACTGCTGTTTACCGCTATCGGTATTTCCGTTTCATCTGTACTGATCTTTGTTAATTCGCTGATAGACAGATCAGAGAAATCCCTGGAGATGGCCGAAGAAAATGCTGCACAGAGGATCAGCATCATGCAGCTTCAGATGAGACCTCATTTTGTTTTCAACACCCTCATGAGCATCTACTACCTGTGCGAGCAGGATCCCGAAAAGGCTCAGAACGTTATCCTGAACTTTTCAAATTACCTGCGGCAGAACTATTCGGCTCTGACAAACGAAGACACCATCACATTCACCGAAGAACTGGAACATACAAAGGCATATCTGGCTGTTGAACAGGTCCGCTTCGAAGGCAGGATCAACATTGAATACGACACTCCGCACACGGACTTCCGTCTGCCCCCTCTGACATTGCAGCCTCTGGTTGAAAATGCCGTAAAGCACGGCAGAGGTCCTGGTAATGACATACTCAACATCTCCATCACCACGGCTAAGACCGGAGATCAGAGCGTGCTGACCGTAGCCAATACCGGAGTTGAATTCGGAGCGATAGACAGCGACGGCACACACATAGCAATGGATAATATCAGGGAACGCCTCCGCCTGCTCTGCGACGGAACACTAACCGTAATGCCCCGTGATGGCGGCGGAACAACCGTAACAGTTTCTATTCCAGCCGAATGACAATAGTTAAGTCCGCAGGACTTGCTGAAAGGAATAAAAGATACCTCCACGCGCAGTTAAGTCCGCAGGACTTGCTGTTTGAGCATGGAGGTATCTTTTAATGTTATATTATGCTGTTACTATCTTGCTGGCGTCGCCCAGGTTATGCCTCTCAGTTGCTTCCTGACGCATCTTGTACTTCAGGATCTTGCCTGCGGCATTCATGGGGAAGCCGTCTACAAAGTCTACGTATCTGGGGATCTTGTGTTTTGCCATGTGGGTCCTTACATAGTCCTTGATCTCTTCCTCGGAAGATTCCTCGCCGGGCTTGAGGACAACGGCTGCCAGGATCTCCTCACCGTAATCGGCATCGGGTACGCCGATGACCTGAACGTCCTGGATCTTGGGATGTGTATAGAGGAAGTCCTCGATCTCCTTGGGATAGATGTTCTCACCGCCTCTGATGATCATGTCCTTGATACGGCCGGTGATCTTGTAATAACCGTCCTCGGGACGTCTGAGAGCCAGGTCTCCTGAATGGAGCCAGCCTTCCTCATCAATTGCTGCGGCTGTAGCCTCGGGCATCTTGTAGTAGCCCTTCATAATGTTATAGCCTCTTGCACAGAACTCGCCGGGAACTCCGTCGGGGCACTCCTCACCTGTCTCGGGGTCGACGATCTTGGTCTCTACGCCGAAGATGGAAGGTCCTACGGTATTGACTCTCTGCTCGATGGTATCGGTGGTCTTGCTCATGGTTGTGGCAGGAGATGCCTCTGTCTGACCGTATGTGATAACGATCTCGGGCATGTGCATCTTGTTAATTACTTCCTCCATGGTCTTGATGGGACAGGGAGATCCTGCCATGATGCCAGTTCTCATGTGGGAGAAATCTGTCTTGGGGAAGTTCTCATGACCCAGCATCGCGATGAACATAGTAGGAACGCCGTGGAAGCATGTGATCTTCTCCTGGTTGATGCAGTGAAGTCCCTTGCGGGGTGAGAATGCAGTAATGGGGGACATTGTAACAGCGTGTGTTACTGATGCCGTCATTGCCAGTACCATGCCGAAGCAGTGGAACATGGGAACCTGGATCATCATGCGGTCAAAGCTGGACAGATCCATGCAGTCACCTATAGCCTTGCCGTTATTGACAACGTTGTAATGTGTGAGCATAACGCCCTTGGGGAATCCCGTTGTACCTGATGTGTACTGCATGTTGCAGACATCGTGCTTGTCTACTGTACGGCGGATCTTCTCAACTTCACTGTAATGGACCGTCTCGGCAAGAGCGGGCATGTCGTCCCAGTGGAAGCATCCGGGAACCCTGGATTCACATGTGATGACGTTCTTGAGAACGGGAAGCCTTGCAGCTTCCAGCTTGCCGGGCTCGCTGTCCTTTAATTCGGGACAGATCTCGTTGATGATCTGCAGATAATCGCAGTCCTTGTACTTGTCGATCATGACGAGGGTACATGTATCAGACTGCCTCAGGAGATATTCGATCTCATGGATCTTGTATGCCGTGTTGACTGTTACGAGCACGTAGCCTATCTTTGTTGCTGCCCAGAACGTGAGATACCACTGGGGAACGTTCGTAGCCCAGATGGCAATGTGGTCTCCCTTCTTGCATCCCATTGCCAGGAATGCTCTGGCGAGATTGTCAACATCATCCCTGAATTCGGGGTATGTTCTGGTATAGTCCAGCTCGGTATATCTGAAAGCATACTGATTAGGGAATAATTCACAGATCTTATCCAGAACATCCGGGAATGTGAGATCGATCAATGTCTCCTTGGGCCAGGGATAGTATCCCGTTCCCCTGTTGTCAGTCTGCAGTTCAGTCTTCTGCTTGGGCTTATATGCATCCATGAAGCTGGCGAACTGGGGAACAACGATGTTGGCATCCAGGAGATCCCTGGTCCATCTGTAAACCCACTCCAGCGTTACATATCCCTGATAGTTGATGGAATCGAGAGCTGCAAAGCACTCCTTGATCGGCATGTCGCCATAACCCATCATCTTATATACGACCTTGCCGTCAGCATCCATAACACTGTCCTTGACATGTGTGTACTTGATGAGCTCGCCCAGGTTCTTTACCGTGTCCTCGGGGCTCTCGCCCAGGAATCTATACGGGTGATGCATATCCCAGAGGGCTGCGACCTTGCGGCTGCCGATGGCATCTATAACGTTCTTCAGTCTCTTTGTATCACAATATACGCCGTTTGTTTCCAGGAGCAGTGTAACATTGTACTCCTCAGCAATGGGTACGAGCTTCTTCATTATCCCTATTACCACATTGTCGTCCACTTCCCTGGAAGGCATGGGATCGCGGTCTCCGAGAACCCTTATGTAGCTGGCTCCGACCTTGCCTGCCAGCTTGGCATATGCGGTAACTTCCTCTATTGCTGCCTCTTCATTGGCGGGGTCGTTGAGGACCGCACCGGAAGACAGACATGATATCTCCAGTTTTAGCTTCTTTAGTTTTGCAACTGTTGCATCGATATTCTCATCTCTGAAAGGAGGAGCCTTTACAGAGAAGATGTCCTTGCCCAGACCTCTGATCTCGATACCGTCGAAACCGAAGTCCTTGGCCATTGAATAAATGTCCTGCCAGGAAAAATCGGGACATGCCAACGTTGAAAAACTGATCTTCATAGTAATCTACTCTACTTTTCTCTTTTTATGGTGCTGAAATTCTAACATATACGATTTTTGCTGGAAATAATTGTTTGTTTAATGAAATTTAACGATACTTGACATATTTGGTCCTTAATAAGGAATATATTGTATAATTGCCATATGGACACGAAAAAGACCGGCAAGATCGTATATTTCCTTTTCTTTCCCGCATTTATCCTGATCTGGATAATGCTGTTCTGGAAATGCAGGTTTGGTTTTCCCTCCGATGAGGCTCTATATCTCCTCATCCCCTTCAGGTTCATTAACGGCGACATACCGCTCCTGCAGGAGTGGCATCCTACCCAGATCTCCTGTCTGTGGATCCACCCTATGGTGGCGCTCTTCATTAAGATTGCCGGATCGACAGAGGGCATATTCCTCACCTTCAGGTATATCTTCACCGCAGTCTGGGGACTGTCTTCCCTTTTTGTGTTCTTCAGGCTCAGAAAGCTCAACGTCGCAGGTGCGGCCATCGCATCACTGATGATGTTCATCTACGTTCCTTTCGGGGAGATGGCTCTCTACTACAACACGATAGGCCTCATGACGCTAATAATGTCCTCTGCCATCGTGATCACCGCCGAAAGGATAAAGCCCTTACAGTTCGTCTTTTCGGGCATGCTCTATGCAGTATCGGTCACCTGCTGTCCTTTCTTTGCGGTCCTGCTGCCGGCAGTTATAGTTTTCCTGGCCGTTAGGAAGTTCAGGGACATCAAGCTGTTCCTGGCATTTCTGGGAGGGATCGCAGCAGTCTTTCTGGTATTCTGTATCTACTTTTTATCATCATCGTCAGTATCTGATGTCATTTCAAATCTCCACCATATCACCGGAGAAAGAGAGCATCAATTCTCACTGATCTCCAAGCTCATCTCATACTTCACGGACTCTTTCTCATCGACGATCGGTGTCACCATCGCGATAGCCATGTCTGTACTGACATTTCTCATCGTGTATCTGCACCGCAGCGAAAGCTCCAAACGTCTGGGATTTGTCTTCATGTGCATCACGGCAGCTGTCCTGCAGGTGTGTTTCCTCATCCAGAACAGCTACATCAACAACTTCATGATCGCACCTGCCATAATCGGCCTGTACTGCTTCCTGACATCCAAAGACGAAAAGATCAAATGGATATTCCTCGCCATGTGGATCCCGGGAGTCATATATTCCATGTGTATCAACATATCTTCCAATGTGGGATTTGAAGCCGTTGCATCTGCCCTGACCATATCATCCGTTGCTTCGGCAGTGATCGCTGCCGTCTATGTCTGTGCAGATTCCTCCGGAACATCCCGCAGAGTCCGCATAATATGCCTGATCGCCGCGGCATTATTCTTTTCCTTTCAGCTTGGCCTGGAACTGTACTTCAGATATGATTTCGTTTTCGAATATGCCGAATTCGAGCACATGACTGAGGAGATCGGATCCGGGTCAGTCAAAGGCATCGTCAGCACCCCAAACAGGAGCGTCTACTACCTCGCCATGGCAGATGAGCTATCCCCTCTCAGGGAAGGAGATTACGAAGATGTATTGATCCTGTCCCCGGAGACATGGATGTACCTGGACTGCGGTAAGAACGTGAGCAGCTACACTTCGTGGACATTAAATATCGACGATACGACGCTGGATACACTGGAGGAATATTATTCACTCTACCCTGATAAAAAGCCCGACATCATATATGTCGAGCCTTACTATATCAATCTGGTGCCCAGGCTGGGCGAATGGGGATATCATGGTGATCAGACAGCCCTGGGCGGATATGTCCTCCTTCCGGATCATTGATACCTGGCTATAAACCTTTCCGGAGATGCCTTGTACATCTCTTCACCCATCTTATCTGCTATTCCGATGATCATCCTCTCATAACTGCACTGCAGAGGGGATACCTCATTCTCGTTTCCGGTATTCATCCTGTTGGCGCATCCTCAGGAATTTGTACATCTGGTCCTGAGATCGCAGTCCTTACATGTCTCAGGAACTTGAGCTCTCATGGCGATCTCCCTGACCTTGTTATCGTCCAGGCCGTCAAAGACATTTCCCATCAGATAATCCTCATCGTTGATGAACGATGTGCAGGGATAGAGTTCGCCCCCTGGCGTTACGGGCATCTGCCTTACTCCCAGATGGCACTTCTCTGCGGGATTCCTCCCCGCTATGCATTCCGAGATCTTGCTGTCCAGCGGAGAGAACGAGAACTTCTCACCCGCTATAAACAGATCCTTGATATACTCTGCCGTCATCTCGATCTGAGGTCTTAATAGCTCCAGATCATCATCAGTCCAGCTGACCTTGCGGCCGTATGCGATCACGGCAGAAACTCTCCTGAATCCCAGATCGTGCAGATACTTAACGGATTCAAAATAATAAGGGACCGCATCAGGGGCGATAGTTGCCAGCGCAACCGAATCAGGCATATATTCCAGCAGGAGCTTTGCCTTTTCTTCCACCCTGTCAAAAGTGGGGCTCCTGTCCCTGTCTGCAAACCTTCTGCAGCAGTCCTGGGCCTTTCCGTCAAAGGACAGGCCAATGACCATTCCTGACTCTTTGGCCTTCCTGAGGAATTCCTCATCCAGAAGGCTCCCGTTGGTCGTCATCTTGGAGTCAAATCTCATCCCCGTCAGGCGGGATCTTTCCTCGCAGTAATCCAGAGCCTTGTATATCAGATCTTTCTTGAGCAGAGGCTCTCCCCCAAAGAAACAGAGTCCTGCCCTGCTGCCTTTGGAAAAGGCCAGGTCGCAGGCCTTGAACAGCACTTCCTCCGTCATGTCTCTGGGGCATTTCTCACGGATGCAGTAGCTGCAGTCCATATTACAGTTTTCAGTAAGATGCAGTGTCAGGTTCATTTGGATTCTTCAGGCTCCACGAAAGCAACATCACCGTCAAGTTCAACGACCTCTTCGGTCTCTTTTGTTTCCTTGGTCTCACAAGTTACAGGTGGTTCCTGTTCGCCTTCCAGCTGAACCTCCGTGGTCTCCTGTACCGTTACCGCAACATCCCCTGCCAGAGCAGGCGGTTCGTCTGAGCAGCCGGTAATTGCTATAGCCATTGCAGCTGCGGCGATGCCTACTGCGTAAAGCGGCTTTCTGTAGTTTCTTTCAGGTGTGATCTTCATTTGTATTACCCTCCTTGTAAGTGTGTTCTGCAATTAATACAATCCACACTGACAAAATGTTGCAGTCAATTTAAGATCCCGGTGATCCTGCCCTCGTCATCCACCGTATAATCGTGTGGCGTTACCGATGCCTGGCAGTGAGGACAGTTGAGATGATGTCCGACGATATACACGCCTCCGCAGTAGCTGCACTGTTCCTGCTTGACCACTTCCTCGTTGCATCTGATGGCAGTCTCGTAGAGCTTGGAGGTCTTGGATCTGTGGAACACCACGAAATAGCAATGCACGCCCAGGAATCCCACCACCAGGATCCATACTGGTATCATGGTCCATGAGACAGATACTTTCATGATGCCCGGGATCATGTCGTCCAGAGCCTGTTCTATGGCAGATCCGGGCGTAACTGTTGACTGGGTCAGGAGTTTCTGCAGGTCCTGATTAAAATCATCACATTTCCTGTCAGTCAGGATCTTGTCAGTATCGTTGCCCTGCATGCCTTCCCAGTACCAGTCATTAAAAGACGGATCCGGATCACGGGGCTGTGAATATACCAGCAGCCAGTGCTTTTCATCTTCGAAATGATTGACGTAGAGATCGTAAGCGTATGTCTCCAGGTCAACGTAATGGGTTTCCCAGTCTTCGTTATTGACGGTTATGACAGATGGAGCGATACCTGTCTCGTCCAGGAACTTTTCGAGGGTCTGTTCCAGTTCATCTTCATCATCTATAACACCCGCATTATCCTCTATGACTATGGAGGCATCGTAATCCACCTTGAGCCTGGTCGGAATGTGGATGACGTTCTGACCGATCCCGATACCGAAGATCAGTATGAAGGGCAGGTAGAACAACAGCAGCAGATATCTGGAAGGGCCGGGCTTTTTAGTTATATCGTAATCGGCAAACACGAATACCGGCTGTTTGTCCTTGTAGTAAACATACCTGGTCGATCCGGGAAAATAGATCCTGGATGTATGTCTGGATGAACCCGATCCGTGAGAGTGGCTGTGGGAATGACCTCCATGAGATCCTCCTCCGTGTGATCCGCCTCCTGATGAATGTGGCATTTAACATGTCCTCCGAATTCAATAAATGATCTGTGACGGGGTCAGATGGTACTTTCCGATGTACCGTCTTTCCTGCGGAAGATGTTCATGATCTCTTCCCGCCTCTTCTGTCTGGCAGATCTCTTGTCCTCTTTGTTCTTTTCGACGATGAGACGGTAGTCACCATATCCGGTTATCCTGATGATCTCATCTATGACAGGTGTATACTCCCTGCTGAAGACCAGCCTGCACACCTTTCTGTCGGTATCGCTGATCTCATAGAATCCCCTGTGGAACAGACCGGCCTCACGGATGTACATGTTATCCAGCCTGATCTTCTCCTCTTTTCTCCTGAGGAACTTGGCCCTGTAGATATAAGCACCCTCCTCATCTGCTGCCAGATACCACTTTGACCTCTTCTTGATGAACAGCCTGTCTATCCTCTCCATGAGAGAGAATACGGGGATTATGATCTCCGAGCCTTCGAGGTTCTTGGGATATTTGCGCACCTTGAGGCTTACAGGATCGTTCTTGTGGAAGATCTTGCGCTTTACGGGTGCGATGTAGATCGCCTTGAAATATGTGATCACCCTGTGTGCCCATCTGAAGAGAAGTATCGAGATGACAAGCAGGATGGCATAGATGATGTAGAACACCCACGGCCACTGATCGGCAATGATCAGCACCACAGTTACGCTTATTGCCCTGACCAGTCTGAAGATCGCAGATGCGATGGCTGAAAAGCCCGTGAACAGGGCGTAGACTGCACTCAGTGCGTAATTGAAATACCTTACGAAGAAATATGCGCACAGCATGAAGATTATCTTGAAGAATTCGGTAACTGCCAGGAGGATGCCTCCGCCCACGTCAGTTACTATGGAACTTCCAAAACCTGCGGCACTTACAGCATGACCCGTGCCCATCCCCGATATGGCGATGAACTCAAAAGCAAAGATCATGAAAGGACCTACATACTTGGTATTGATCTTTTCCATCTCCTCGCCAATTACGGGCGTGAGCATCGTAAGGGCAGTCCAAAGGAATGCCAGTATCCTCACCACCCACAGATCGCACAGTCCGAATGAGAGCTTAAACGGAAGATCCACACCAACATCCCTCAGAATGGACAGAGCCGATGACAGTCCCATTATGTAGGACGGACTGATAGATGTTCCGAATGCGAATTCCGCAGCCTGCTCAAAAGTCGCGCCGAACGTTCCGCCGTATCTGACGGACACGTCCTGATCGAATGCCAGGTCAACTGATGACATGCACATCATGATGGAAAAGATGATCGCGGCAACTACATAAAACCTGATCAGCCTCTTGTTCTCGTTATAAATCGTTTCCATAGCAATCCCCTCCCGGTCTTCCAAGACCTATATAATTATATCAAAAAGAATGTTAGAATATCAAAAAAGCATTATTTCAGGAGAACAAGGCATGATATTATCAGATCTGCTCGTCTATGACGACATAGTTATCCAGTGTCACGATAACCCTGACGCAGACGCACTGGCATCAGGATTTGCGCTGCATTTCTACTTTACAAAGATGGGCAAGAACCCCAAATTTATATACCGCGGCAGGAACAAGATCAGGAAGAGCAATCTCAAGATAATGCTCACCAGCCTGGAGATCCCCGTCAGCTACGAACCCGACTACGATCACGTCCCCGAACTGCTGATAACATGCGACTGCCAGCACGGCCAGCGCAACGTTACCAAGACCGAGGCCAGGAACGTGGCAGTCATCGACCACCATCAGATCACGGTAAAGCTCCCTGAACTGTGCGAGGTCAGGAGCAGCATGGGATCCTGCTCAACAGTCATCTGGGACATGATACGTTCCGAGGGGATCGACGTTAACGAGAACAGGCATCTGGCCACGGCCATGTACTACGGCCTGTACACCGATACCAACAGGCTGTCCGAGGTATCACACCCTCTGGACCGCGATATGCTCGACAATCTGACCATCAACAAGAGCCTCATTACCGAGATGAGCAATTCCAACATCTCCCTCGAAGAGCTTAAGATCACGGGCAAGGCAATACTGGATTACGAATATCACGAGGACCACAGGTATCTGATCATCAGGTCTGAACCATGTGACCCCAACATCCTGGGCGTAATAAGTGATTTCGCCATGGAGACCGCGGAGGTGGACGTTGCCATCGCATATTATCTGGGACCCAACGAGCTGAAGTTCTCAGTCAGGTCCTGTGTAAAGGAAGTCCACGCTAACGAGCTGGCTGCTTTCATAGCCGAGAACATCGGCGGAGGCGGAGGCCACCTGTTCAAGGCCGGCGGAACGATCAGGCCTGAGATGGTCGAAGGTGATATTGACGGGATCCTGGAAAAGAGGATCGAGGAGTACTATGACATCTACAAGGTGATCTATGCCAAGGATACCACTCTCGATACATCCGACATGCATCTTTACACCAAGCTCGAGCAGAGACTGGGCACCGTGCATCTGACGGATATCTTCCCTGCGGGAACGCTTGTTGAGATCAGAACGCTGGAGGGAGACGTGAACGTCACCATCAGCGAAGACACATATCTCATGATCGGCATCGAGGGAGAGATATATCCTATCTCAGGAGAGAAGCTTCAGAACAGCTACGATTTCACAGGTTTCTGCTTCTCAAAGACCTTCGAGTACGAACCTATCGTCAAGAACCTGGTATCAGGCGAGATCAAGCCTGTCATGCCTTATGCCAAGACCGTCATCTCACCTCCGGGCACAGCACGTATCTTTGCAAAGCCTCTGGAGAATGCCATCAAGCTCTTTACCGCATGGGATGACGAGAAATACTATTCAGGCAACGTCGGCGATTATATCGCCGTAAGAGAAGACGACCCTCATGACATCTACATCATCAAGGGCCGTCTGTTTGATAAGCTTTATAAGATGATCCGCTGATCAGATCCCGTACATGTCTCTCACTGCCTGGGATATCTGCTGGTCTCCCAGAGTCTCATTTCCCATGTCCTTCAATTCCTGGAGCGTATAGTGATGGAAATAGCCCAGATGGCATTCGCTCTGGGATTTATACGACGTTGTAAAGAACCTGTCTGATCCGGCGTGATGGCCCAGACAGTCCTCAATGAATGCGAGTTCGATCCAGTCCTGAGTATCGACAATGTCAGTGAGCATTCCTGTCTGGATATAGATGGTGTTATTCTCATCATCGAATTCAAAGGTAGTATCGAAAACGTACCCTTCATATGTCTCTATCTCACAGTTGCCCACGTACTCCCCTGTTGATGCATTGTAACGCCACAGGGATCCGTTGTTATAAGCAACATACAGTATGTTGTTGTTTTCATCACCATGGAATACGAATCCCTGAGGAACCAGTCCGTTGCAGGGTATCGTATTCAGCAGTTCACCTTCCCGGTCGAGCAGATAGATATTGGAATTATCGGTGATGGCCAGCATCTGCTGATACTCACATTCCTCTGCCTTGACTATCGGGGCCCTGGAATCCGGCAGTCTGACCTGGTAACGTCTTCGGATTCCACATCTATGATGTAGTTCTGATCCTCCGTGGATACAAAGATGACGCCGCAGCCGGGCAGATACCGGGGAGGCATATTGAGATCCAGATCATCCTCATCGATCTCAAAATCCGTGGTTCTCTGTTTATCCGTATCGTATAACCTGATCAGGGTTTCATTGCCACTCTCATCCGGATAACAGACCTTGCCGTCAACAAGACTTGCAGCCATCTCAGGCATGTAATAATCATCATTCAGGGGGATCTCTTCGACCTCACCTGACCTGATGTCAAGCTCGTACAGTATCGTTCCGTCAAATCCCGATCCGACGTAATAAAGGTGGTCATCTGCTCTTCCGAGCAAATTATACGAACTGGCAAAAGTTCCCTCTCCGAGATCAACCGTCGTTATCAGCTCGGCTTCTGCAGGATCCACCAGAATGATATTGACCGAACCGTCTATGGTGCACATATATGCCAGGATCTCTTCGTCAACATAGTTTCCGGTGTTGTAGTAGCTGAATACCAGATCCTCGTCTATATCCTGCCAGTTTTCATCCTGAACATAAGAATCGTAATATATGATGTTCGGACTGTTTTGCTGATTGACATAGAGTCCTCCGTTAACAACAGCCCTTCTCAGATCATTCGCCAGGATATAGGTGCAGTTAATGGCATTGTCAGACACATTGGTCATGGTGGGGAATGAGATCCCTCCGTTTTGCGAAACATACATTGGCCATCCGTCGCCATCCACATCGGATACGTCAATGATAGGGTTATTGATGTTGCCCCTGTGGATAATACTGCCGTCAGCAACGTTGTAGATGATGGCCAGGTTGGCACATGAATAACATATTGCATGTTGTTCCGGGAGGCGCATGAACATGCTGTTCAGTATTACGTCACTGGAAACAAAATCAGTATTCCATATCGATCTGCCGGCATTGGGATCAACACACTCGATCTTTACCAAAGTATCCCTCATGATCGAGATGTTTGAATAAAACTGGGATGAATCTGATGAGAGAGGAGCCGAAGAGTAAAGAAGGTGTGAATCATCTCCCCATCCCATGTCCCTGATGTAATCATCGCTTTCGGCGATCCTGGTACTGGTGCCCTTGTTCAGGTCGACTTTCACAACAATGCTTTGATCTATCCCGCAGAAACCCGCCAGCGCAAGCTTGCTGCCGTCAGGTGACAATGCTCCATCGTAAAAGGACAGTATGAAATCTTCCTCCCTCTCATCGATAGTACATCTGGAAACCTCTGATCCGTCTTCCGGATCGATAAGCAGAACCATATGATCACCTGTTACGAGGACGAACTTCCCGTCATCTCTCCTGCAGTAGACATTGTCAAATCTGTTATCTCCATCCGATACGCTCCATTTCTTGGAACCGTCATCGATATCGTAAGCATATCCTTTTGTATCAGTAAGGATGAAGACCGTTGAATCATCCAGAAGATCCAGCGATTTGACGTTCTGCAGATTTATGGAAAAGACCTGCTGCCTGGTCCCGGTATTCCATACGCTGACATTGCCGAAGCCGTCACAGGCCGCCAGTGTCTCTCCGGAATCCGATACGACATAGTCCTTTACATCACTGCTCATCTGATAGTTCCACACAGCGGCAACGCTGGATCCTGACAGGGATCTGTATGCCAGGGTTGCTCTAGTCAGAGCTCTTACTGCCTCGGCAGTAACAGGTCTGTCATCATCATCGTCAGACGGGAGTGCCGCCAAAGCCAGCTGCAGAGCCTCGATCCTCCGTTCCTCGTCAAAGAGCTTGGAGGATTCGTTAGCCAGATATCTGGACTGATTTGCGAGGGATTCCTTATATGCCCTGTCCAGTCTGAAGTTGTTGTAGATCATGTAACCGGCAAATGCAACGGCCGCAGCAATGACTACGCCGAATACGGCAGTCAGTCTCCTCATCTTGTACTGTCTCTGCCTTCTGACCAGTTCATCGTATGAACATCCGATCAGGGCTGATGCCAGTCTGGGCAGTTCCTCTTTGTCGGCCTTTTTGAAAGGCATCCTGTAATCACATGACAGGGGCTCAATGGGAACCTTAACGGCATATTTCATCCCCAGTTCGTTCTCGACCATCCTCTCCTCACAGAGAAGTTCTTCGGGGATAACATCCTGCGGTTCACCACCTGCCAGGACCGTAAGGACCCTGTTCTTGGAATGGTTCTTGAGGAAGAACTGGATCTCCCTCTTGACCCACATGGATTCCTTGGTATTGGGGGAACATATTACGATCAGGTACTCAGCCTTTTCCAGCGCATTTGAGATCGTATCAGTCAGGTCGCTGGTGATAGGAAGCTCGTCCTTGTCACGGAATATCCTCTCGATCTTTTTCCTGCCGGTTTTCTTTTGTATGTTTCCGGGAATATGGAAATGCTCCAGACTGCGCTGAACGTGTTCTGCAACCTTCATGTCAGGGTCTGCATGCCTGTAGGAAATAAAAGCATTGTAAAAATCTATCATGAAAATATCCCCCATCTTTGATAAACATAATTAGTATAACAAAAATGTGTGATAAAATCCTAATATCAATGAATAAGGAGCAACAGACATGGGACTTACAGAAACTCTTATCTCCAGCATGACATCAATTGATTCACTGAGCGCACTGGTCAGCAGGACTAACGGGGCAACACCCAAACAGATCAAGGACGCCATAACCTGCGCCATTCCCTCACTGATCAATACACTGTCTCAGAATGTATCTACTGAAGAGGGCGCACAGTCTCTGATGGGTGCATTATCACAGCACACCAATTCTGGCTCCATGAGATCGCAGCTGGCAGGCGCTGATCTGGTCGACGGAGATAACATCATCTCCAAGATAATGGGTCCGTTCAAGACTGATTTCCTCTCTGACGTATCCAGGATATCAGGTCTCGATTTTAACCAGGCCAGGACTGTCATGAGTTGTATCGCACCCGCAATGATGTCAGCCATATCTGCTGCCAATACGACGTACAACGCACCCGGCGCCAGATCGGGCGTTGATGCATCCTATCCTCAGGGAACAACACGTTCGTCAGGACCGGAGATAGTAACTCCCGCTCCTGCTCCCATTTCAGCACCCGTATCTGCTCCCGCATCCGATGGTGCCCAGCTGGTGGATCAGGTAAAGAATCTCTTCATCGACGAAGAGGATAAGAAGATAATCGAAGGACTCAAGGGCAAGTCTCTGTCTCAGACTCTCAAAGACCTGCTTCTGTAAATGTGACCTTGTAACTGATGTGGTATCCGTTGCCCCATTCAGTCGCCTCGTGGATGACAGTAACGCCTGCATTGGTAATGACGTGGCCTGTAAACGGGCTCGTAAATATGGGGTCGAACATCTTTATGCTGTAGTTATATGTGTTCCTGTTCTCACGCTGTGATGCGATCATCGTCAGGAGTCCCATTACGATAGTATCCTGTGTCTCAGCAGGGAATGTCTGATTGTACTTTATGTTCAGGCTGTAGGTAAATCCCTTGATCTCACCGTCCTCACCGGCAATAAATGCAAAGTCCGGGGAATCGTAGAGCTTGTTCGCAGAGTAATAATCCTTGTCCACCACTCTGGAACTGCCCTCCAGAGCCTTGATGTACTTTTCTGATATGACATCGTAATCCGCCTTATATTCAACCTCAGTGAGACTGCCTGTATAAGGGACCAGTTTCATCTGATCTATGGCAACGGGAAGCATCACCAGGATGATGAATGCGATCACGATCAGAACGCTGGATGTGCATCTCAGTCCCGTGATATCGTGGGCGTGCACCTTGGCATATCTGTCCCAGGGCAGAGGCTTTTCCTTCTTGGTCATGACGAAGCTGATGATGACTGCTATGACAGTAAAAGGTGCAATCAGGAGACCCAGTCCCATAACGAGGGATAATCCGGATCTGATGACTGCATGAACAAATGTCAGTCTGGAATCATCATGTTCTGTTACCTGCAGGTTCAGAAGGAACTTGCCTGCCGTCCTGCCGAACAGGAAAGTACAGAAGATATCATATACGAAAAAGCTGAGTGTGAGGCACACCTGGGCAATGATCAGATTGCCGGCTGTGAACTCCCTGATGCCTGCAAAATACATGATGGGAACAAGTGTTGCAGATACTACTGATATATCGATAAGCTTGGCAAAAGACCTTCTGACGGGTTTAACTGTCATGAGCGGATCCTCCGAGGGGAATTTGTTAGATAATTATACAATGAAAAGACATATAAATGAACACGGCAGGACAAAAAAAGAGCTGCCAACTTAATGACAGCTCTCCTTCGCTCCAGCGAACCAAATACCTAAATCAATTTGCCTCAAGCCCTTTAACTCCACGAGCGAATGCACTCACCCGACATTGCAGCTATCTACTGATTGCCACAACTATCAGCTACATCGTGCTATCAAGGTCTTCCCTTCGCCGAACTGTACCGGGAACCGTTTCCGGCACCCTAAGCACCGGCTACTCGGTTGTCCGACCGACATAGCATCTGCTGTGACGATGACCCTTTCCTGTCGGCTGTGACATCTCACAAGCACGCGGTCCGAAACCAAATCACAAATATGCTACAACCTGCGATCCGCAAATCGATCACGAATGACAACTTACGATAATCGCTGCTCGTATCTCCGTTAGTTTCAAGTTACTGCTCCGTATCCGCCAGACGGATCTGACTTCGTTTCAACGGCTTCGCCCAAGCTAATTACTTATCTAAGGTTCTTGCCTACGCCCCTTAAGCTCTGCACTCTCGGCGGCTGTTCGGAAATCGTTGACTTACGGTGTCTCCGTATTCCCTGGAACTAATTTTATTGTACTATGCCAGAGGGAAAGTTCAATGTAACACAAATGACAAATAACCATTTCACTCTTGGCTATAATGTCAATGTTGCACTTTTCTCAGAGGGTGTATAATGATAGAGGTGTGTGTTATATCCACCGTTTGAGATCCTGATCTGATTCAGGATCTTTTTTTGACCTCGGATACGATCTGATCTCTCAGATGGTACATCTTCTGAACACTGTTTTCCAGCAGATAATAATGGAAGACATAACCGGTCAGCAGACACAGTATCAGTACGGTCATAACTGCAAATATCAGACTGGCAGGATATGGCAGGATGAAGATCGCAAAGATGGTAAAGATCTCCAGCAATGCAAAGGTCAGTGTGACCAGAAGGTGGATCAGTCTCTCATGCTGGAAATAGGAGATCTTCTTCTCGAATTCCTCCAGGAACGTTCTCAGTTCCTGAACCTCCCTGTTATCCATGGAAGATACGAATGACCCGACTTCAGCGAGATAAGCCTTGATGTATTTACCCATCAGCCGAACCTCCTGTTGATATAGTTTATTACCCTGCGTTTATCTGCCGTCCACATTGGTGCGATGAGCAGCTTTTTGGGACCGTCGCCCGTCAGTCTGTGGACTGCCACGTTCTCAGGAATGACAGCCAGTGCCTTTTCAATTATATCAAAGTATCCTTCCATTGAGAGCAGGGATATCTGACCTCTGTCATACATCTCCTCCAGCTTTGTCCCTCTCAGCACGTAAAGGCACGTGAACTTGATCCCGTCCACACCGGAATGGGCGGCATATCTGACTGTATCCAGGAATTCCTTCTCCCCTTCCCCCGGCAGTCCGCATATAACGTGAGCTATCGTATAGATGCCCTTATCCCTGAGACGAGATACCGCATCCCTGAATTCCTCAGTCCTGTAACATCTGTTTATCAGTTCCCCGGTCTCGTCGGAAGACGTCTGCAGACCCAGTTCGATATATACCGGGATCTTTTCATTCATCTCCGAGAGCATGCTGATCATCTCATCAGGCAGACAGTCAGGTCTGGTGGCAACGGACAAGGCATATACATCAGGATGATCTGCCGCCTCCTCCAGGGCGCACCTGAGATGATCCGCCGGGCAGTATGTATTGGTGAAGCTCTGGAAATAAGCGATGTATCCCGCATCTTTACCTGCTTTCCTTGATACGAGGGCTATTGCGTCGTTGATCTGATCAGTAATGCATTTAGAGGCTGATGAAGAGAATTCACCCGATCCTCCCGCCGAACAGAATATACACCCGCCGTATCCTTTTTTGCCGTCCCTGTTCGGGCATGTGACATCCAGGCTGACAGATGCCTTATACATCTTTCTGCCGAATCTCTGTTTGTATTGTTCATTGGCGCTCAGGTATTTCATATTGCTTTATCATGATAAAGAATTAACATATATTATCAAAAGTTTTACATATATAAGCATTTTTTTGTACAAATTCGTTTAATAATTACATATAATTGAATACATGAGGATAGGAAAGGAATCTAGATCGAAATGAAGAGACAGACTATATATATCATTAATAAGGACAAGCACATCAGGAACCAGGCCAGAGATTTTCTGAATAATCTGGGTTACAGTGCTTCGGCATTTGCATCAGCTGCAGATGCCACGTCTGATATCAATAACCAGACTGTCGACATGATCGTAACTGACATCTCAACTGATAAGGACAAGCCCCATACCATCATATCCACCATGAGGGAATATACGGATGCACCAGTTATCATCTACACATCTGATGACTCCATCGACAGCAAGATCAAAGCGTACCGTTCAGGCTGCGACGATTATCTGAGCACATCATGCGATATCAGGGAGCTGGAACTCAGGATCAAGGCATGCGCCAAGAGAGCACTTAAGAATTCCAATCTGGTTATCGACTATTCACCTCTCATGATCAATATCAAGACACGTGAGGTTACCATAAACGGTGAGAGCATAAAGCTGACCAACAGAGAATTCGAGATACTGAACCTGCTGGTGGATACACCTAACAAGACAATAAGCATCGGTGAGATCTATGCAAAGGTCTGGGGTGATGATCTGCCCTGCGACAGCCATATAGTTATGGTCAATATTTCCTATCTGCGAAAGAAGATGGAAAAGGTAATGCCTGACATGAGCTTCATAAAAACAGAATGGGGAGTAGGATATTCATTCTCCTACCCCCCAATTGAGCTCAAATGATCAGCCTTTGCTCTGGAAATAGTTATTGATCTCCTCTACGAGCATATCGCAATCCATGCCGTGGACCATGCATGCTTCCTCGATAGTCTCGCCGGAAGCAAGAGCACATCCCAGACAGTGAAGACCTGACGCCATAAGGATGGGCGCTACGCCGTCATCTGCAGCAACTACATCACCGATAATTGTATCTTTGGTAACGATCATAAAAGACTTACCTCCTGCCGTATAATGTCGATTGATAATAGCATTTATATATTGAATTGTCACGGGTTTGGACAATATTTACAAAACAACAATTATTTTTTATAAAATAATGTCCGATTTCTATAAAAACCCTTGACACATGGGTGTTTTAAGGTGATAATTCAAGTGCAATTCGCCAAACAGGCTAAATTCAGGAGGCATAATAATGAATAAGACAGAATTAATCGATGCAATCGCAGCTCAGTCTGGTCTCAGCAAGAAGGATTCCGAGGCAGCTCTTAAGGCTACAATCGATACTATCGTAGCTGCAGTTAAGAAGAACGACAAGGTTGTTCTCGTTGGTTCGGTACATTCTCTGCAAAGAAGAGAGAGGCTCGTGAGGGCAGAAACCCTGCAACA
>JAFWFV010000039.1 GCA_017515465.1 Clostridiales bacterium
AAAGCGTCGGGTTCATGCGACGCTTGAGGTCACGGTCGGTTGTTGCCTGCAAAATGGATAACGGAGCAGCAAGCAACGTCTTTGTACGCACAAAGACAAAAACAGCTTGTCAGGGGAGACCCTGAAACCCTGTGGATGCCGTCGGCTTTTGCGGGAGTTTATTCAGTTGTCAAAGTTCGATGAAGGTTACATACCCCTTCATTAACTAGAAATGGGAGAGGTCAAAATTATATGGTCTTGAGTAAATAACAAGATAATTTAATATTTCCTTCACTATTACTGGACATTGACCCCCATTTTGGCCCCCCGCTTTTTGCGAAAATTTTGAAAATGTAATATTACATTTTTTGATGAGCACACAAAAAGGGCTCCGCTATAGTCGGAAGCCTAATAAAATCAATATTTCTTTACTGGCATGTTATAATTTTAGTTAAGGGGCAACCCTTAGATAATTAACAGATAAAAACACCTCGCGATTGAATATTTCGCGAGGCGTTTTCTTTTTGGAAACTGCTTTTTATTATGTGTACTTTCCGTAGTGGGCGATGTCGTTATCAAGAAGATCCATTACAGTTTTTTTCTGTTCATCCGTCAGATCTTCGCGGCTGATCTCGTCCTTGAATTTGTTGTAGAGTTTGATTGCTCCATCGCTGTCGCCTGATTTCTTTACTGCGACGAGTCTGAAGAAAGCAAGGCTCCTTCTGATCCTCAGGTAATGATCCATGCTGATGACATCCTTCATTGAAGCATACGCCTTGACGATGCCTTCGCACCAATCGATCACTTTGAGTGCTTCATCCGTTTCGCCGTTCCAGCCGTAGTCCTGAGCAATCGTGTTCAGGAAGCTTGCGGTCATGTCAAAAAGGAGAACGGAGTTTTTGGCGATATCATCCTTCATCTTTTCGAAGCCACTCTCGAAATACGTGAGTTCCATGGATATTTTTTCAGCGATGCATCCGGGTGAGATGCTCGGCAGCACATTGATATGAGCCCTTGCATTATCGAAATCCTTCATGTGGATATAGATCCATGCGACAGCGAAATGAGTTTTTTCGACAAGAGTCCTGTCTGCGCAGTGACCGATAAGATAAGCTCCTTTTCTTATTGCATCTTTATAGATCTTACCCAGCCTTTCCTCTTCGCCCGGGAAGCAGTTCTCGAGCACCGGATCAGCATACATACTGAGGTTTGCGGTCTCCTGCACATAATCCTTTATGATCTCGAAACAACCCGGATTAAGAGTGGTCTCCGTTGCAAGATATTCTGAAATGCGCAGGGCCTTTTCCGCTCTGCCTTCCTCGCTGTGCTTCATTCCTTCGACAGTCTTTTTTATCCTTGCGATTATTTCTTCATTCTCTGAAAGCGAATCGTATCCAAGAAGCGCGTCTGTGCTTACACCAAGGATCTGTGCCAGAGGGATCAGCATTGCTGTGTCGGGAAGACTGTTCTCTGATTCCCACTTGCTTACTGCCTGCGGGGTAACGTTTAAGAGATCCGCGAGTTCCTCCTGCGTGAAGCCCTTATTCTTGCGGTATGTCTTGATGTTATTGCCTATTGTATTTCCCATTTCGCGTAGCTCCTTTTTGGAAAGTGTGCTGCATGCAACTTAATCATATCGTATTGCTGCCATTTGGAGATTACAATCAACGCGCAGTTGAGGATAACTCAACGGGGGAGGAAATGCGGTTGTATAGTATATTGTATCCTGAATTATCTAATCCAAGCCCGAGAGCAATCTCGGGCTTTTAAATGGGTCTCAGGGACATCCCTGACAAGCATTTTCTGTGTTTGTGTACACAAACGCGTTGCTTGCTGCTCTGTTATCCACGGAGCAAAACCAAAATTCAAACACCTTCTTATGACAGAATAGCAGGAATACCTGCTTCAAGAAAAACAACGACCAGACTTTCATCCGGTCGTTGATCTTTGGGCACATCTTCCAGTCTTGTCGTAAATAGTGGTAAGTTAGTGGTAAGTAGCGTTCCTCAGAACTGTAGGTTACCTCGCAAACCCTTATATTTATTGACTTTTTACGACGCCCATTACGTTTTTGGCGGAGAAGGAGGGATTCGAACCCTCGAAACCCTTTTGGGGTTTACACGATTTCCAGTCGTGCGCCCTCGACCAGGCTAGGCGACTTCTCCGTGTGCTATTGCGGAGATTATTTTACTTGCTATCGTTATATTTGTCAACATAACAAGGGCTTGTGATGTTATAATTCATTCTTGCCGAATGGCTTACCCGATCAGGACGGAAGGTGGATCAGATGAAAAATACAAGACCGATCAACATACTGCTGGCTATAGTATTGATGATAAATGTATTTGCATTCTCAGGATGCGGTGAGGAGATGCCCGAATACGGGAGCATCGTTTCCGCGATCGATACGTACCGTGACAATTATTCCGAGTACCGCAAAGACAACGATCAGGAAATGATCAGCTGCAGTATCGAGGAAACAGCAAGGCGTGACAATACGCCCTGCAGTTCATACTACCTGAGTTCTCCCGACGGGAAATACTGCTCCGTCACCCTCGAATATGAAGTAGATAACGTAATGACCGTAGATGAATACTACTACCTGACTGACAAGGCGTTCTTCGTCGTCAATTCTTATATCGATGAAGCCTCTATGACCCCCGTGGTGACAGAGTATTATGTCTGGAAGGGAACCATGTACAGGATCGATCAGGGATCATCCTCTCTTGCAGAGGTTGATGACGGCATTTCTTCACAGTACTATCTGTCCTTTGAGGATCTGGTAAACAAATACGGTCCACAGCAGAGATAATCATCATGGGATTCAGTAAAGGAGTTAAGGACGGACTTGCGATCGGTCTGGGATATCTGTCGGTATCCTTTTCCTTTGGCGTGCTCGCTGTTAACAGCGGTCTGTCCTGGTGGCAGGCGACACTCGTTTCCCTCACTAATCTGACATCAGCAGGCCAGGTAGCAGGGGTTGGGATAATGGCAGCCTCGGGCGGCCTCATAGAGATGGCCATTGCCACCTTCATCATAAATCTCAGATATTCGCTTATGGCCATCTCACTGTCACAGAAGACAGACAGTTCAATGACCATCCCTGCCAGGCTCATCACAGGATACGTGATCACCGATGAGATCTTCGGAGTGGCATCAGGAGCTGATCACCCCGTATCCTTTAGATATCTTGCGGGACTTGGTGTCCTGCCAGTAATCGGATGGACATTGGGAACACTGCTGGGAGCAGTTTGCGGAAACATCCTTCCTGCCATGGTAACGAATGCACTGTCCATCGGTATCTACGGAATGTTTGTTGCAATAGTCCTTCCTGCCTCCCGTAAGTCGCGCTCAGTTATGGTCGTATCCATTATCGCCGTTGTTCTGTCATGCATCCTGTTTTATGTACCTTTCTTCAAGGAAAACATCTCATCAGGATTTGCGATAATCATCTGTTCTGTCATTGCGTCAGTCATAGGTGCATTCTTTATGCCGTCAAAGGAGGAAGCTGATGGATAATCTCATATTCTTCCCCCTGCTGGCTGTCATGATCGTGGTAACGTATCTTATCCGTGCCCTGCCCTTCGTCCTTTTCAGGGAAAAGATCGAGAGCCCCCGTCTGAAGGCTTTCTTCGAATATATTCCTTATGCGGTCCTGTCCTCGATGACTTTTCCTGCGATCCTTTACTCCACAGATTCCGTTCCCGGAGCTGCAGCAGGTCTGCTTGTAGCACTGCTCCTGTCATGGCGGGGAAAGAGCCTGCTGATCGTTGCGATAGGAACGTGTCTTTCTGCGTTCCTGGTAAGTCTTGCAGTATCTTTTATCTGAACGTTGCCGACTGAATGAGTTTGTGATATACTTCATTCCGCAAAAGCAATACGCCTCTATAGCTCAGTAGGTAGAGCGCATCCATGGTAAGGATGAGGTCGCCGGTTCGATCCCGGCTGGAGGCTCCAAGGCTTAATAAACTAAAAATCACACATCAGGCGCTTCGCTTAAAGATGTGTGATTTTTGTTTATTGCGCTTCCAGGCGCTTCGCTTAAAAGATGTGTGATTTTTGTTTATTGCGCTTCCAGGCGCTTCGCTTAAAAGATGTGTGTCATTTGTATTTTTACTTTCAGGCGTTACTGAACTTCGGAGTCGATATACTCGAAGTTGATCGTATATTCCCTTTCCGAATACTTGGACAGCTGCTCGATGTAGTTGCGGATCAGTTTGGTAGCACGGTCTTCAGCTCTCATCATTACTGATCTGTTGTTGATCACCGATAACTGGGTATAGACATTTGCCTCTCTGATGGCATTGGTAACATCTGATGCAGAGATCTCGTTCTTTACTCTCCACCAGTCCTCGGATTCAGTGTAGATGGAATTCACGTCATATGATGAGGAGTCCACGTTTATGTCTCCTATCAGTCTCGCGTGGGGAATGCGGACGGTGATGGTGTCCTCATCGATCAGCATCGATACACGGCTCATGTCGATGCCTACTGTAGCAGTGCCGCTATATTCCACCCAGAATCTCCTGTCTGCCTGTGTGAAGTCCAGGATGCCTGTCCCTGCCGGCTTGACTGCCTTTGCCACGTTATGGAAATAGACCTCCAGTGTGGCAAGCTGACAGATGTTCCTGATCTGAACCTCCTGGGGCTCCATCGATTCCAGCATCTCCGGAGTCAGTTCGGGAGTGTCTTCATCGACCACGACTTCAGATGAGATGACCTCGGTATCCTCATCTGTCCCGTCATCTTTTTTGCATGAACAGAATACGCCTGTTCCGAGGGTCAGTATAAGCAGTACGGATATCAGTTTTTTCATATTATCCCTCCCTCCAGATGATGTTCAGATCGTATTCAGGATAGAGCTGTTTCATCAGAGGCTCTGTAAGTGCTCTGATCTCAGCCTCGGTATTATCCTTGGCATAGAGGAACATCTTGTCATCTTCCCTCACTCTGGAGAGCAGATCCTGCTCGCACCTGGACTGGGCCTGGATCGATGTCTCATGATTGTTGTAAGAATTATCGATGAACAGATAGTCGAGTGTTCCGGCATTGACCACACTGTCCAGTATTACCACTCTGGGGAGTATGACGGTGATGGTCTTGTCCTTCTCATCTCCATAGTCGATCTCGATGTCTTCTGTGTTGATCCCTAATACTACTGTTGCATCGTAAGCGATGTAATACACGGGAGATGTGTTGTCAACTTCGCTGTAGACGCGGCAGACTGCAGTATATGAGCTCTCCAGTCCGCGGAGTTCACTAATGGTTATGATGTCCTCCATGGTCGTATTGAGTTCGACCACCTGGGCCTGAGGCTCTTCTCCGGAGAGGATCACATCATCGAAGAGATCCCTGTCTTTTGTGTCTTTATTGGCAATGACTATCCAGATAATGATGCCTGCAATGATGACCGCGATTATGGCAACAAGGATGACGATGACCTTTGTCTTCTCCCTGTTCTTGAAAGCATAATACCACGCTTCTTTTTTGGCCTCGTTCATGTTGCACCCCCACTGATGTTCTTATCGTAAAAATGCTTGATTATCGACCTTCTCGTAACTATTCCTATGAACAGTCCCCGATCATCTACGATGGGAACAAAGTTCACATCCATGGCACGCATGATCAGATCCTCGATGGAAGATGTGATCGATACGGGACATCCCTTGTCTGACTCCGCCTTCATGTAATCGACTGAGGACAGGGGAAACTGTTCCAGCGATTCGATCGCCATGGTGTGAGGCTCTCCCCCCTCACCCCTGACTATATACCAGAGCAGGTCTCCCTCTCTAAGTATACCCTTATAGTATCCCTGTCTGTCCAGTACTGGAATGGCGGCATATCCGCCGTGATGCATGACCTCCAGTGCCTGCCTCACCGTGCAGTCGCTGTTAACGTGTTTTACATCCGCCTTGGGGATCATGAAAAATGCTATGTTCAAGTGTTATTTTCCTCCGAGATCTTTCTCGATGTTTACCGAGAATGGTGTTGCCGCCAGACCGTTCTCCGCATAAAGAGGTGTCGGTCCGTAGCTGAAATATGCATAGCGGACTTTCATTGGGAATTCGACCTTGGGACAGTTAAGGATTACCGTCTTGCCGTCAAAATCCACGGATGCACCCGCCTTGTAGAATTCGCCGTCCTCTCCTGCGACCTCGAATCCTGTTTCATCCGAATCGTATCCTGTCAGCAGGTTCAGCATTATGAAATCTCCTGCGAAGCTGACCTCTACTCCATCTCCTCTCCTGGCATCTATTATATACGGAGCAATGGCAGGAACGCCTCTGAATTCGTAAATAAATTTCAGGGCCAGACCTGCGAGACGGTGGCCGGGAGTCTTTTTGTCTGCAGGATGGATGTTGTTGAACTCACCGCAGTCGGAGAGCACCGCCATGTAGACATTGGGGACACTGTCCGCTACCATCTGCTGCTGCTGCCTGAGTATAGCCCATGAATAATCGTCGTAATCCATGAACTTCCTCTCCTTGGAGATGTACATGGGAAGCTGGCAGAAGATAAATGGCAGATCCAGATCGAGGAATGCTTCTCTCCATTCCGAGATAAGGTCAGTGAACAGTCTGCCGTAACCGGAAGCATATTCATCACAGTCCGTCTCTCCCTGGTAGAAGATGACTCCTCTCAGCATGAAAGGGGCGACCCTCCTGACCATGCACTCATACATCGCGCCGGGATGTCTTACCGTTCCGGGGCCTGCAGGAGGCGGCCATGGTCCTGGACCTATCTTTTCCTCCTCTGTCAGATATGTGATATATGGATCCTCCCTGAGCAGAGCGGCCTGTTTTTCATTAAACTCAGCCACCCTCTCCTCATATTCCTTTTCCGCCTCTACATATTCCTCGGGGGAGAGGAAAGACAGTTCCCTGTCGGCTCTTTCCTTTGCCTTCCTGCCTTCCGGACTGGACATGAGATTTTCCTCGCTCATCCAGCACGTAATGGAGGTGCCTCCCAGGAAACATCCAATAATGCCTATCTTGCAGTCGATCCTGGATTCCAGTTCCCTGGCAAAATAAAATGCTATAGCAGACATGTCCCGGCAGGTATCACTGTCTATTACTGTCCATTCTGATGACGCCTCAGCATCTGCCTGTTTCTCATCCAGAAATCCAGCCTGAGGGACCTGATAATAATGTATCTGTGTTCTGGGAACTCTCTCTATAGTAAACCTGGAATATTCACTCCTGATCAGAGGGTATTCCATGTTGCTCTGACCTGAGGCGAGCCATACTTCACCTGCATAACAATCGTAGATCTCTGCTTCGGCTGTCCATTCCCCGTCTTCGTCCGAGTATGAAAAGACCCTGAATTCGTAAGGGCCGCCCGGTGCCTGTGTGGGTTGGAGCACAGCCATGAATCCGAGATCATCATCGGTGGGACTCTGGACCTCATCCACGATCGTCTCTCCGTCGAGCATCTGAACACAGACATAACAAGCTTCCTCTGCCTGACCGAAGAACCTGATCTCAGTTCCCCACTGGAAGACCATATTGTCCTTGAAAATACCGTTAAGTCTGAGTCGCATATCAGGTGTTCCTCATGTTCACGAAATCTCCTTTGATTTTACCACTTAATCAGACCCAATATCCAACTAATGGGTATGATTTTAGCGGCAGTGTGAAGGAGCTTCTGGGACAGCCCAATGACCAGAACATCCCTGCCGGACATTGCTGCTTTGAGCGATCTTTTTGCTATCTCATCTGGTTCTTTTGCAACTTTGCTCCGGAAGCCGGAGAAATCTGTTTCCTCTCCTGAAGTTGCCCTCGACTGAAACGCAGTCCTGACAGGTCCGGGACACACTGCCGTAACTGTAATGCCCGAGGACTTCAGTTCACGGGAAAGGGATCTTGAAAATGAGATCACATAGGACTTGCTGGCAGCATATACGGAAAAACCCGGCTGGGGAATAAAACCGGCTGAGGAAGCAACATTAATTATGTGTGATCCGCCCTTTTTCATGTAGGGAATACAGACAGAAGTAAGGAGCGTTAATGCCCTGCAGTTAACGTCTATGGTATCAGAGATCATGCCGGGAGTCTGATCTGCAAAACCTGCTCTGTAGCCCAGACCGGCACAGTTGATCAGGAACAGTATCTCAGGCCTTTCCGCCTCTATCTTTTCCCTGATCCTGTCTATGCCTTCATCAGTGGATATATCCGCTTCGATGGCAACCTCATCAGAAAACTCTGACAGAGCCTCTCTGTTCCTTCCTATAAGCCACAGTTCATCTATATTACTGATGCCCTTGAGCTGAAGGGCGAACTGTCTTCCAATGCCTGATGTCGCTCCGGTAACTATCGCTATAACGGCCATTATCTGCCACCTGATATCACGTAGTATTCATATATCCAGCTGACGGAATAGTCAGACACGATGGTCCCTTCCGCAGGGAAAAAACTGCTGTAGAGCTGCTTTTCCGGGCTGATGCTCATGAGAGTCTCACTGTCACCTGCCTTCATGGCAGATACTGTCTGGTCTATGTAGGAATCGTATCTCTTAACGTCCAGCATGAACAGAACAGTATTAGTGATCACCAAAAGTCCCAGCACCGACATGACCACGATCCCTCTCACTTTACTCTGCTTCCAGGGGTCAATGAGCTTTCCGTGCGACAGCTTGTCTGTCAGGATGATCATGACGAGCACGAGTATTGCAGTCAGAGCCTGCATGATATTCATGAAGATGAGTTCAAGGACTGATATGGTGATAAAAGCAGCAATGACAGCCTTGAACTTTTCCTTTCTCTTCATCTTGTATATCACCTCATAGACAAATCTCCAGAATGGGATGAGGAGCGGCAGTATTACGGTAAACAGCGCACGCTGGATCACTACGCCAGAAAAGCCCAGTGCTGCGGCACCAGCGATGCAGGATATCGTTATGGTCATGGGTGAGATGATCCATGACAAACGCTTTTCGGTAAAGATCAGGTAGAAGAGCATTACGAGGATAACAGCTATCATGATCGATCCCCAATCGAGAAATCCCGCCATGTAACCATAAGACGTCCTGATAACATCCATGATCCCCAGGCTCTGATGCCCGTCCACAACAAGCTGTCTGTTCGCATTACCGGGAGCAGTCAGTACCAGGCTCATTCCCGGTATTACAGCGAAGAGTGCACAGTAGTAATATGCCAGCGTTTTTTTCTTCCATGCAAGCATCCTGAGTATCAGGAAAACCGACAGCATTCCTCCGGAGATCTCATTCGTAGCGGATGCAATGAGAACGGCCACTCCGGACAGTACGGTGTTCAGAGTACTGCTATCCTGCTTATCTATCAGATACACAGCCCACAGGAAAGCTGTTCCTGCCCACAGATAATTGACACTGCCGGAGATCCAGAGAATGGAATCCCCCCATACGGGAAGAAGAAGGAAGACCGACAGGTAGATCAAAGGCAGCATCCACTGACTCTGACCGGTATATTTCTTTCCGAGATGCGCATAGACCAGCCAGCCGGCAGCAACAAAGACCAGTGAATTCAGAACGGCAAATACCCATCTGTTCACATTGACCAGGACAAAGACGATAAAATGACATATCACCCTGCCCCCGCTGAACTGATAGTAGTTGCGTGCTGACTCGATAATGTCTCCCAACGAACTGACACGGATTTCCTGTCCCGGTCTGGCATCAAAGCCATTCCAGATAAATTTGAAATGAAGATCATCGGTTATCAGCGGACACATATAACTCAATAACAGTATCACCAGAAATACTGATGATACTGTTACGAGATTAATGGTCCTAGCTTTTTTGTCAGATGCTGCCGTTACTGTCATCGGTAGGGGCCGGTTTATTGAACGGCGACGGAGAAATCTTGCGGGGAGTCTCGGTCTTGCCCTCGACCTGACGTTCCCTGTTCTTTGCTTCGATCTTCTCCAGGATGCTCTTTCTTATCTCCTCCCTGGTAGGCTCGTGAGCAGGCTCTGTCACGGTGCTGTCCAGAACGGCTTTGGCAGCAGCGGAAGTAGGGATCGCAGCCGAAGCGGCAGGTCTCTTGGGAGCTTCGTTCTCGATCCTGGCTTGTCTGGCCACATTGGGATTAGAAGAGAACTGGGCGGGACGCTTGACCGGAGGCTTTAGAGCAGGCTTTTCCTTAGCTGCGGGGGTCTCCTTAGCGGCAGTCTCTGCAGACTTTGCCTCCTGTTCTGCCTTGCGGGCCTGTGCGATCTCTCTCATCTGGGCAGCATAGTTTGTCGTTCCGGATGTGGATCTGGTCTTGGGGTAAGCAACGGCAGTAGCAGTTGCGGCTGCAGTTGCTGCAGGAGCTGCGGGAGCAGGCTTAAACGCAGGTTTTTCCTTCGGTTCTGCCGGCACACCCTTTGCAGGAGCCTGATTTACAGAAGCAGCAGGTCTCTTGGGAGCTTCGTTCTCGATCTTTGCCTGTCTGGCCACATTAGGATTCGAAGAGAACTGTGCAGGTCTCTTGACGGGTGGCTTAAGTCCCACGGGGGCAGACTTGGCCGTGTCTGTCTTCTCCAGAACGGACTTTGCCGCATCAGATGTAGGCACATCATTATTCTGGGCAGCACGGTTAACTGAATACTGGGCAGGTCTCTTGACAGGTGCCTTAAGTCCGTTTGAAGGTGCAGAAGACTTGGGTGCTGATGTCTGTGCCTCAGCCTTCTTCATCTCGTTGATCTCCTTCATTGCAGTTGCAAGTCCTGCACCTGTCTGTGAGGAGGACGTTGCCGTCTGTACCGTCTCTGTCTTCTTGGAAGGGAGTAAATTGGATACTGCATAGATAACGCTGGAAGTTCCGGGGATAAGATTTACCCATGCTTCCTTGTTGCTCATACCCTTGTTCCTGCGCAGATGTCTGTATCTGAACGCGCCTGCACCGATCAGGAGGATCGGGATGAGCCAGAGCCACCAGAGTGAATTGCCCTTGTCATCAGGGTTATCTGTATTGGGCCCTCCGGTAGGATTCGTATGGACCAATCCGGGGCCTTCATCGGAAGGCTCAGTAACTGCGGCATCCGTAGCGGAAGGCTCAGTAGGATCCGTGGGGTCTGAGGGGTCTGAAGGATCCGTCTCATCACTTCCCGGGATCACTATCCCATTTGTAGGAATTGGAGCTTCCGTAGGGGTAGGCGTGCTCGTTGCTGCTGATGTAGGTTTAGGGGTCGGCGTATTGGTCGGCGTACTGTTAGGGGACTGCGTAGGAGTAGGCGTACTCGTTGCAGGCCTGTTTGTAGGTGTTGCCGTAGCGGACCTCGGAGTCGGAGTTGCCGTTCCGGGCTTCGGAGTTGCAGTCGGCCTTTTTGTAGGCGTGGCAGTTGCGGGTTTAGGTGTGCTCGTAGGTTTCTTTGTAGGCGTGGCAGTCGCGGGCTTGGGTGTGTTAGTAGGTTTCTTTGTAGGTGTTGGGGATGCTGGCTTGGGCGTAGGCGTGCTGGTGGCAGGCTTAGGCGTGGGTGAAGGGGTAGGCCCGCTGGCTGATACGTTATAGCAGGTAAGTCCATCCAAACCTGAACCAGTAACATTCATTCCCCATTCATGGTTATAACCGCCCCAGTCCTGTATCTGTACCTTGACATTCTTGGTCCCGCTGCCGCTGAGGACAGTTACGCCCCAGGCATCAGTGACGGTGACGGCTGCACTTAGAGAGATGGTAAAAGTAGGCGCGGAAGCATGTCCGGGTTCCACAAAACCACTGGTCGAGCCGGTCATCTGAGCATTGCCATCACCATATACGGTGATCTTGATACTTACGGAATTAAAAGCCTCAACGTCATTCTTCAACCACAGCAATGATGTTCCGAATGACAGGATCAAACATAAAAGACTGACTAGACATCTGCAAAGTCTGGTTTGGCCGAAACTCGAGTACACGATATCTACCTCCACGAAAACCTTTATATAATTAAATAATTATATATGCGTAATCAGGGCAAAACAATGTCGCCACCTCTAAATTTAGAGGTGAAAATTCGTTAAAATGTACTAATTGAAACTCTTTTATCCCTCAGGGTCCTCAGGCTTATCTGCCTTTTCCGCAGCCTTTTTCTCCTGGGCTTTCCTGGCCTCGGCCGTATTGGAATATACCGGACGGGGGTTATAGGTATTGGACTTCTGCAGGTATCCGTTGACTACGACGGGAGCATCCGGATCAGGCTCAGGTTCCTTCTTGTCGAGAGCCCTGATCTTGATCACCATTACTGCGATAACTGCCAGAGCAGCCACACCGATGACAGAGAGAACGACGATGAGAACTGTATTGGAACCGCCTTTTTCAGCGGGAGCGGGTGCTTCGGATTGAGAAACAGTTTCAGGAACTGATGTCTCGGAAGACTCGCCGGCCTCAGCGGATGCAGGTGCCGCATCATGCCTGACGGGTGCAGGGATCATGCCTGTCCATTCGGAGAGTGCTATGCCGTTGGAGCCGAGGGGTACTGCATGGTCGAGTCCTATGAAATGACCTTCATCGTCTGTCCAGAGGACTTCCTTGACGAAAGCATACTTCTCCTCATCCCATGTCTGGAAATCGTCCTTGACCAGTCCGCCGGTATCTCCGGAGTTGGCATTATAGCACCAGAACGTATGGTTCAGGTGTTCTTCAGCGATCAGCTGCCTCAGATATGTCATCCATGTGAGGTTGTCACCCTGCATGAATCCTCCCCACTCACCGATGAATACGGGAGCAATATCCTCCTCCACGATGTAGAGCCAGTAGTCGTGCCATGCATCCTCGTAGAGAGACTCGTACGTAAAGCCTCCTTCAAACCAGGGCTGCATATATACCAGGGGGCCGTAATCGTGAACGGAATAGACAAGCTGTTTATTCCTGGCATCAGAACCGAGATCTATGGGATAGTCCCTGACACCCATGAGGTTGGCACCCCACCAGGTGTTGTAGTAATCATCGTCATCAGTTGAAGTAAAGTTGTTGGATCTGATGTCTGTGGGATAGATCTGTATGCCCTCGACGACGATCAGGGCGTTGGGGTTGACATCCAGTATGGCATTTGCCGCCGATGCGGCAACCATGTTCCAGTTGTCGGGATCATCGGAGTCATTCCAAATAGCCTGTGTCGTCTCACTTGCCTTGCCGTGAGGCTCATTCTTGAGATCATAGGCAACGATCGTATCGTCATCCTTGTACCTGTCAGCGATCCAGACAAGAGCTTCCTCGAACTGTGCAGCTGAGATCCTGTCCGTATACCATACGGGATGATTATGTCCGGATGCATCAGTATTGGCGGAATGTATGTCGATCATGACCTTCATTCCGTATTCCTCACACAGATCCAGAACATGATCAAAGATCTGAAGGCTGTTCATGCCGTTGAGGTCAGAGTTTAACGCCTGGTTGTAGTTGGCATTGGGATATGTTCCGCTCTTCCACTGGAGCAGGAGTTCAGCAGACATGGGCAGACGGAGGATGTTAAATCCCCTGTTGGCGATGTTTTCCAGACTGGTCTGAAGGTTGCAGTTCCATACTCCGTCGAACAGATTTGTTCCCGTGTTGTAACCGAACCAGTTGCAGCCCGTCATCCAGACCTGCTTTCCGTTCATGTCTACGATCCTGCTGCCATCTGTCGTGAGCCAGTCGTCACCTGCCACGGAATCAACATGAGCTCTGGCAGGAGCAGAGGGAGGTGCAGCGTTCGTGGAATCTGCAGAAGATCCTCCGGATGTGCTTCCTGTTGTTCCGTCACCTTCTATGGATATCAGCCTGGCGCCTGTTATGTCGGAACCATCGACCTGAATGCCGACATTACTGTCGAATCCCCAGCTGTTAGGTCCTGACGCGGAACATGTTGCGATTACCCTGTTCCCGCTCACGCTGTATGAATCAAATCCCCAGCCGGAAGCGGATCTTACCGTGCCGTCGAATTCAACGGTCACAGTGATCGTATTGTATCCGGAGCAGCCGGACAGGTTCAGTGTGATCTGGCCTCCGGACCCCCAGGGGTTGACATTATCTACACTGGCAGACGGTGCGGCAAATACGCATACCGACATGACTGCGCAAACGACCGATGCAGCTAATGCTGCTGACAGAAAACGGGATAATCTCTTGAACATGTTACACCTTCAGCGTTATTTCCTTGTCGCCGCCGTTATATCTCTCGTACTTCACTCCCGCACTGTCCAGCATCTTTCTGGCGGCAACAGCTGTCTCGGTATCGTGGTACTTATCGTCGAGATAGATTATCTTGCCGATCCCCTTCTGGATTATCGCTTTGGTACATTCATTGCAGGGGAAAAGCGTAACGTAAACAGTGGTCCCGCGGAGGTCTGATGCCTTACTGTTCAGGATGGCATTGAGTTCCGCATGGCAAACAAAGGCATACTTGGTATCCAGCGTTTCTCCCTCTCTGTCCCAGGGGAAATCATCATCGGAACATCCTGTAGGCATTCCGTTATAGCCTACTGACAGAATGTGCTTGTTGGAATCGATGATGCATGCGCCAACCTGTGTGCTGGGGTCCTTGCTCCTCTTTGCAGCAAGCTGGGCAACGCCCATAAAATACTCATCCCAGGTAATGTAATCGTTTCTTTTCACGGGAACCTCCTCTTTGTCAGCCGACACCCTGATCTATATGTTCTACTGTATCTGTTATTGTAAGTACTCCTGTGGTCTTGTCAAATATGATCTTATTAAATTCAGGATCTGCTTCGGGATTCACATACTCGATCGTGTCACCATTATCACTTTGTATAACATAACCCAGATACTTCTCGCACAGTTCCTGAGATGCCAGGAAACAGTTCACGTTAACCTGTGAATCTCCTTCCTGTCCGGCCATCCAGAAACCCTGGATCAGGAATGCCGGCTTGCCATCAATAACGAAACAATAGCCGGATCCACAGCGCCACATATCCCTGGCACTGCTGATGAACTGGTACCCGTTCGCCTCATAGTTCCTGGCCAGATCTATCAGCACCTGATCGCTCAGATCGTCTATAGTATCAGGGTTCTCCTGTTCTTCAAATGACGGATCAGTCTGAAACATCATATACTCGGAAAATACAGGGTCTTCTGATATGTCAGTTGTCTCTGAAGTGGCGGAAGTCGTAGCCTCCGTCTCTTCTGTTGTTTCCTCAGTGGTGGTCTCCGTCACGGTTTCAGATACTTCCGTTTCACTTTCAGCATCTTTATCCGCACAAGCGGCAAATGCCATAGAGGCGATAAGCGCTCCGGTAATAATGTAAGCTGTTTTTTTCATACAATCATCTCCATTATTCTTGGTGCCAGTAAATATTATCCCAGTATCCTTTTCACTGCAAGGAAGGCAGAACCCGCCGCAAAAGCCAGATTATAGCCTCCGCTGATCCCGTCAACATCAGTGTTTTCGCCTATTACAAAGAGATCCGGAACTAACCTGGACTCATAGGAATCCCTGCATAATTCATTCAAAATTACCCCACCTCTGGTGCAGTATGCGGAGGAGATGTCAGGCGTTTTCCTGATATCGAACCTGAAGCTTCTCAGTTTTCTTAATACATCCTTTCTCATCTCCGATCTGACATCACGGCAATAGATCTCATCACCGCATATTCCAGATGCCAGGCTCCTGGGAACGTAATCAGAGATCAGATTACAGAGCTTTGTCCTGGGATTTGCATTTATCCTCCCGACCAGTTCACCGTCCGTCAGACCCTCAACAAGGTCAGCAAGGATATAGACTTCTCCGGTTATGGCAGCGGGTATCTCCCTGGATATCTTCATGGCAGAAGGGCCTGATATCCCGTTATGTGTAAACAGCAGGTCACCTCCGGCGGAGGCCTGTTTCTTTCCGTCGAAGTACAGTGACAGGGAAACATTCTCAACCGTTACACCCTGCAGATCGTTCAGGCTCTCATACGTGGCAGGTATGGCAGAAAGTGACGCTCTCGGCTTATTTATGGTGTGTCCCAATCCTGCTGCCAGTCTGGATCCCGAACCGTCAGATCCCGTGCCGGGATAGCTCTGCCCGCCGCATGCCAGGATGAGGTTTTTGCATGTGACCACATCCCCATTTTCTGACGTTGTCTCGAACAGGCCATTTTTCCTTTTTATGGAAACACATTTGAATCCGGTCCTGATGTTATCCTCTCCCACGTATCTGACCATTGCATCACGGATATCTGATGCTCTGTCCGAAACGGGAAAGACCCTGTCGTTCTCCTCAACTTTGAGCCTGACGCCCAGTTCATCCTGGAACAGTTTCATGCAGTCTGCAGGAGAAAACTTGGATATGGCAGGGTATACGAACTTCGAGGCTTCATTGTAGCCTTTTTTGAGTTCGGAAGGATCCTTGAGATTTGTGATGTTGCAGCGTCCGTGACCGGTAATGAGGATCTTCCTGCCGCACTCGGGATTGCGTTCCAGGATCAGAAGATCCTCTCCTGCCCTCTTGAGAAAGATGCCGGCAAAAAGCCCTGATGCACCGCCTCCGATGATCGCCGTACCGGTAGTCATCATCTAAGGCACTCTAGTGCTATCTGTTCGCAGAGATCCTCGTACTTTATGCCCACGTGTGAAGCAGCCTCGGGCAGCAGTGACGTATTGGTCATGCCGGGAAGGTTGTTGGCCTCGATGAAGTAGAACTTGCCGTTATCCTGGTCGTAGATCATGTCGATCCTGCCATAGCTGCTCATCCTGAGGATGTGGAAGATCTTCAGAGCCATTCCCTGAACGGCCTTTGTCTCGAGCTCGGTGAGTTCTGCAGGACAGACATGGGTGGTAAGTCCTGACTGGTACTTGTTCTTGTAGTCGTAGAATCCCTCATGAGGGATGATCTCGGTTATGGGCAGGACCTGATCACCCAGGATGCTGACGGTGATCTCCCTTCCGGTAAGGTATTCCTCAACGAGGATCAGCTGTTCGTATTTGCGTGCATAGTTAATGGCGTTTTCCAGCTCGTCCTTGCTCTTGACAACGGAAACACCGCAGGATGAACCAGTTCCAATGGGCTTTACGACGCAGGGGATGCCGATCATGCGGATGATCTCATCGGCAGTGATCTTGTTGGGATCCTCCGTAAACCACTTTGCAGTGTTGATGCCTGCACCCTTGATGAGTGATTTGGAGATATCCTTGTCCATGGCGATGGCGCAGCCGATGTAGTTGCATCCTGTATATCTGATGTTGTAGCTGTCCAGAACAGACTGGACCTGGCCGTTCTCGCCATAAGAACCGTGAAGTCCGATGAATACGCAGTCAGCCGTCTTGCACAGATCTATGACACCTGGGCCTATCCACTCGCGTCTGCCGCCATTAGCTGCGATGACAGCCTCCAGATCCGGCTCAGACTCAGGAATGTCAAAGCTGTACAGATCGTCCGTACCCTCCCTGTAGAGTGATTCGGGATCCTGGTCGGTCCCCTCATAAAGATCGATAAGAGCCACCTTATGGCCCTTGGATAAAAGTGCATTTGCTATAAGACTAGCCGATTTCTTTGATACGTCTCTCTCGGGCGACAGACCGCCGCCAAGAACAGTGATTTTCATGTTTCAGACCTCATAATCTTGATTCATACCGAATCATTATATCATTGGATGCAAGAGGGCTATAGTCTTTGTTACCTATTTGTAAAATAGCAGTCTTAAAAGATTGGTATACTTTTAATATTAAAAATAGGGGGATAACTATGCTCGCTATAGTCTACTTGATAATCTCAGCCATTTTCGGCATTGCTCTGGTAAATCTGGCAGTGCCCGATGTCAGGCGCCTGTTCGTGGCAGGTGCTCTCAATAAACACACCATCAGCCTTATACCAAATACATTATTCACCGTTCCGGCAGGCATACTCGTCGGATTCATGTGCACTGGATTCTTCAATTATTTCTGCATCCTCGGGCTGTCCTACGCCTTCAACGACGGAACACTCTGCAAGAGGATCGGCATGGTGATAACCTTCGCGATCCTGATCTGGCTCACACTTTCATGTCTCGTCCTCATCAACAGAAGACGTCTTGCCAGGATAGAAGACGGCGAAGAGATGGATATCGAACCCTACAAGTATTCCTTCAAGGACACTATGTTCTACGGGATCGTGATCGCAGTGATCACTGCCGTAACCACATTCCTCATGCTCTACACCTACCGTATTACAGGTGGTGAGCTGTCTGCAGGTTTTTCAACATTTTCAGACCTGGCTCCTCACACAGCCATGGTGTCATCTTTCTCCAACGGATTTAATTTCCCCACCCAGTACATGCATTTCTCAGGTGACGGCATACAGTACCATTTCATGTTCTACTTCTTCTGCGGAATGCTCAACTACGGAGGTTTCCCCATAGACGTTGCACTCAATGTCCCCAGCATCATCACGATGGTATGTGCCCTGATACTGCTCGGACTCCTGGCAGTGCTCCTGTCGGGCAAGAGAGGCGCATTTGTATTCGCACCCCTGCTCGTATTCTTCAGGAGCTCATGGAATGCCTTTGATCACCTGCTACTTCTGATGAAGCAGGAAAGCTTCCTTTCAGCGCTGAAGGACATTGCCGCTTTCGACTCCTGGTACGAAGTAACCCCCTTCGATTCATGGGGCATCTGGGCGATCAACGTATATCCCAACCAGCGTCATCTGATGCTCGGAATCGGACTGATCATAATGATGATCATCCTCTTCCTCCCCTTCGTCAGGAGAATGTGCATCAGCTGTATGAGAGCAGGCGGATTCGGCAAAGCCATCAAGGCTTTCCTCTTTTCCAGGAGCAGCTGGCTTCCCCGTTCCGAAGACACCCTGTCCCCCTACTATCTGACTATCCTTGCGATCGTAACGGTCGTGGTAATGCCTTATTTCCACGGTTCCGCCCTCATCGCCATGCTGCTCATCCTGTTTGGAATGGCAATATTCAGCGAGAGCAGGCTCCTGCATCTGATAGTAGCCGTATGTGCTGTCATCTCCTCCTACATACAGACGAAGGTCTTTTCAGGAGGAGCGGAAAACGTAGTATCGTTCAAGTTCCATCCCGGATTCGTCCTGGAAGATCCCGGTGCCATGGATGTCGTTAAATACATCCTGATCGTCACGGGCCTGACACTCGTCCTGGGCCTGCTGATGGAATTGATCTCATTCATTACTGATATCAAGAACAAAAAGCCTGTTTACAGGTTCCTCATGTTCCTGTGCTTCATGCTTCCTATGGCATTCGGATTCAATTGTCAGATATCCCTGGAGATGCTGGCTAACCACAAATTCATCCAGATCAGCCTCATACTGGCAGATGCATTCGTAGCGATACTGCTGTCCAATCTGTTTGCGATCCCCTACAAGATCGCACGCAAGGGATCCGGATCAGAGGAGATCGCGGCAGCGGCCATGGCATCCTCCACCGCCTCATCCGGTGATGTGTCCTCTGAACCCGTTGTATTTAACGGAGAGCTGATCCCCGCTGAACCTGTGGTCAATCTTGCCGATACAGGAAATGCTTCTGATGATAACGACCTGCCTGAGGAGATCGAGCTTCCCGAGGAGATCATAACCGACGTGAAAGATGATCCCATCCCCGATGAGGAAGTAGTCGGCATCAGACCCGGCAATGAGATCGCATTGCTGGAGGAGTCTTCCTCTGCTGAAGCAGGAGAAGAGGAAGCAGAAGATCCTGAAGAAGAGACAACAGAGAAGGTGGAAATAGATGATACGACTGCTCTGGAGGATCTCTTCGACATCGTTCCCGCCGAGAGAAAGGATACAGAGTCTGTTTCCTCTGCTGTAGAGGAGATCTCCCTCGAGGAATTTTTCTCAGAGGATGATGAGGACGTTGAGATCAGCGCCGCTCCCATCACGGAAGAACCCGTGGAGGAATCTGTCTTTACCGAAGAAGAGGAGTCCTCTCCTTCTGAAGAACCTGAAGAGATCGGAGAGCCCGAGGAGATCGCAGAACCTGAAGAAACTGAAGAAGCACCGGAAGCTGAAGAAAAGGCAGAAGAAGAGGTCAAGCCTGCTGCCATTGCCCCTGCAAAGAAGTCTTCAAAAGAGATCTCTCTGGGCAAGTTCATCGCATTGCAGCTGGCAGGCATCATCCTGGGCATCTGTCTGCTCGTACCTCTCACGGCAACGGGCATTTCAGAATGGTGCACATACTATAACCTGAACAAAGGCCGTTATACGATCGATGCAGATTCACCCGTAACACGCTGGATAATCGAGAATACAGAACCATCCGACGTATTCCTCACCCCCATGTGGAGCCTGAACTCATTCTATCTCGCAGGACGTCCCTCCTACTACGGCTGGCCCTACTACGCATGGTCAGCAGGACACGACACTGATACGAGAGATCAGATCTACGCATGGCTCATCTCAGGATGCGGCGGAGACATAAACGAATTCACACGCTACTGCACTGAAAGAGGCATAAGATACCTGCTGGCAGACCCTGAATTCGATATTGGAGAATACGCATTCAATGCCCAGTTCAACTGGGAGTTCTTCGCTGAGAACCTGACTCAGGTAGCATCATTTAACGAGAACGGAGCAAAGATATATAAGATCTACTGATCACCAGATCAGTTCCTCTGCATGCAGAGGATGAAGATTCTTCTTGATGCTGGCGATCTTGCCGTTACGGACCTTGACCACACGGTCGGCCATCTTGGCTATCTCAACATTATGGGTAACCATCATGACGGTCGTACCCTGGTTCTTGACGATATCCTCGATGACTGAAAGCACCTCTATGCTCGTCGTGTAATCGAGAGCAGCCGTGGGCTCGTCAGCCAGGATCAATCTGGGCTTCTTGACTAATGCACGCGCGATAGATACACGCTGCTGCTGTCCGCCTGACATCTGTCCGGGATAATTATTCTCCCTCTGTGCCAGACCGACCTTGGCAATAGCTTCATGTGGATCCATGGGATCGTCCACGAGTTCAGCGATAAACTGAACATTTTCCAGTGCCGTAAGGTTAGGCATCAGGTTATATGCCTGGAATATGAAACCTACATACTCACGGCGGAATTTGGTCAATTCCGCATCGGTGGGATGTGAAAAGTCCTTGTTCTCGATGATGAGTGTTCCGTCAGTGAGGAAATCCATACCTCCGACTATGTTCATCATGGTGGACTTGCCGCATCCCGATTCTCCCAGTACGACGACAAATTCATTCTTGTATATATCGAGATTTATGCCCTTGAGAACACGGCTGACGCCGTCGCCCGACGGGAATTCCTTGATGACGTTCCTGAGGGAAGCCAGTATCTCTTTCTTCTCACCGAGATCGACTATCAGGCCCTTCTCATCTATGGTGATGGCGGCAAGCGATGCCATCCTCTCGCAGAGCTGGAGTTCCTCCTCATCGTATAACGATCCGTCCTTCTTGTTGACGATCTGAACGCATCCTATAACATCGTGAAGGTTGTTGAGAGGGACGCAGATCATGGTCTTTGTTATGAGACCGTTATCGTCAAAGATCGTTCCGTCGAATCTGGGATCATTCTGTGCATCGGTAACCATCACTGACTCGCCGGTCTTTGTAACGACGCCCTCTATCCCCAGACCGTTTTCTACACTGATGTTAGAGATATCGGCCGGCCCGATGTGGAATAACGGCGACAGCCTGTCGGTTTTAGGATCGAGGAGCCAGATGGCACCTGCCTCACTGTTGAGTTCATTTACGATTATCTCTATGCTTCCTGCCAGTGCCTCGTCGAGATTGTCGACCTCGAGGAGCTGTTCCATTATCCTCCAGGTAGCCTTTGTAAAACGTTTGGATTCTTCCATTTCAATAACTCTCTTTTATCCCTGTTATAGAAAGATTATACACCACCAAGCTTAGTTTGTAAGAGCAGAGAAAGACCGGATCAGAATGATCCGGTCTCCTCGGTATTATAGCTTATTCAGCTGTTATTCCTCTTCCTTGTAAGCAGCAACGACCTTGTCCGCAACATCCGGAGGTGCGGGTTCATATCTGGCGTGGCTGAATGCGAACCATCCTCTGCCCTGGGTCATTGACTTGAGGTCAGTAGCGTAATCCAGGATCTCTGCTGTGGGAACCTCACAGTTGATAACGGAGCCCTGCTCATCGGCATCGATGCCCATGATACGTCCGCGGCGCTTATTGAGGTCGCCCATGATGTCGCCCTGCTTCTCCTCGGGTACATGAACTTCCATCGTGCTGATGGGTTCGAGGAGGATAGGATTAGCCTGTGTCATACCGGCCTTGAATGCCAGGTTGGCAGCGATCTTAAATGCCATTTCCGATGAGTCTACGTCGTGGTAAGAACCGTCAACCAGTGTAGCCTTGAGGTTAACAACGGGGAATCCTGCAAGAACACCCTTCTTTACTGAATCCTGGAGACCCTTCTCAACAGCGGGGAAGAAGTTCTTGGGAACTGCACCGCCGAATACGTTCTCGGCAAATACCAGCTCTTCCTGCTCGGGGTTGGGCTCGAACTCGATCCATACATCACCATACTGGCCGTGTCCGCCGGACTGCTTCTTGTGCTTGCCCTGGACCTTGACCTTTTTGCGGATGGTCTCACGGTAAGGAACCTTCATGTCACCGAGGTCACAATCAACCTTGTACTTATCCTTCAGCTTGCTCTGCAGTACCTTGAGCTGCATGTCGCCGAGGCCTGAGAGAACCATCTGCTTGGTCTCGGGATTGGTAACGATGGTGAAGCACTTGTCTTCGTCAGCGAGCTTGGACAGACCGGAGATGATCTTCTCCTCATCGCCCTTTGCCTTGGGCTCGATGCTCTTGGACAGAACGGGTGTAGGGAACTTGATCTTGGGCAGTTCCAGAACACGTGCGCTGTCACACAATGTATCGTTGGTCTCGGAGATGGCCAGCTTAGCCGTTGCGCCGATATCGCCTGCAGTAACCTGATCAGTGGGGATCTGCTTCTTGCCTACGAGATAGAACAGACCGCCGATCCTCTCGTCCTTGCCCTTTGTTGCATTGTAGAGAGTGGAGTTAGCCTTTACGGCACCTGCATTAACCTTGAAGATACTGATCTTACCGACGAAAGGGTCGGAGATCGTCTTGAATATGAAAGCAGCCGTGGGATCGTTGATGTCACACTTAACTTCCTCTTCCCTGCCATCGGGATATGTTGCGATGATAGCGGGCTTTCTGCCTGCCGGAGGAGTATCCTTTGCGATACAGTTGAGCAGGAAGTCAACACCAACGTTCATGTATGCGGAACCGCAGTAGATGGGATGGAGCTTGCCCTCACGGAAGCCGGCATGTACGCCGTGCCTGAATTCGTCCTCTGTAAAAGGCTCGCCTGCGAAGAACTTCTCCATGAGAGCATCGTCAGCCTCAGCTACGACCTCATTTACCTTTTCCTGGAGCTCGTCGATACGTGAATTATATTCCTCAGGCAGAGGGAATTCTGTGAGCTTGCCTGTCTTCCAGTCAACGGAGAAAGCCTTACGGTTCATAACGTCAACGATACCTGTCATCTGTCCGCCTTCCATGATCGGGAAGGACAGAGGGATAACTGAAGCACCGTAACGCTCCATCATCCTGGACGCAACTGCCTCGAAATCTGCATTAGGTTCATCCATCCTGTTTACGAAGAACAGGAAAGGAACATTCTTACCGTTAAGGAGCCTGATGGCCTTCTGTGAACCTACTGATGTACCGCCCTTGGCAGAGACCATAACGACTCCGCTGTCGGCGATTCTGATACCAGCCATTTCTTCACCAAGGAAGTCAAAATCACCGGGTGTGTCGATGATATTGATCTTGCTTCCCTTGTATTCGCACGCGGCTACCTTGGCTGCAACTGACATCTGACGCTTGATCTCTTCGGGATCAAAGTCCATTACAGTGTTGCCATCGGTTATCTTGCCGAGGCGGTCTGTGCTTTTGGTGCAATATAACATAGCTTCTGCCAATGTGGTCTTACCTGAACCGACGTGGCCGAACAAAGCGATGTTACGGATCTTGTCTGCGGAATACTTTTCCATCAGTCTTTCCTCCTTCGAAATTGGTATCAGATAGAAACATCTTTTTCGATTATATATGATTTGCTATGCGATTTCCACAAAAATACAACATTGCACCAAAACATATTTGTGCAATTATGAAAAGCGAGCATCGATCCGGTCAACGGAATCTGCTAAGAATAAAGATAAATATCCGGAATCTTTTGAGCGACAGGACATAAACGTTTTCATAAGGAATAATAGAATTTATAAAGGTCCTGTCGCGAAGTGACGGATATTTATCTTTAATCTCTCTTGACTTTTGTATTTTTATGCATTATATTGCATAAATCATCAAATAGTAAGTTGAGGAACTATTCACTATGGAATCTAATAAAATAAAGATCAGTATCATTGGTGCTACCGGATATGTCGGTGCTGAACTCGTCAGGGGCTTTTCGGCACATCCTTATGCAGAACTCATTCATCTGACATCCAAGTCTTTCGCAGGAAAGGCATTCTCGGAGATATATCCCGTATTCAGAGGTGTATGCGACATCATCCTCGAGGAGGGTTATTACGTTCAGATCGCAAAGGACAGCGATCTGGTAATAACCGCTCTGCCCCACGGCGTATCATCCAAGACGGTTCCCGTTCTTCTTGAAAACGGTGCCAGGGTCATCGATCACAGCGGCGATTTCAGGTACAAGGTCCTTGCCACATACGAAAGATCCTACAAGCTGGAGCATCCTCATCCCGAACTCCTCAAAGAAGCCGTATACGGTCTTCCCGAGTTCTACAGGAATGAACTGAAGTCAGCACGCCTGGTAGCTAATCCCGGCTGCTATCCCACATGTTCCCTCATCGCTCTGGCTCCCTTCCTCACCAAGGGTCTGGTTAAAGCTGATTCCATAATCATCGATGCCATATCAGGTGTATCCGGAGCAGGCAGGAAAGCTGACCTCGCATATGCTTTCTGTGAGACGGATGAAGCTTTCAAGCCCTACGGCGCGGTAGGTCACAGACACACAACAGAGATCGCCGAGCAGTGCGGATTCCTGTCTCAGAAGTCCGGGTCAGAGATCGTTAAGAGCGTAACATTTACGCCCCACCTTGCACCTTTCAAGAGAGGCATGCTGGCCAGCATCTACGCAAAGCCTTCCGAGCTTTTCAAGGATGTTTCTTCAGAGAAGATCAACGAAGTTTATCAGGAGTTTTACAATAATGAGACTTTTGTAAGAGTATTGAATAATAAGGAGCTTCCTGATGTAAAATCGGTATACGGTTCAAACTACATAGACGTTAATGGTCTGTATGATCCCGAGACTGACATGATCAAGCTCTTCTCCGCACAGGATAACCTGGGCAAGGGAGCCGCTCTTCAGGCCATCCAGGCAGCCAACTGCATGTTCGGACTTCCTGAGGACACAGGTCTCAAAAACGTTGTAAGAGGTGTATGACATGAGTGACAATGAAAAGAATCCTCCCTACATCGAAGGGGAAATGAAGACAAAAGTCGATAAGGCTCAGATCCTCATCGAAGCCCTCCCCTACATCAAGAAGCTGAGAGGACAGACGATCGTTATCAAGTACGGCGGAAACGCAATGATCAACGAGGAACTGAAGCAGTCCGTAATGGACGATATCGTCCTCCTGAAATACATCGGCATCAACCCCATCCTGGTACATGGAGGCGGACCTGACATCAACAACATGCTCTCCAGAGTTAACGTGGAATCCCACTTCGTTAACGGTCTGAGATATACCGATGCCGACACCATGCAGATCGCACAGATGGTACTGATCGGCAAGACGAACAAGGAGATAGTATCCAACCTCTGCTCCAAGGGAGCCAAGGCGATCGGTATCTCCGGTATCGATGGACAGCTGATCGAAGCAGAGAGGATGACGGTAGATCCTGAGGGCAACCCCATAGATATCGGTTATGTCGGAAAGATCAAGAACATCGACACCGCTGTCATCTCAATGCTCGCAAACGACGAATACATCCCCGTCATCGCCCCTATCGGAATGGGTGAAGAGGGCGAGAGCTACAATATCAACGCCGATACGGTAGCATCAGAAGTCGCTGTCGCCCTGCAGGCTTCCAAGCTCATGATCCTGACTGATGTAGGCGGCGTTCTGGAAAAGCAGGAAAACGGTGAGAACCACATCATTCCCGTTCTGGACGAAAATGACATCAGCGACTGCATCAACAGAGGGATAATAACAGGCGGCATGATCCCCAAGATCAATGGCTGCCTCGATACGGTCTTAAGGGGTGTAGGAAGAGCTCATATCATTGACGGCAGGATACCCCACAGCCTTCTCCTTGAGATCTTCACGGAGAACGGGATCGGAACAATGATCGTGAAAGAAAAGAGGGACGATTATGAGTATAGAAAGTGATCTTTATCTCGCAAAGGATTATGACAAGAAATACTGCATGCAGGTATTTGCACCCCTGGACGTGGCTTTCGTCAAGGGCAAGGGCAGCTACCTCTATGATACGGACGGAAAGAAGTATCTGGACATGATCGGCGGCATCGCCGTAAACTCAGTGGGACATGCTCATCCCAAGCTTACAAAAGCCATAGCAGAGCAGTCCAAAAAGCTGATCCACTGCTCCAACTACTACCTCATCCCCTCCAGGAGCGAACTGGCATACAGGCTCTGCAAAAAGAGCTTTGCTGACAAGGTCTTCTTCTCCAATTCCGGAGCTGAGGCTAATGAAGCAGCCATTAAGCTGGCAAGAGGCTATTTCCACTACAAGGGCATCGACAAGTATGAGATCATTACCGCCAAGATGAGCTTCCACGGAAGGACTATGGCAACCATCGCCGCAACAGGCCAGCCCAAGTTCAGCCAGCCCTTTGAACCTGTTACTCCCGGATTCAAGTACGTTGAGTATAACGATATCAGCGACCTGCAGTCAGCCATCACTGACAAGACGGCAGCTATCATGCTGGAGCTGATCCAGGGCGAGAGCGGTGTTCATCCCGCTGCTCCCGATTTTGTAAAGGCTGTAAGGCAGCTGTGCAACGAGAAAGGGATCCTTTTTATCGACGATGAGATCCAGACAGGCGTCGGCCGTACGGGCAAGATGTTCTGCTATGAGCACTACGGAGTACGCCCTGACATCATGACCCTGGCCAAGGGCCTCGCAGGCGGTGTTCCCATTGGTGCGACCCTCTGCACCGAGGAAGTCTCCTCGGGATTCCATGTCGGAGATCACGGTTCAACATTCGGCGGAAACCCTCTGGCAACCACGGCAGCTAACACTGTTCTGGACATAATCGAGAGTGAACTTCTCGTTGAGAATGCCGACATAATCGGAGAGGAACTCATGGACAAGCTCCAGGCCATCAAGGCCAAGTACCCCCTGATCCGTCAGGTAAGGGGCAGAGGACTTCTCATCGGCATAGAGTTCGACCCTCTCATCTCCGCAAAGATGATGAAGGACGTTCTCCTGGAAAAGGGATTCCTGGTAAGTTCGATCGGAACATCCACCATCAGGATCGCACCTCCTCTCAACATCAAGAAATATGAAGCCATGAGCTTCGCAACGGCGATCGAAAAGATCATGAAGGCACAGGCCAAGAATAAGTGAGGTAACTGACATGAAGCATTATATAGATTTTCACGAAGACGTAGGCATCGAAGAGCTGGATAAGCTCCTCGATCTGGCCATCGATATGAAGGCAAAGACAAAAGCAAGGATCCCCCATCACTATCTCGAGGGACAGTCACTTGCAATGATCTTTACAAAGTCTTCCACAAGGACCAGGGTCTCCTTCGAGGTCGGCATGTATCAGCTTGGCGGCCAGGCTCTGTTCCTGTCCAACAACGACATCCAGATCGGCAGGGGCGAGACAATCTACGATACGGCTCACGTTCTTTCCGGAATGGTGGACGGCATCATGATCAGGACTTTTGCACATCAGGACATCGTGGATCTGGCCAGGTTCGGATCTGTCCCTGTCATCAACGGCCTGTCTGACGACCAGCACCCTACGCAGATGCTGGCTGACCTCCTCACAATAAAAGAGCAGAAGGGAACTCTAAAGGGTCTTAAGCTCGCTTACCTCGGCGACGGAAACAATGTCGCAAATTCACTTCTCCAGGCATGTGCCAAGGCAGGCATGGACGTAGCTATCGCTTCTCCCGCTGACTATACATGCCCTTCCAAGTATGTCGATCAGGCAAATAAAGATGCAGCGGTCACTGGCTCAAAGGTCCTCATGACCACGGATCCTTTCGAAGCCGCAGCAGATGCTGATGTCATCTACACCGATACATGGACATCCATGGGCCAGGAAGAAGAAAAGGCAATGCGTGTCCAGATCTTCAAGGATTATCAGGTCAACAGCAAGATCATGGGAGTCGCAAAGAAGGATGCCATGTTCCTCCACTGCCTGCCTGCATACCGTGGATACGAAGTAACGGAGGACGTGATCGACGGGCCTCAGAGCTTTGTATTCGAGGAGGCTGAGAACAGGCTCCATGCACACAAGGCTATCCTCGTAAACTGCATGGCTGACATTAATGAGTTCATTTGAGTTCAGAAGAGCCGTTCCGGAAGATGCGGATAAACTGTCGCTTCTGATCAAGAATGCGATGGTTACTTACTGCGAGGATTCCGGCATACCCGAAGATCATCTGGAATCGATGACCGAGAGCATATCGACGATCTCCGACAGGATAACGAATAACTACTGCCTGTGCTGTTTTGACGGCGACGAACCTATAGGGACGATCACACTGTCCCTCGTGTTCAATCCTCTCAAGTTCAATTTCTCCGACAAAACGCTGGAGTATCTGAACGGAGTGGAACTGGCAGGATACATATCGAGATTTGCCGTCAGGAGGGATCTCAGGAGCACCGGCCTCGGCGTGGACTTGATGAACGCCGCAATGGAACTGGCGGCGAGAAAAGGGTGCTCTCATGCACTTCTGCACACGGCAGTTGCCAATACGGGCATGGTCTCATTTTACAAAAACAGAGGATTTGAAGTTATAGACAGTGAATCCGGAAGAGGCTATATGAGAGGACTGCTGGGAAAGCAGCTCTGATATCAGATCATCCCTGTTACAAAGAAGTCGCAGTCACTGAACCTGGCATCAGATGCGAGGGCCTTTCTGACTTTTTCAGCATCTTCTGTTGTCTTGAACAGGCCGAATACCGCAGATCCCGAACCGGTCATGAGAGCCAGTGATGCTCCCTCTTTTTCCAGTGAACTGATGATATCCCTAATCACGGGCACTTCGTCTATTCCGGGAGCCTGCAGATCGTTTATGAGCAGTTCCCTGTTCCGGTCCAGCACCTCATCTGCCCTGTCCAGATCGCCATCTGTCTCCAGGAGCTCTCTGAACAATTCCTCATATCTCGACTTATCAAGCGGCGGCAGATCGAGCTTATCCACCTCGGAATAACTCCTGGCAGTAGATACTCCCTGACGGGGCTTGACGATCAGGAGCGGCCATTTTGGGAAGGCATCCAGCTGTGTTACCACTTCGCCTACACCCTCGCAGAGGCCTGTTCCGCCGTAAAGGAAGAAAGGAACATCTGCGCCGATATTTACTGCTGTTTCGTTCAGTTCTTCCTCATTAAGGGGCTCGCCGAAGTGTTCCTGCAAAGCCAACAGCACTGCTGCAGCATCTGAACTGCCGCCTCCCATGCCGGCCTGATTGGGGATACCTTTCCTGAGGATTATCTCAGTATGGGGAAAGACTATCTTTTCCCTGGTCCCTTCACTCACGAGTTTCTTATGAAGCCTGGCATAGAACCTGTCTGCAGCTTTGTAGCAGAGATTCTTTGTGGGATCGAGTCCCATTAGATCACTGCATACGACATCAATCCCGGCGGGCCTTTCGCTATCCAGATTAACGGTCACATCATCGGAGATATCTATCTCCTGCATTACCATGTAGAGTTTGTGGTAACCGTTGGGAAGCTTGCCGCATATCCTGAGAAAGATATTGATCTTGGCATTGGCACTTATCTCATAACTGTCCATAATCATCTCCTGAATTAAGTCCTATACTGAGGTCTTCCCTGTGCTTCATGACATAGTCCCTGATCAGGAGATCATAGCAGCTGGCAAAGACACCTATGAAGCCTCCGAAGATCAGATTGATCCCGAGAAAGATCAGTATGTGGTTAAGATCCCTCTCGTAGTAGGGATAGATCAATTCCGGGTTGGCCTTGAACTGATCCATCAGCTTCATCCTGCTGACGGATGCATATATGTTCCACGCTCCGCAGAGGATCATGGAAACTCCATAGCCAAACACGATCAGGAACAGACCTCCCAGTATCTGGAGAATGGCAATGATTATCCAGAAGACAACGGATATACCGAGTCTGCGGATAACGGTATTTACTGCACGTTTCCCATCTAATAACTCAGGCATTTAACGACCCCCCTCATATTATTCTATTATATGCGCGGGCAAAAAAACAGGAGAAGTCGGTATGGCTCCTCCTGTTATCATCGATTATCCAAAGCGTCAGCCTGCAGCCTGTTCCTCTGAGGAATGTTCTGCAACGAGGCCGATCCTGACTGTCCTGGTGAGAACATCTACATAGCTGAAGCTGACGATGGAGTACTCACCCTCTCCTCTGTCACACTTTACTGTGAAAACGTTGGGATAGCAGCACTCAACCACACCAACATAAGTAATGATCCTCTTACGTCCGCCGTTTGTCTTAAGAACAACCCTTCTTCCGATGATCTCTTCAAACTTCTTACGACACAACTCAATATCCGAACTGATAATCATTTGATATAACCTCCGATTTTGCCGGCATATATGTTTCCTGGGCTACATATATATGACAGAAACATTACCCACTCTGGTTCATAGAATAACAGGGCATGATTTTTTTGTCAATTATCTGACACAATATCTTGTGCCTTTTTGTCACATATCCACAAAATGTTGTGGTTCTCCACAACATTCTGACCAAGCCATTACATTATTGAAAAGAATAGTAACAGTTAGTAAAATAGAGTCTGATTCTAATATTATAAGGGGACTCATTATGCTTACAGACATTGAAATTGCACAGCAGGCCACATTGGAACCTATCGTAAACATAGCCGCAAAGCTCGGCCTGAAACCCGACGATCTCGAACTGTACGGTAAGTACAAGGCAAAGATCCCTGCATCCACCGTAAAAAAGCTCGGATCATCCAAAAACGGCAAGGTCATCCTCGTAACGGCGATGAATCCCACTCCCGCAGGCGAAGGCAAGACAACGGTGAGCATTGGTCTGGCACAGGGCATGTCCAAGCTGGGCAGAAATGTATGTCTGGCACTTAGAGAACCTTCCCTCGGCCCCGTATTCGGCATCAAGGGCGGTGCCTGCGGCGGCGGCTATTCCCAGGTAGTCCCCATGGAGGATATCAATCTCCATTTCACTGGTGATCTTCACGCAATGACTGCTGCCAACAACCTGCTGGCGGCAATGATCGATAACCACATCTTCCAGGGCAACGAGCTGGATCTCGACGAGAACAGGGTCCTCTGGAAGCGCTGCATGGACATGAACGACAGATGCCTGAGACAGATCGAGGTAGGCGTCGGCGGAGGAAACTTCGGTGTTCCCAGAAAGGACGCATTCCAGATCACAGCAGCTTCAGAGGTCATGGCTACACTCTGCATGGCATCTGATATCGACGATCTCAAGGCAAGACTGTCCAGGATCGCAGTAGGATACAACAAGTCCGGCAAGATCGTAACAGCCGGCGAGCTCGGTGCGGTAGGATCGATGGCTTCGCTCCTCAAGGATGCCATCTCACCTAACCTGGTACAGACACTAGAGCATGTGCCCGCCCTCGTTCACGGCGGTCCCTTTGCCAACATCTCACACGGATGCAATACCATAATCGCTACCAAGACTGCAATGGCACTTTCTGATTACGTAGTAACAGAGGCCGGCTTCGGAGCAGATCTCGGTGCGGAGAAGTTCCTGGACATCAAGTGCAGGATCTCCGGCATCAGGCCTTCTGCCATCGTTATCGTTTCAACTGTACGTTCACTGAAGTACAATGCCGGCGTTGCAAAGGAAGACCTCACAAAGCCTGATCTCGAAGCACTCAGGAAGGGCTTTGCAAACCTGGCCAGACACATCAGCAACATGAACTCATTCGGTGTTCCCGTTGTTGTTACATCCAACCGCTTCCCCACCGATACTGAGGAGGAACTGGCACTCGTCAGGGAGCTCTGTGAACAGCAGGGCGCCAGATTTGAGGCTGCAGACATCTATGCAAACGGCGGCGAAGGCGGACTCGACCTCGCCAGGTGCGTACTGGACGTTGTTGATTCCAACACAAATAAAGATCTTAAGTTCACATACGATCTGGAAGACACCATTCAGGAAAAGATCAGGAAGGTATCAACATCCATCTATGGAGCTGACGGAGTAACATATGAACCCGGTGTTGAGGACAAGATCGCAGCATTAGTTGATGCAGGTTACGGCAAGCTCCCCATCTGCATAGCCAAGACTCAGTACTCATTCTCTGATGATCCCAAAAAGCTGGGAGCTCCCGCTGATTACAACATCACCGTCAGGGATTGCTATGTAAGCGCCGGTGCAGGATATGTCGTTGTTCTCACAGGAACGATACTGACAATGCCGGGTCTGCCCAGGCATCCCGCTGCTCTGGATATCGACATTGATCCTGACGGAGTGATCTCAGGTCTGTTCTGATAATGCGAGCCCCGAATCCCACTTTTCTCAAAAGGGCGGATGACATCCGTTCCAAAAGAAGATTAGTAACTCTTATACTGACTGTCGTATTGCTGGTTCTTATCCTGATCATAAGTTTTGTGGTCTGGGTAGGTTCCGGACAGTCCGGGTATGAGGATCTGTATCCTGATCTCGTGGGCAGGGCAACTGATACGACCACCACCATAGACATAGCACCGTCTTCTGCCACTTCCTCACAGGAGACATCCGCCCCGGAAACCGGTACCTCAGAAACGGATCTCACATCCCAGGGAGAGGATGAGACTTCAGGTTCAGAAGAAGGCGGAAGTGAAACGGCAGCTTCATCAGTAAGCCCTCTGGAACCGGACAGACTGGAGATCGAAGATTTCCACTTCTCCTCATCACGTTCCCAGGTAATATCACATCAGCGCAGAGCAGTCCTCCTGGATAACATGAAGAACAGCATTGAGGTATATATCAGGGGGCTTTCAGACATGAGAGTCGGGTTCGAATATGCAAGTCTCAAGAATGGTGAAGCACTGGGCATAAATGAACTCGTACCCATCGTTCCGGGAAGTACCTTTGCACTCCCCGTAAACATTGTTGCGAGCGAACTCGCATCTTCTACGGGCAGAAGCCAGCAGCAGATAATCACATACACCGGACATTCCTACGTAAACGGTTCTTATATCTCTGCCAATTACCCTGCCAATAAACAGATGTATTACGGCATGATCACCCATCTGTCCATTGCCTACAGCGACAGGGTAGCTCTGGAAATGCTCTTCCATGAGATCGGAGGAACTGAGAGTACCATCGCCAGGATCAACGAGATCAGTTCATTCCAGCCCTTTGATAAAGAGGTCTTCTACACCGATTTCAGCGGTACCGACGTAAAAGGTGCAGGCAGGACCACATGCTATGACATGGTCAACTATCTGAAGTATCTGTACCGCGGATACATGGCCAACCCCTCCTGCTACCAGAACATCCTGAACTCCATGGCAGCCTCCGAGATATCATCACCTCTGACATCATCATTCGGTGAAAGCGTACCGATACTCCATATATTCGGCAGGAATGAGTCGGTCCATGCCTATACGGAACTAGCTATCGTCGATGCAGGTGAACCCATCGCCGTATGCATCTATGTGGAAGGAGAAAACAAGACTGACGTAGCCGTTGCCTTCTCCACGATTTCCGGATATGTAGCTGAATACATAAACGCCTGCTACTGATCTGAAAGAACAGATATCCAGACAAAAGAAATACCCTGCCGGATGACCCGGCAGGGTATATTGATTTAATGATCAGTCCAGACTCAGTCGTTCTTAGGCTGGATAACCGTGAAGCTGTATGCTGATACAACATCAGGGCTCTCATAAATACTCTTCTGCATCTGAAGTGCAGTTGAAAGGAGTAATGTGTAAGGGCTGAGCTTGCCGTCGAGCAGTTCAACGTCAGAAGCATAGCTGATAGCCTGTGCCTCATCATCGGACAGGAGCATGTACTGTGAAACGAGGAACAGACTCCTTACGCCAACATTCATATGTACCAACTTGTTGTTAAGAGTGTAATTTGTTGAAGAAGGTGTTGAGATCCTGGAGCTGAATGACAGACCAAGAGCAGATGTGGTGGATGAAGAATTGCTCTCCTCTACGATAAAGAGGGGCTTGCCTTCGATACCTGCCTTACCAACCTCGTGGAAGAGAGCGATGATGATCGCTGATTCCTCATCGAGCTGAGGCATGATAGTATCCTTGATCCTGAGCAGCTGCTTTGCTGTGCTGACGCTCCTGATGAGGAGACCCTTCTCACATGCGAGAGGACCCTTCAATTCTGCAGGTGCTGTGAGCCATGCTGTCCTGTTCTCGAGGAAATCGATGAAGTGATCGAATTCTGTCTTTCTCTTGACGATAGCTGCCTTAAGCTGTCCGTAGAGCTCATCTACGTTGCCGGCGTTAACCTCTACCATGGGCATGATGCCGTCTCTGCGGGCGCTCTTGCCTGTTGCTGCAGCTGAAACTGCTGCGGCTGCGGGAGCTACTGCACTGCTGGCATCTGCACCCTCACCCTCTGTGAATGTGAACTTACACTTAGGGCATCTGATAGCCTGGTTAGCTATTACCATTCCACAATCGGGACACTTTTTCATAAAAAAGAACCTCCTAACAACACATTTTTTGTGCAAATCTACATATCATTTTACAACGCATATTTTATTACTTCAATATTTATATAGGCAAATTTGACGTTTTTACAAAGAATTCAAATTTGACATATCATCCTGCACAAAGAAAAAGCACTGACTTGCTGGGTCAGTGCTGTAAGGAGGGTGTTATGAAGTTAAGGAACAATTACTTTGAACAACTATATGATATCACGATTGATATTTACTTTAAGGTTCAAAAAAGGCAAAATAGTGGCAAAGAAACGGTTAAGATCAGGCAGGAGCTATCATGAAACTCGAAGGAAGACTCTTTACAGGCAACAGAATGACTGATATCAAGGAGGTATCCCTGGTATCAGATCCGGATGCTCCCTTCTCCAGGAATCTGGAAAATGCGCTGATCCTCCTCTGCCACGAGCTGGATATACCCGTCCCTGTCTGGATGAAGAAGAATACCAAGGAATTTGCCGCATTCTACCAGACCATATTCTTTTCTGACCAGTATCAGGAAAAGGTCAGGTTCGACCGCTTCCAGATAAAGATGATCGAATAAATAATAAACCCGGCAGCGATCTGATGCTGTCGGGCTTATTATGTGTGCAATTCGTTTATTTCGAGGCTACTCGCCTGAAATCCTGAAGATTATCTCGCCGGGATACACCATATCGAGCTGACTCCTCGCGATGTTCTCGACCTTCTTGTTGTCGTTGCCGACGCCGTTTGCCAGCTGGAGTTCTTCGAGTCTAGCCTCAAGAGCCTGTTCCTGCGCCTCCAATTGCTTCGACTCAGCTACGATCCTCTCACGCTGCTGGACTATAGAATTGAATCTTGTTATCAAAAGGACGACGATGACGATCAGAGCTATGGATATCATTGCAGGAATGAACGACATTCTGATCTTTTTCCTGCGAGATACTCTGCGCATCCTAATTCTCCTTTCATAAAAGATGATCCTACAGCCTCAATTGTAACCACACAAAAACCCCCAAACAATAGGTTTGGGGGAATCTTAAACTGATTGTAATATGTCCGTAATTTAAAGGGTGTCCTCTATGATCTCGTACATGCCGGAGGCCTCTTCCTTGCGTACCGTCTGCTCCAGCGAAAGCACTCTGAAGGTGACGACCCCGTTTCCGAAAGCAATGCTCACCACATCACCGGTCTTGAGCCTGACGGAAGGCTTGGAAACCTTTCCGTTGACCATGACCCTGCCTGCGCTGCAGACATCGTTGGCAACGCTCCTTCTCTTTATCACTCTCGAAACCTTAAGAAATTTATCCAGTCTCATCAGCTGAGTGTTATTCTCCCGTTCAGGGCAGACAGCAAGGTCAGATCATCTGCATATTCGATCTCGGAGCCCATGGGCAGACCTTGCGCGAGCCTGGTGACCTTGATCCCTGATGGTCCGAGCAGTCTGGCAATGTACAGAGCCATCGCATTTCCTTCCGCATTCTGGTTGGTGGCGATTATGACCTCTTCGATGTCGCTGTTCTGTGACAGACGTTCTATAAGCTTGGAAAGCGTCGTATCCTCCAGACTCTTGTTGGTCAGGGGATTAAATACGCCATGTAGCACATGGTACAGACCTTTGTACTCGTGAGTCCTCTCAAAAGTGGATACATCCCTGGGGGATTCCACAACGAGGACGGTCTTTGTATCTCTGGTGCTGTCTGAACATATAGGACAGGGATCGCTGTCCGCAAAGTTCTGGCATATGCTGCATCTGCATGTGGACTGCCTGGCATTTCTGATCGCATCGATCAGGGAATCAGCCTTTTCCTGGGGCATATCCAGGATATACATGGCAGAGCGCTGTGCAACCTTGCCTCCGATACCCGGAAGACTGGCCAGTTCGTTTATGAGTCTCTGGATCGACGGGGAATATCTTGCCATTATCAGAAGGGCATCTTGACGCCGCCGGTAACCTTGTTCATGCGCTCTGTTGATTCATTCTCCAGGGTCTCGCTTGCCTGGTTATATGCAGCGGTGATGAGATCAGCCAGCATCTCGGGATCTTCGGGATCTATTACGTCCTTGCTGATATCGAGGCTGTAGATCTTGTGATCGCCTCCGAGGATGAGCTTGACCTGACCGCCGCCTGCGGTTCCCTCGATCCTCAGTTCCTTTATCTCCTGCTGGGTAACTTCGAGCTGCTTCTGCATTCTCTGTGCCTGAGCCATGAGATTACCCATGTTGCCCATGCCGCCCATATTACCCATTCCTCTGAAATTGCCTTTTGCCATTATTATTTCCTCCAGCTGTTTTTCTCTATTGTATCGTTATTATACACTACTTGATATCAATCATCCCCGAAATGGAGTTCAGTGGTGATGCCCATCTGCTTTGCCTTGTCCATGATCTCTTCTGCAGCCTTCTGCTTCATGTTCTTCTCATTCTGGGCAAGTGCGTTCTTGTACTGGTTGGCCGTGCACACGAACAGTCTGGATACTCCGTCAAAGGAGGATTTGATCTGCTGTGCCAGCTTTCTGAATTCATTCATTCCCTTCAGGTTCTCTACGGTATTCCTGTAGGAATCATCAAATACGATATAGCCGTTCTCTCCGATGGATCTGAACTCGGCCTTGACCAGGAGATTGTGGAGATTGGGATTGGTCCCTGACAGATCTCCAAGGAGGAGCTGCCATCTCTCCATATTGTCAATGCTTCCGGTATTGAACTCGGGAGCTCTGACTCCTGCTCCGGGATGAGAGTTGCCTACTATCAGTCCGGACTTATCGTAAACTGCCGAAAGTGACGTCTTTCCCTTGGGAAGTTCGGGAGACTTTTCGGGCTGTTCTTCTTTCTTTTCCTCGTTATCCAGCTTTATATCATCGATAAAGGAATCGGAAAGACCCATGATCCCCGGCAGTTTCTTCTCAGGTTCTGCCTTCTTCTCAGGTTCGGCCTTTGCTTCCGGCTCTTCAGTCTTGGGCTTTTCCTCAAAGGAAGAGAATATGTCTATCTGGTTATCAAGGGGGGCATTCTCATCGTCTTCAACGCTTGCCGGATTGATAATGACGGTCTCTGCCTTGGGCTCCCTGATCGTAAATGCAGCAAGAGGCTCGGTCTTATGTTCTTCCGCGGGTTTCTCCTCGGGCTTTTCCTCGCTCCTGGCCTTGAAACTACTCAGTGAAGCCTTGAGCTGGGAGAGCTTGTCACTTGCTGACATCAGGCTGTCGCTCTTTTCCTCAGCGGGTTCAGGCTTTTTCTCCTCTTCCTTCTTCTCTTCAGGTTCCGGTACGGAAAGAGGAGTCCTGGAGATCACAAAAGAACCGAGAAGGCTGTCATCTTCCTTCTTTGCGGGCTTTTCTTCCTTTACAGGTTCGGGCTTTGTTTCTTCGGGTTTCTTTGTTTCCTCAGGCTTCTTTTCCTCCTCATGTTTCTTCTCTTCCTTTGGTGCTTCTCCGGCCTGAGCCTTTCCTGAAAAAGGAGGTATTACGAGAGGAGTGATGGGAAGGTTGGTCTTTCTTCCGCAGATCCTGATGAGTCCCGTCTCAAAGCTTGCCGCAACGGAAGGGGAGATCTTCAGGTCAGATGCCATCTTGGACATATATGATATGAAACCGATCAAGGTATCGGGATTAGCCTTGGACGCTGTCTTATACAGCTGTTTGAGATCTGCCTCGGAATAGCTTACCAGATCCCTCGGATCTTCCATGACCCTGATGACCAGGAGATCCCTGAAATACTCTGCCAGATCGAGGGTAAACCTCACATAGTCCCTGCCAGACTCGGATATCTTTGCACAGAGTCTCAGCAACGCCTCGTATCTGCCGTCTATGAGAACATCACCCATCTCCAGGAGAAAGGCTGTATCAACCGTTCCTGCTATATCCTGAATGGACCTGGCGGTGATGTCAGATCCTGCCGCAATGCCTGCAGCCTGATCCAAAAGGGATATCGCATCCCTCAATGCTCCGTCAGACAGGGAAGCGATCTGGCTCAGTGCATCGTCATCAGCCTTCAGGCCTTCCTTGTCACAGATATATCTAAGTCTCTTAACGATGAGATCATCGGGAATACGCTTGAAATAATACTTCTGGCACCTGGACATGATGGTGGGAAGTATCTTGTGGGGCTCCGTCGTGGCCAGGAGGAAGACAACATGCTTGGGAGGTTCCTCCAGAGTCTTGAGCAGTGCATTATAAGCACCCGTCGTCAGCATGTGGACCTCGTCAACGATATAGACCTTGTACCTAGCCTTCGTGGGAGCGAATACAGCTTCCTCACAGATCCTCCTGACGTTCTCGACACCATTATTGGAAGCGGCATCGATCTCTATTACATCGAGGAGCGCTCCGGATGAGATGCCCTTACAGATCTCACATTCATTACAGGGGTTACCATCCTTGGGGTTAAGACAGTTTATGGCTCTGGAAAACACCTTGGCGATAGTGGTCTTGCCCGTACCCCTCTGTCCGGCGAACAGGTATGCATGACCGATCTTGCCGCTAACTACTGCCTGCTTCAGTGCAGAAACTGCAGCATCCTGTGATGTTATCTCGTCAAAAGTCTGAGGTCTGAATCTTCTATAAAGTGCGATGTGTTCCTGTTCCATAAAAACGTCCCCGGGTAGATAAACTCATCCCACCTGAACTGCAGTCGGACAGGCACCCTCGCGGCACAAACAGAAATCTGCTTACTGCTGCTTCCTTCCGGACCTGACAGGGTTCACAACACTGCCTTGCACGAGACCCGAACCGACTGCAGATCAGATGGGATGAACTAACTGGGTTATTATATCATTGATTGACTTGTCTGGCAAAATTGACTTTTACGATGCCAAAGCTCTCCCGCCCGTCGAACATGACATCTCCGGATGTGCGGTATATTTCCTCGTATTCATAGTTTCCGACGATGTAACTGATGTTGGAATAACTGTTGGGATAAACTGCCAGCGGATACACGATATAGATCTCCTCTGCCCCGCTGAACCTGTCCCTGACCGCATCAGACACGGAACCATATCCGTTATATACTTCTCTGAACTCCATCAGACCGTAAGAATCCACTACATCTTCCAGTCTGTGCTCCGACACTGCCTTCAGCCTCGTCTCATCATCAAGATAAGGGATCATGGAATCCATGGGATACTGGCATACCTTGACCACCGTTATCTCATCCGGGAGTTCTTCTATCTTTTCCGCCGTGTTCTTCGCATCGGAATACATCATAAACATGTCCTCAACGGGAGTTACGGCAGATGAGATCCACATACCTGCGAACAGAACGGCAATAACGGAAACAGAACAGATCCTAATGTATTTGCTTTCGCTCTTTTCCGTGATCTCCGCTATCTGCCAGAAACTGAATATAAGTGCGAAGGCTATCAGCATGTAGCCGTTGTTGGGAGAGTCGTAGATGCTGTTCATGACCCCTATTCCCGCCAGTTCCATAAACAATACGGCAAAAACGGACAGAACCTGCCATCTGCTGTCTTTTTCTTTCCTGACAAGCAAGATGATGAACAGGATCAGTACGGGAACAAAGATAACCCACAACAATCCCATGAGATAGTCCAATTGTGCAAACATGGAAAAAACGGGATCCATGTCCGTGTTCTTCATTTCTCCCAACAGAGGATTGTCCCATACGCTCTTAAACTCCCAGAACAGTGACAGAGCACTTAACAACGGGATCAGAAGTGATATCAATTGCTTTGTAAGGATCTTCTTATCCCCTGTCTTCCTGATCAGGCCGCAGACCGCCTCGATCAGTATGACCACACACACGCCAAAGCAAAAACCGATGACATGGAGGTGTGTCTGTATCAGGAGCGCCAGGGATATGGCCATCGCAAAGGGATGTTCCCTCCTGCCGGAGAAAAGAGATGCTGCGATTATCATCAACAGGGCAGACAGGCAGTAACTCCTGACAAATACAGGGTAGTAGTAAATGAAAAGCGGGCTGAAAAGGATCAGTACTTTCAGGTATTCCTTCATGGGACACCTGAAGATGAATATGACAGCTGCAGCGAGCATGACCAGAAGAGGGATGATCTTTGCAATCTCATACGGAACACCCATTTTGGCCAGGGGCATCAGCACCAGATACCACAACAGAGGATGTCCCTCGTTGGAAAGTATTACCGTCATGTGTCAGGCGTCATCGTCTTTGCCAAAAGCCAGCATCTGGCCTCATCAAACCACATCTCGTGTCTGAGGGACAGGAGACAGTTGATCACAAAGAACAAAACAATTGCCAATATGCGTTTTTTATTGAGATACATCATCAAAAGATTGTTTTAACAGTGCCTAAATAGATAAGATAACTTGTGCATTATAGCATTGAACAATAATATGGGCAAAAAAACTGCCTCACATATGTGAAGCAGTAAATGTACAACAATATGATTATTATTAATTAACAGTTATGGTAACTGAGACTTCAGTATTACCTTGATTTGCAAACTGCCAGTTTACACCCATTGTACCTCCGTCTTTAAACGGATCCTTCCAGTATGGATTAAGAGGGATAACGTATGAAATGGTATGACCACCATTTGATATTACGAAATCGTTGTTTCCTCCCCAACCACGTGTAAATGTGTTGCCAGAACAATTAACGGTTACCGTAACGCCGTTGCAATCGGTCATATCAGTAGTAAGTTTATAAGTAAGCCCCCCATTGTCATTATTATTGTAAACATCACTAATCGTAAATCCTGCAGGGAAATTGGCAGATGAAATATTCGAATAACGAGATACGTCTACATTACCGCCACCTCCGCCGCCGGATGATGCCTGAGTTGTCTTTGCCGCCTGGGTTGTCTTTGCCGCTGCAGAAGATGTAGCAGCCGCTGATGATTCTGCTGCAACAGAGGGATGTGCTGCTGCATATGATGCTGAGGCTGCAGCGGCGGCCGCCTCAGATTCAGCGGCTGCTGCAGAATTGGATGCCATTGTTACGGCATTAGCACTCTGGGCAGAATCGTAAATGTTGTGGACCTCTCGTCTCGCCTGAGCTTCCCAGAGGCTGTCATCATTCATGTAATCATCGCCATCTGCGTATTTAGCCTTCTGACCATCCAGGAAACTGTTGTATCTATTGATATCGATAGCGATCCCGGCCGCTACCGCACCCACAATGATAACAATGATCGCAATGACGATCATCATCTCAGTGAGGGTGAAACCCTTTTTACTGACATGTTTCATATTAAGACCTTCCTTTACTTAGCATTGTCCAAAGCTCAGTAAACCAATATATGTTTCTTTATAGCACATTTTTATGCCTTTCACAATGCGCTCAATGTTCGAATTGAAGTCTAGATTTTATATAAACTGTTAATATTCCGTAACCTGGCAGCGTATGAGACCAATTCTCCGTGGTCATTATGTATCTTTCCGTCTATATACGCATCGAATATTTCGTTCAGCATCTTACCTACGCCTGGACCGGGCATTACGCCCAGATCAATGATGTCATTTCCCGATATCCTGAGGTCACGCACATCATATACGGCATCTTCCTTTTCCAGTTCCTTTCCTGCGGCAATGATCTCATCCAGTAATCCTCCGCGTTTCCTGCCTTCAGGGGCGTGGGCTGCTATATCAGCTTTCTGGAGAATGAAAAGCCTGTCTGCATTATCACGTCCTATATCACAAATGAATCTGTGTACATTGCTCTTTTCCGGGGACGGGTAATGGTCGTGATACCTGATCAGGATATCAACCTCTTTTCTTACATCATTGGGATACTTTAATTCAGTAAGGACTCTGTCCGCGATCTCGGCACTCCTGACCGGATGGCCGAACATATGCCCTATCCCTTTGGGTGTCAGGAAAAAGCATTCCGGCTTTCCAATGTCATGAAACAGAGCCGCAAGAGAGAGAGACAGGTCGCGCCTGCCGGTCTTATCATCGACCGGTATGCCGTCCAGCACGGCCAGAGTGTGTTCCAGGACATCCTTGTCGTGATATCTGGACCTCTGATCGAAGCCCTGACATCTCTCCAGTTCGGGAATGATCACGCTTAAGACCGGAATGGAATCTCTGATCACTTTCGAAGCGGATGGCGCTGTAACCAGGCCGTTCAATTCGATCGCGATCCTCTCTGATGATATCTGTTTCAGACTATCAGCATGACGCTTCATCGCGGAGAAGGTCTCACCATCTATATCAAATCCTGTCTGGGCGGCAAATCTCAGACCGCGCATTATCCTTAGAGCATCTTCCTCAAACCTGACGTCAGGGTTGCCGACGGCACGGATCACCTTTTTCCTGATGTCCTCAAGACCGCCTGTCAGATCGGTTACCTCACCGTTCATATCCAGATACATGGCATTGATGGTATAGTCCCTGCGCTTTACGTCTTCTTCTATGCTCCGTGTGAACACCACATCGTCAGGACGTCTGAGATCCGTATATTTCCCGTCAACCCTGAAGGAAGTGATCTCCACCTCATTGCCGGAGACCAGTGCAGTTACAGTGCCGTGTTTGATCCCGACCGTGAGATATCTGACGCCTGCTCCTTCCAGCACCCTGCATGTTTCCTCAGGAAATGCGGAGGTTGTTATGTCGAAATCCGAGATGGGCCTGCCCATGACCATATCCCTGACTGCGCCGCCTACAACATATGCCTCATATCCGGCACAGGTGAGCATTGTCAGGACCTCTCTGCAAAAACCGGGGATCAGGTTTACATATTCACTCATAACGGGATCACGTCATCATGAGCAGCGAAGCGATCCTGTCAGCAGACAGTCTGGGCTTGTACCCCAGTTCGACCAGGGACTTCCTGACACTCTCTGCTATGTTGGCACAATCCTCCCTGTTAAGGAAAGGCAGGTCATTATCAGGCATGTTCTTTTTGAAGATATCGCTTACTGATTCGATAAACATCTGTGCTGCGCTGATGGTATCCAGTGACGTGTTGCAGAGCTGCTGTCTCTTGGCACATTCTGCCAGATCCTCTGATACAAACTCCAGGAGTTCCCTGAGGACTGCAACAAGGATCCTGCCCATGCCGGCACCATACTCACATCCGAATCTGTCCTGGAGTTCGTGCATGATGAAATGCGTATATCCGAATCCCAGCTTCGTAGCAGAAAGGCCCGCATAGAAACCGCCCATGGAGACCTTGGTGAGGAGATAGCCGTCAGTGGTGTCTGCAACCAGGTTATTCAGCCTGCCGAAGATCTTATACATTCCTATCTCGGCATTTGCCCTGTATTCCGGATTCTCCGATGCATAAGGTGACAGATATGCCTCTATGGCGATGCAGAGTGCATCAAGAGCCGAAAACCTGATCATGTCGTCATTGACTCTCCTCATCATCTCGGAATCTATGACCACGATCTGAGGCATCATGATCTGGCTTACGCATGTTATCCATTTTCCAGTTTCAAAATCAAAGAAGGAAGCTTCGGGTGTCGATGCGGATGCTGCACTGTCTATCTTTACGGCAACGAGAGTGCCGATATCGTATTTTATGCTTCCGATGCCCGCAAAAGCCGATGGCTTGTTGGGATTCGTGGCAGAAACGGCCGTCATCTTGGCAACCGAGATATCATGCATATCGCCGATGACTACTATCGTGTCGCAGTTATATTCCTTATAGGTCTTAAGCGCTCCCTCGATATCCCTGCTGTCTGCGACTATGTTGCGGCGCTGGTATTTGAAAGTCCTCAAGCCTGCGTCATTGTATTTCTTTATGGCATTATCGACTGATCTGTATTCGAAGGTGGATTTGTTGGACAGGATCAGGAGACGCTTGCACCCTCTCTTCTTAAGATCCTCAGCAATATTGCCCGTCGCACCGGTATCGATGTAGAGTGCCTGCGGAGTTACACCATCTTTTTCAGTACTCTTGGCGAAAGAAAGTTTGCCGGACATTATCCACCCATCCTGTTTTTTTAATAAATTATACCATCATATAAGAGCAAAATAGTTATAATTATAGTAATTTGCATTTCATGGAGGATTGTCATGAATAATCTCACGAGATATTCGAAAACACTTGAAAACATTGCTATGACCGAGAACAGCATCACATTCGGTCTCAGCATGACAGAATTCGTAGAAAGCCCCATAACCGAGATCGCCAGGGACAGCGGCATGATCAAGGTAACACTTTCTTCTCCCCAGTCGGGGATCATCAAGATCAATGCCTCCGTCAGGTACACAGGCAAGAACAATACGGGCATCATCATTGCCAGACCGGTAAATGGTGTCGGCATCGAGGATGAGGATGGCAGCATAGTCTTCAGATCAGGAACCCTCGAGGCTAAGGTCAGCAAGACCGGTCCTTTCAGGATCGTCTTCAGCCATTGCAATGTCCCGATCACGGCCACTTCCCTGAACTCATTTTTCAACACCAGGAGATCACAGGAATATACGGGTGCATGTTTTGACATGGCCCCTGGAGAAGCCTGCTTCGGACTCGGCGGTTCAGGAAGTCTGGATCTGGTCGGCAGAAAAGAAGAGACTGACAACAGCAGGGAAAGCGCCGCTTTTAGCAAGATACCTTTCTTCGTATCATCCAGAGGTTACGGCATCTTTGTAAACTCATACGGTTCTGTGAAATTTGATTTTGCATCACAGAGCGGATCCATCAATTTCTCCCAGGAAGGTTCTGAGATAGAATTCCTGATCTTTGCCGGAAACCTGGTATCAGATGTGATCGCAACATATACGGGTCTTATCGGCAGGGACAGCACCATCAGTTCCCTCAACCCGGGCCTGGCACTCGATTATGGAGAGAACTTTGATCACACAGCTGACAGTATCCTGGCCGAGGTTGAAAAGGCAGGTGACCTGGGGATCAATATTTCCGAGGTATGGCTCGGAACGGGATACCTTCCCAGGAGCACCAGATCAGGATATACATGGGATCCGGAGCGCTTCCCCGATCCCGGAAAGTTCATCCGCAAGCTCCATGACAGAGGCATCAGGCTGGGTCTGTCCCTTACTCCGTATCTGTCTGATTTCGCACCCGAATTCCCAGAGTGCATAGATAACGGCTTCTTCATCTGCGATGACAGTAATGAACCCATACTGACCGATTTTGACAAGGGGATCATGGGTATCATCGACGTTACGAACCAGAGTGCCAGGAACTGGCTTGGCCTCAGGTTCGATGCACTGCTCCACACGGGTGTGGACATGGCTGAGGCTGATTTCAGATATGAACTGTTCAATGATCTCAATAAAGACACCACTTTCTATAACAGCTTTGCTGCGATCTTCAATACACTCGTCAAGGACTGTGTGGCAAGATGCATCGGCTCCGACAATGATTCGGTTATCAGGAGCTCCACCGCTGCAGGAGATCAGATCGGTCCATACCGCAATATCTACATAAACAAGAATACGGCCAGCTACAGCAGCCTGGCCTGTGCCATAACAAATACCCTTTCCTACGGCATGACCGGATATGGGATTACCAACATGGATGTTCCCGCCATCACAACGTCCTCGCCTACGCTTTATACCAGGTGGGTCCAGGTCGCAATGACCATGCCTCATTTCAGACTGCCCGTCCCTTTCTGCAAGGATCAGGACATGCTCCCCGCGATCAAGATGGCAGGCAATATCAGACTGGCACTCCTCTCATATCTGGAATCAAATTGCGTCGAATCTGCTAACTACGGATCACCGGTCGTAAGACCCATGCAGGTTGAATTCCCGGGTGACAGGCTCGCCCAGAAATGTACGGGTCAGTACATGCTCGGCTCCATAGTGATGGTATGTCCCGTACTCTCAGGTGCAGGCAACGTCACATTCTACGTACCCGCAGGAACCTGGACCAATTTCCTTACGAGAGAGACGGTCACAGGTCCCAGGATCATGAGCCGCAAGGCCGACATCAATGAGATCCCTCTCTATATCAGGCCCAATTCCATCCTGCCCTCCAGGAGCGGTGATTCCATTACTTTCTCCTGCTTCCAGCTGGCGGAAGACAAGGTCGCAGCAACAGAGGTATTCGGTTTTGACAAGTCGGCCAACGGCATCATCAATGTGCTGAAGAGCGGCGAACGCATCACCGTCAAGACGGAAGGATTCGGCAGACTGACAAAAAGGATCGTTCTTACCGGCATAAAAGACGTAGCCGGAGTATCTGAAGGATACCCCGACTCTGATGAATACGGTACTACGATAGAATTCAATTCCAGCGAACTGATAATAACTCTCGGCTGATCAGTTCTCAGTAAAGAACCTGTCTATATCTTCAAAGTATTCGGATCTCACCGGCTCGTGCTGTATCTCATGACGGTACGGGCCGTATGATTTTGACTTGACGGGAGCGCCTTTTTCCTCCATGGCCTTGATGACTTTTCTGACACCCTCGCCATATGATCCTACCGGATCCTCCTCACCATATGTGAACATGATGGGACTCAGTGCCAGGTTATCGTAGACATCCCTGCTCTGTATGAATTCCACAAGAGTAAACAGGTCGTAGAATCCTTTGCCGGTAAACGTAAAGCCGCACATGTCATCCTGCATGTAGATGTCGATCTCCTTATCTACCGTGGAGATCCAGTCAAAAGGTGTCCTGGCCTTTTTGATCCTCTTGTTATAGCTTCCGAAAGCAGCTGCGTTTACGAGATTGGCAGGTTTCTTTTTACTTGACATCGATGCCAGGAACTTGGCAAATCCAACTGCAGCATTCGGACCCATCGTCGAAGAGATGAGGTATGCCTCATAGGCTCCACTGTACTTGGGAAGTGAGTAGATCGCCCTTGTTATGAACGAACCCATTGAGTGACCGTAAAGGACATACTTGAGATCCTCTCCGAATCTCTCCTTTGCCTTTTTATGGAATTTCAGTTCATCGGAGATCGTCTTGAAGATAGCACCTTTGCCCTCGCCAAAATATCCCAGGGGCATGCCGTTAGTCCTGTTGAGCTCATAGCTGCCGCCGTGTCCCAGCATATCCATGCCGCATACATGCCATCCCCGCTCATTGAGGAATGCGATCATCTCCTCATATCTTCCTATGTATTCCGCCATACCGTGGCATATCTGGATCACGCCCTTCGGAGACTGTGAATCTGTGGGATAGAAGTATCCCCTGATCTTATTTCCGCCGCCTATCGAAGCATCAAATACAACTGTTTCTCTTTCCATCATCTTCTCCTTCCTCCTCTCATGGCAAGCAGCCTCAGTAATGTAGCTGCTGAACTTGCCAGAGCGATCGCATATGTATCACCTGCAGCCCAAAGGAGCTTCTTTGCAGCCCTGAGCTGGTCGTCCGATACCCATTGAAGTTCCTGCATCGCCTTCCATCCTCTCCTGCTGGCATCGCGTTCGATCCACAATGTCACCGCATAAAAGATAACGGCAACGCTGTACATAACGATGCCCACTGTTGAGACATGGTATCCGATGCCTCCAAAGTCTTTCTCGACCACGTATGATATGACTACACCCAAGAGGACAACATATACTCCCAGCCTCGAACAGATGTTGACCGCCGGAGCCAGGAACTGCCTGACCCTGTACGCACCCATTCCCTGGGAATCCTGTACCGCATGTCCCGCCTCATGAGCGGCAATTGCAACTGCGGTTATGGAATTCCTGTTGTATGTGGTATCAGACAGATTGATGGTGCCTTCCCTGGAATTGTAATTATCAGTCAGGTCGCCGCCGGTGTGCTTGACCACAACTCCCGTGACATCATAGGAGTCCAGCATCTGCAGAACTGCCTGATTGGAAGTAATGCCGCTGGCAACGGGAATATTCGAATACTTGCTTGCCAATCTTCTGAGCCTGCCCTGAATGATCATGCTGGCAACAAAGATCACTATCATTAATATATAAAACATTATCCATACCTCTTATTCTTTATGGATTGATTATATCACGCAAATTAACAGTATATCACGCGGCTCTGCTTTCTAATCTCCGAAAAGGTCCGATTTGATAACAACTTCGGATCATTTCGTATCAAATGTAAGATTACCCGGGAACCACAGGATCTATAATCCTGTTATGTACGAAATGAAGAACATGGAATTAATGATCAGTTTTCTCAGAAAACGTCTGGCAGAAATGCCTCACGGTAGTTTCGGTGAGAAGAACGGACGCATGGTCGTGTATATCACATATGATCCTGCGGACAAGTCTGTTGATGCCCGCAACAAGAAGTGTTATTCCGTTGATTCACCCAATGGAAAGATATGGTCACCTGTCATTTCGGAATACATAGCCACAAAAAAGAAACTGGACTCATACCTGAATATCTGGAACGGGATATATAGATTCAACCCCCGGAACATTGATTATCCTCTCGAGAAGAGCAGATCAACTCTGCTTACCGACAGGTTTTTCTCGGATGCTAAGGAATATGCCAATCCCACTCCGATAGAACACCCTATCAAATACAATGGCAAGATACTTAGATCCAAAAATGAGCTGTTGGGAGTACAGACGATCGAGAAGTTCGGTCTTGATTTCAAGATAGAGATCGCTGTGGGAAATGATCCGTTCAATATGCTGTATCCGGATATTACTTTTTACGTTCCATATCAACAACGGTGTATTTCGATGGAGATCAATGGTGCGTTGAATGTAGCTAAATACGCCAATAAATCCCTTAACCGTCAGAGCACTTATATCGATCTGGGACTGATGATAGGAAAAGACGTAATTTTTCTGGATATTGCAGATCCTGGTCAGTTTTATGCTGAATTGTTAGAGACACAGATAAAAACAGCGATCCTATCCGGACTGGATGACATAGTCTTTCCTCATGGCTATGTTAATGACATATTTGATCATACTATGGATTCTCTACCAAGCGGTTTTTGGAGCATCTCATAGAGAATATGTGTAGAGAATTCAGGGTATTATTCTCTATGACATGGTTAAATCGGTGGTTAATAGAGAACACCTATAGAGAATAATGAACCATATTCTCTATAACATGCGGAAAAACGCATCATGTAGAGAACCAGCGTAGAGAATCCTGCACAGATACATGCACAAAAAAGCCCGGGCCACAAAGCCCGGGCTGAATAAGCTGATCAGATGGTCAGGATCACTCGCCTGCGTTGCAGATGATGGAGAAATCCTCAGCCTTCAGTGAAGCGCCGCCTACGAGACCGCCGTTGATGTCCTTCTGAGCGAAGAGGCCTGCAGCGTTCTTGGCATTGCATGAACCACCATACTGGATCGTCATAGCCTCTGCGCACTTGTCGCAGTAGAGCTCAGCGATAACGCCACGGATGAATGCGCAAACTTCCTCAGCCTGCTCATCTGTAGCTGTCTTGCCTGTACCGATAGCCCAGATAGGCTCGTATGCGATAGTGATCTGGCAGAGCTTGGAAGCGGGGATGTCCTTGAATGCGCCAACGATCTGGCCCTTGATCCAGTCGAATGTCTCGCCTGCTTCACGCTGAGCAAGAGATTCACCACAGCAGATGATAGGTCTTACACCATACTTCAGGAGAGCCAGTGCCTTCTTGTTTACTGTCTCATCTGTCTCTGCATTGTACTCACGACGCTCGGAGTGACCGATGATGCAGTAGTTAACACCCATCTTAGCCAGCCACAGAGGAGAGATCTCACCTGTGAACGCGCCCTTCTCCTCGAAGTGGCAGTTCTGAGCTGCGATCTTGATATTGGAGTAAGCTGCAGCCTCAACTGCTGCTGCGAGAGCTGTTGCGGGAACGCCCAGAGCGATCCTTGCCTTTGCATCCTTTACGAGGGGCTTGAGCTCTTCGATGAGCTTAACTGCATCAGAAGGGATACCGCAGTTCATCTTCCAGTTGCCTGCTGCGAATGTTCTGCCGATCTTCTTGTCGTTGAGGCAATCGATACCGGGGAGAACCTTACCCTCGATGAACTCGAGAGAAGCGCCGCCGCCTGTGGAGATATGGGATACCTTATCTGCGAAGCCGAGCTTCTCGATAGCTGCTGCGGAGTCACCGCCGCCGATGATGGATACTGCATCAGACTCAGCGATAGCTGCTGCCAGTGCCTTTGTACCTACTGCGAACTTCTCGAACTCGAATACGCCTGCAGGACCATTCCAGATAACTGTCTTTGCGTTCTTGATCTCTGCGGAGAACTTCTCGATAGTCTTGGGACCGATATCGAGACCTTCCCATCCGTCGGGGATCTCCATTGTGGGAACTACCTGGGAGTTAGCGTCAGCAGCGAAGTTGTCAGCAACTACTGTATCCTCAGGGAGAAGGAGCTTAACACCCTTCTCTTCTGCCTTTGCGATGAGTTCCTTTGCCAGGTCTACCTTGTCTGCCTCGAAGAGGGAGTTACCGATCTTGCCGCCCTGAGCAGCGATGAATGTGTAAGCCATACCGCCGCCGATGATGATCGTGTCAGCCTTGTCCATGAGGTTTGTGATAACACCGATCTTGTCGGAAACCTTAGCACCGCCGAGGATAGCAACGAAGGGACGCTTAGGATCAGCGAGAGCGCCGCCGATGAAATCGATTTCCTTCTGGATCAGGTAACCTGATGCTGAAGGAAGGAAGTTAGCCAGGCCTGCTGTAGAAGCATGAGCTCTGTGAGCTGTACCGAATGCATCGTTTACATAGAGGTCAGCCATGGAAGCGAGCTCTGCAGCGAACTTAGGATCGTTCTTTGTCTCTTCCTTGTGGAATCTAACGTTCTCGAGCATGAGGATCTCGCCGTCCTTAAGAGCAGCAGCCTTAGCCTTTGCATCCTCACCGATAACGTCAGCAGCCAGTGTAACGGGCTTGCCGATGAGCTCAGCGAGTCTCTCTGCAGCGGGCTTCATGGAGAACTTAGCCTCAGGTCCGTTCTTCGGACGTCCGAGGTGTGATACGAGGATAACCTTCGCATTATTGTCTACGAGATACTTGATCGTAGGGAGCGCGCCTTTGATACGCTTGTCATCTGTGATCTTTGTGCCTGTCTCTTTGTCGAGAGGTACGTTAAAGTCAACACGTACGATGACTCTCTTACCTGCAACGTTCAGGTCTTCAACGTTCTTCTTGTCATACATTGCCATGGGATTCACTCTCCTGATAATTTTTTATCAGTGCCTTGAATTGCACTTAACGGCAAACATTATACTATTTTTCAGGTGTATATTAAAGGGCAATTATAGGCTTATTCGTGTGAAAGTTCCGACATCTGCTGTATCATGAATATCTTGTCACCGGGAAGGACGAACCGTGTTAATCCGCCCTTGCTGTCGTATATCTCGATGTTGGAACCATACTTGCATACCATGCCGCGGAGTCTGGAAGTGTTATATCTGATCTCTTCACTGCCGAGGAAATGTATTTCCCCATTGCTGATAAGGAACGTTCCCTCATCGACTTTCTCGAAAGTAAACTGGTCCTTCTCCCTGAATACCTCACATTCACTCGAAAAAGCAGTAATGCTGCCTTCTTCTATCCTCTTTTTCTCCCACTCTGTCCATTTATGCAAGTCAAAAGCCTTATCTTTGTATGTGATCGTTCCATCGGGATGGTATTCATAGGCTGTTTTGCACTTGTCACAGATGATGCTGTTATTGCCGTCCCATTTGAGAGCAAAAGAAACATCACAGCACGGGCACCTGTATGCAATGTTATTAAGCCCTTCTGCCAGCTTCTTGCTGCCAAACCTGATCCCGCTCTGCCTTGCCCATTCATTCTCGTCGTAATCGATGGAACTCTTTATCTCGCGGTCCAGTTCCTCTACCGTCATGGAACTGATCTCTTCTCTCGTTATTACGCGGACAAACTCCGAGGATATCCTTCCTCTGCGGATCCTGAGCCTGGAGCACCACCTGGGAATAGTGAGATATGCGCCGTGGATATGCTGGACGTAGATCGAAGCTCCCGCTTTCTTGGCAAACTTGGCAACGCCGTCATCGAATCTGTCGGTGGTATGCCCGTCAACATGCCTGGTTGCCTCAGGGTAGATCACCAGGACACCATTTCTCTTCATTACCTTCATCATTGCCTTGACTGCAGATGTATCCACGGCGAACTGTTTTTTGGGAATGGCTCCTCCCAGTTTAAAGACGTGCCCCCAGAAATGCTTGCGGAACAAAAACTCCCCACAGACGAAGTTTACCTTGCGTCCGTGGGTGAGTCTTGAAGTAACCATGGGATCCAGAAAAGATTCGTGGTTGGCAATGACGATGATCGGCCCCTCAGCCTTGAGGAACTCCCTGTCAGGCTTCACCTTGATGCCTGACAGCAGAGCTATTATGGGCACCAGGATATTGGAGCCCACAAAGCCGAACCAGAAGGTGCTGGGAACGCACCCGATGTCATAGTTATACTCCTTTGCCATCAGATGTGCTCTTCGATGGCAACGGGAAGTTCATCCCCCTCACCGTCGCTGACAGGACCGCCGTCGGAAACGATCATGGCAGATGCCTTAGCTTCCTTGAAGTCCTTCTCGTCCACGGCAGGATCCACATCAAACAGGGCAACGTGACCCTCTACTGCGATACCGTCAAGGAGGGATTCAGCCAGCCTGTCTTCGATGACGGACTGAACGGCCCTTCTCAGAGGTCTGGCACCGAACTGGGGATCGTAGCCCTTCTCGACGATGAAGCTCTTTGCCCTGTCGGTCAGCTTGATGACGATGTTCTTGTCCTTAAGCCTCTTCGATACGTTGCCGATCATGTTGTCTACGATCGTTACGAGTGAATCGTGGCTGAGCATGCGGAAGAAGATCAGTTCATCCACACGGTTGATGAACTCGGGAGAGAATGTCTTTTTAAGTTCATCTATAACTATGCCCTTTGCCTCGTCATAGCTCTTGCCGCCGTAGAGTCCGTCACGGCTCAGTTCATCCTTGTCGTCATCATCTATCGTGCCGAATCCGATCCTTCTGCCGGATGATGCAGTGAGCATCTTGGCGCCGATATTTGACGTCATGATTATGATCGTGTTCTTAAAGTCAACAGTCCTTCCGTGAGAATCGGTGAGACGTCCGTCGTCCAGAACCTGGAGCATCGTGTTGAAGACATCGATATGAGCCTTCTCTATCTCATCGAACAGGATCACGGAATAAGGATGGGATCTGACCTTGTCAGTCAGCTGGCCGCCTCCCTCATCGTATCCTACATATCCCGGAGGGGCACCTATGAGCTTGCTGACATCATTCTTTTCCATGTACTCCGACATGTCGACCCTGATGAGAGCATCTTCCGTTCCGAACATTACCTCAGCCAGTGCCTTGGCAAGCTCGGTCTTACCTACACCCGTGGTACCGAGGAAGATGAAGGATCCGGAAGGCTTCGAAGGATCCTTGAGTCCGAGCCTGCTGCGGCGTATCGCCTTTGCTACGGCAGTTACTGCCTCATCCTGACCGATGACCCTCTTCTTGAGTTCTGACTCCAGGTTCTTAAGTCTCTCGTTGTCAGATTCAGTGAGCTTGGTCACGGGGATGCTCGTCATCTCAGCGAGGATGGATGAGATCTCATCCTCGGAGATCGTTCCGATATAATCGATACTGCCGTCTTTTTCCTTGCCGGGATCTGTCTTTTTGATCGCTCCTTCCAGCGATTCAAGACGTGTCTTGAGCTCCTGCTCCCTGATCTTGATCTCCTGTGCCTTCTCGAAATCCTGCTCATCGATCGCAGACTTCTTCTGCTTTTCCAGATCTTCGATCTCCTTATTGATGGCATCAGTCTCTCCGCTATCGGTGAGTTTGACCCTTGCTCTCGCAGCTGCCTCATCGATAAGGTCTATCGCCTTATCGGGAAGGAACTTCTCGGTTATGTATCTGGAGGACAGCCTGACCGCTGATTCGATGGCTGAATCAGTGATGCGGATCCTGTGATGCTCCTCATATTTCGATCTCAGTCCCTTGAGGATCTCAATAGCTTCCTCTTCGCTGGGTTCATTGACCTGGACCTTCATGAACCTTCTCTCGAGGGCAGGATCCTTCTCAATGAACTTGCCGTATTCCTTCGCAGTCGTGGCACCGATTATCTGAAGTTCACCCTTGGTAAGCATGGGTTTCATCATGTTGGCTGCATCGAGGCTGCCGCCTGAAGTATCACCCGCACCTACGATGGTATGTATCTCGTCGATGAACAGTATGATATCCGGATCTTCGGTAGCTTCCTTGAGCATCTTCTTGATACGCTCTTCGAAATCACCTCTGTACTTGGAGCCTGCAACCATACCGCCGATCTCAACGCTGTAGATAGTCTTGCCCTTGAGGATGGAGGGAACGTCTCCCTTGACGATCTTATATGCGAGTCCCTCAGCGATGGCCGTCTTGCCTACACCGGGATCACCGATGAGGCAGGGGTTGTTCTTTGTCCTTCTGGCAAGTATCTGGATGACCCTGTTGATCTCGCTGTCCCTGCCGATAACGGGATCGATCTTGTTATCCCTTGCCAGCTGGGTCAGATCCTTGCCGAATTCATCAAGTATCTTGTGCTTGCCAGAACCCTGCTTTCTGTCCGGACGTTCCCTTCTGCCTCCTGCTGCACCTGAAGACGCATCAGAAGCTATGTCTTCATCACTGTCAGATGATCTGGCGTTTTTTCTCGACAGATCCCTGAAAAATGACCTCAGCTTCTGAAGGATATCTGAAATGTTTCCTCCGCTGGCCTTTATTACCGCCCCTGTACTGTCGCTCTGTCCTCTCGACTGAACAAGTACGTAAAGGATATGTTCGGGGAATATTACTCCGCCGTTGCCGATCCTGGTGGAAAAATCCTGTGAAGAGACGATAGTCCTCTTGGAATCGATCCTGAGGCTCGATATCGCCATGTCGCAGATATCATCTGCGTTATCACCATCGAAGAGTGACTCCTCATCAATATTGCTGACGTTCACTGCATCAAGAAGAGAATCGAAACTCTCCACTGTTTCCTGCATGATCTCCCTGGCATATCCGTCATGTATCAGTATTCCTCCCAATATATGCTGGGGAGATACAAACTGACTCTGCTGCAGGTCCGCTATCCTTCTGGAATTAGCAAGGACCCTGACAGTATCATTTGTAAATTTTAATCCCATCTATCTATACCTCACTTCCTGTTCCTGATCACACGGGCGATCATGGCGGCAGTGTATTTACTGTCGGCATTATATCCCTTTGATCCCTTTATCCGCATGGGATAGATACTCCATAACAGCTTGGATGTTATCGTGTTGATCTGATCCCATTCTATCCCTATTTCATTGCGGTCTTCATAGCCGTGATAGAGCCTTATCCAGCTGATGAGGTCTAGAGCCTCCAGAGGATCCACGCTCTTTGAGTAGTACAGTATCCCGTATGCTCTGTAGAAACTGTTCTCCAGCAGATCATTGCGGTTCTTCCTGAGATTATCACGGCAGAGATTCTCGATCATCATTATCTCTTCCATCAGTTTTGCTGCACTGTCCAGAACACTGATCTCATCATGTCCCATGGATGCACTGCTGGCTACGACATAGACATCACCTTTGAGCACCTTGTCATCGTTAAAGAAAGGATAGATCTTCCAGTCATGTGCCCTGACCTTGGACTGAAGGATCTCCAGTCCGTCTCCTGTCCTGACGATGCCGGGGATCGCAATGGTAAACATGAGCTTGAATCCCAGGCCCGTGGATACAACACTGCTGCCCAGGTATCCGTATTTCTCACTGAATGCAACATCCAGTTTGTTCTCCAGATCCACTGCCAGATCCTCACACATCTTGTACACGTAATTCGTATATCCCGGCAGCTGTGCCCTGATCTTGATGTGGTCCTGATCATTGACCACCACTGACAGGCTCCTGCTGTCATTTGTCAGTATGGCCTTGCCCTCCGGATCGGAAAACAGGCTCGTTCCGCTCATTACCTGACTGTCTATCAGATTGCTCCTGTCCTTATCGCTGATGCCTTCCATCCTGTAAGATGACATGCCCTTGTCCGACAGGGCATCTTCAACTTTCTTAACAACTTCATCCTTGTCTGATAATTCCATTGTCTGGGGAAAATTATATCCCTTCAGATTGCGGGTCATTATCACCTTGGAGGAAAGAACTATCTCAGGATTTCTGCCCGTGGATTCATACCATCTTGAAATGCTCATCAATCCTTACCTCCCTTCCTGGATCTGATCTCGTCCCTGAGTCTTGCTGCCAGCACGAAATCCTCCTTGGCAATGGCCTCCTTAAGAGCCTGTTCCAGCTTCTCATCACTTACTGTTCCCAGGTCCGCCTTGGCCATGTGGTCGGCAAGATCCTCCGTCTTCTTTTCAGGGGCCTTTTTCTCCGGGATCTGCATCTCTTCTCCGGAAGCATCGTCGAATTCATATTCGATCCTCTCGCCGGGCTTCGTGCCCATGTATTCGTTACTGCCGTATAATCTGAACATTCTCTTTGCAACTTCATTTCCAAAAGTGTTGAAGCAGGTGATACAGCCCAGCTTACCGGTATTTTCAAACTCACTCAGCGTCATTCCGCAATTGCTGCATGTTACCGCATTATTGGCGAAATCAAGTTCATTCATGGCATGAAGTGCCTGCTGTAATCCATCCAGTGAATTGAAGTTCATATTAAAGAATGAAAAGCCCATATCAGCAGCACAGTCGTTGCAGAAATATGCACCGTTTATCCTGGTGAAATTATTGTTCGGGATCTGCCTCCCGCATCTGGAACATCTCATCTTCCGTACTCCTCTCTATGTCCGTTGTTCATTAATGCGAGTATCGCATTCTTCATGATATCGGCCCTGATAACGGATCTGATATCCGGGTATGCCTTGGCAAGCGCCCTGTCATTTATTACCGCCATTATTACGTCATATTCCTTGGAAGTGATGACGCCGCAGGAGGCCGCACTGGTCAGCAGATTATTGGCCTGCTGCTGGGTCAGAACATTACCGATCGCATTGAGCATCTCATACAGATATTCCTCACCGGTCATGTACTGAACTCTAGTTATGGTTATCTGACCGCCGCCGCCTCTCCTGCTCTCCACTATGTATCCGTTTCCGCTGGAGAACCTCGTGGTCAGGACATAAGTTATCTGTGACGGGACACAATTGGCAAGTTCTGCGATCTGACTCCTGTTAATGGTACAGGATCCGTTGTTCTCCTCCACCCGCTGTTTTATTATTGCTTCTATTACATCTGCTACTCTGGCCATGGGCTTCCTCCCTTCGACTTTGACTTTGACTTTCTTTGATATTTATATCCTACCACTGGCCGTTTCAAAGTCAACAACGAATTTGACTTTTTTTGACTTTTAACAAAAACGCTCCGTAACATCTGTCTTTACACATGAAAAGACGGGTCCATGAACGGACCCGTCCTGATATTCAAAAGAATAAAATGATTACTTATGATAAAGCTTCTTTGTCTGATAGCTGGGTTCGCACGTAACGTTTACTCCCAGTTTTCTGAAGACATTCATGTCGACACTGGACAGTATCGTCGTTGAGTGGACATCAGAATTCTCCAGATTGCCCAGCTGCTGCATAGCCAGTTCTGCCGTCGGATTCGTGGCCGCCGACATGGCCAGAGCAATGAGGACCTCATCTGTATGCAGACGGGGATTATGGTTGCCCATGTGATTGATCTTAAGATCCTGGATAGGTTCGATTACGTTAGGTGAGATCAGGGGCAGGTCGTGATTGATGCCGGCCAGTACCTTAAGTGCATTCAGAAGGCAAGCGGATGCCGGACCCAGAAGGTCTGTTGTCTTGCCTGTTACCACCTGCCCGTTGGGCAGTTCCATGGCAACTGCGGGACTCTCTGTCTGGTCTCCCCTGATCAGGGCTGCGCCGATGACGCGTCTGTCTGATGTTTCGATACCGCCCTTGTTCATGAGCAGTTCGATCTTGGCAACGTCAGAACCGTCTGACAATCCCTGACGCACGCCAACCTTTGCCTGATAGTAACGGCGGATGATCTCCATCTTGGATGCTTCACAGCATGCATCGTCATCGATGATGGCAAATCCAGCCATGTTTACACCCATGTCCGTAGGGCTCTTGTAGGGGGACTCACCATAGATCTTGTCGAAGATCGCATTAACGACGGGGAATACCTCCACATCGCGGTTATAGTTTACTGCGGTCTTGCCATATGCCTCCAGATGGAAAGGGTCGATCATGTTGACGTCGGCCAGGTCAGCAGTAGCTGCCTCGTAAGCCAGGTTGACCGGGTGCTGCAGCGGGATGCTCCAGATAGGGAACGTCTCGAACTTTGCATAACCGGCCTTGATGCCTCTCTTGTTCTCATGGTAGAGCTGTGAAAGGCATGTCGCCATCTTGCCGGATCCGGGACCCGGGGCGGTGACAACGACCAGCTTGCGCTGTGTCTCGATATAATCATTCTTACCGTAACCGTCTTCGCTTACGATAAGAGGGATATTCATGGGATAGCCGGCGATGGGATAGTGACGGTAGCACTTGATGCCCAGCTGCTTAAGCCTGGCTTCGAATTTCTCTGCGAGGAACTGGCCGGTAAACTGTGTGATGCAGACACTTCCTACATAAAGACCGAATTCCGTAAAAGCATCTATAAGCCTGAGGACCTCCTGATCGTAGGTGATACCGATGTCGCCGCGTCTCTTGTTCTTCTCGATGGCGTCCGCATTTATGGCGATAACTATCTCACAGTCATCAGAAAGCTCCTTGAGCATCCTGATCTTACTGTCGGGATGAAATCCGGGAAGGACTCTGGATGCATGGTAATCATCAAAGAGCTTTCCTCCGAATTCCAGGTAGAGCTTACCTCCGAACTGGTCTATCCTCTCTCTGATATGTTCACTCTGCAGGGAAACGTATTTATCATTATCAAAACCGATCTTAAACATAACCGTAATTCCTCCTGCGTGATATTTTAACAAACATTCACACTTATAGATATTACAAATTATCAGTTAAGAGCGGAATTTGCCAGGTCTAACAATTCACGGTCCATGTCCGTTATCCGGCCGTCTGATCCTATCCATTCCTCGACAAGTCCGGCAAAGGTAAAATGCCCCGTATTCTTGTCCCACTCAACGTTTGCACCGTGCTCGACCGCAAAACGGGCAGCATCTATTATCTCATCAGTTGTATCGCCCTCCGTGAACCTCGGTTCAGGTTTGGTGGCGTCAGAATAGGCAAATACCCAGTAATCCAGACCGGACAGGAACCTCTCGAGAGAATTGTCGTAGACCAGGTTCTCATGAACGGCCTTATCATCGAATTTGGCACCGTGATCGACAGCGATCTGCATGATCTCCACATCGCAGTTCCTGAGGCCATATTCCAGGAGCGTCATGTGGTTCGTATCCTGGTAGTAGATGAGCTCAGGATGATCATCCAGGAACTCATCGAGACCCTCCATGTCATCTTCGCGGATATAATCCTTCATGCGGCCTATGTTGCTCTCGCTGATAGTAACCATTCCGCCATCAGGAGTATCAAACTTCGGGAAGCTGATGGTGAAGCCAAAGATGATCACGGCGATGAGTGTCAGTACGGCAGGTATTGCCGACAGGATAAAGAGAACGATGGCAGGTTTCTTATGCTTTGTCGCCAGCATGATTATCGCCACTATCAGTTCGACAAAAGCGATGAAATAAATAACACTTAAAATGATGATAAAGACTGTTCCCAGAAACATTCCTGCGAAAGCCATAAACAGTTCCTCCTCTATCCCTTATATCCGTTATAGCTGGAGGTATGGAGCAGTTCGTTTGCATTCCTGATCTGCTCTGCAGACGGACTCCTGACATCTCTCAGAGAATAACTGATACCCAACTTATCCCACTTTGCTATTCCAAGAGAATGGTAAGGCAGGATCTCGACTCTGTCAACATTGGCGAGTGTGCCGATGAATGCATCCAGTTTCCTGAGGGAAGGCTCGTCATCAGTAATCCCGGGGACCAGCACATGCCTGATCCACATATGCTTTCCGTTGTCTGACAGGAACCTGGCCATGTCGAGGATGTTGCGGTTCGAAAAGCCGGTCAGTTTCTTATGTTCCTCATCATCTATGTGCTTGATATCGAGGATGAACAGATCCGTTACACTGCACAGTTTTCTGAATCCCTCCAGGAATCCTTCTTCATTGACAAACGGCTGCCCTGAAGTATCCAGTGCAGTGTTGATCCCATCCTGCCTGCACAGCCTGAAGAATTCCGTTACGAACTCCATCTGGAGCATCGCCTCGCCTCCGGATACGGTAACTCCTCCATTCTTTCCCCAGTACGACCTGTACCTGACAGCTTTGTCAAAAGCTTCCTGCGGCGTCATCGTCATGGGGGCATTATCCATGCTCCATGTCTCAGGGTTATGGCAGTATCTGCAGCGCATCCTGCAGCCCTGCATGAACAGCATGAACCTAACTCCGGGTCCGTCGACCGAACCGAAGCTCTCGATGGAATTGATCAGACCCAGCGGGGTATCATTACATCCTGTCATGGAATGTTCTGGAAATTACGTCGTCCTGCTGTTCTCTGGTGAGAGATATGAACTTGACCGCATAACCTGATACACGGATGGTAAAGTTGGCATATTCAGGCTTGTCGGGATGTTCCTGACAATCGAGAAGTTTATCAATGCCAAAGACATTGACATTCAGGTGGTGTGCACCCTGGTCGAAATAACCGTCGAGCACGTTGACCAGATTGGTCTTTCTCTCTTCCTCATCATGACCCAGTGCCTCGGGATTGATCGTCTGAGTATTGGAGATGCCGTCCAGCGCCCATGCATAAGGTAGTTTGGCCAGTGAGTTAAGGGATGCGAGGAGTCCGTTCTTTTCAGCGCCGTAGGAGGGATTGGCTCCGGGAGCCAGAGGTGTGGACGCCCTCCTGCCGTCAGGCAGGTTCCCCGTGTATTTGCCGTAAACGACATTTGATGTGATCGTGAGGATCGACATGGTAGGTTCGCTGTTACGGTAAGTCTTACGCGTCTTGATCATGTTGATGAATGTCTCGAGCAGCCATACGCCGATCTCGTCTGCACGGTCATCGTCGTTTCCGTAGCGGGGGAAATCGTCACCTTCATTTACGAAGTCGACTGCGTAGCCCATCTCATCCCTGATGATCCTGATCCTGCCGTACTTAATGGCTGACAGGGAATCGATAACGTGAGAGAAACCGGCGATACCGGTAGCAAATGTTCTCCTGACATTGGTATCGATGAGAGACAGCAGCGCTGCCTCGTAGTAATACTTGTCATGCATGTAATGGATCGTGTTAAGTGTATTTACGTACAGGTCAGCGAGCCATCCCATCATGGTCTGGAGTTTCTCCACAACATCATCATAGTCCAGGTAATTGCCCTGACATCTCCTGTACCTGGGTCCGATCTGCTCGTTATAGTCTGTATCCCATCCGCCGTTGATGGCATACATGAGACACTTTGCCAGATTGGCTCTGGCTCCGAAGAACTGCATCTCCTTACCGGTCTGCGTAGCTGATACGCAGCAGCAGATGGAATAGTCATCTCCCCATATGGGCTTCATTACATCATCGTTCTCATACTGGATGGATGAGGTGTCGATGGAGATCTTGGCCACATATCTCTTAAAGCTCTCCTGGAGCTTGGAGGAATAGAGGACCGTGAGGTTAGGTTCAGGTGAAGGTCCCATGTTCTCCAGCGTGTGGAGGAACCTGTAATCGTTCTTGGTTACCATGGACTTGCCGTCGATCGTGGTTCCGGCAACTTCCAGCGTCGCCCATACAGGGTCACCCGAGAACAGTTCGTTATATGAAGGGATCCTGGCAAATTTGACCATCCTGCACTTCATTACGAAATGATCGATGAGCTCCTGGGCCTCCTGCTCGGTGAGTATTCCGGCCTTAAGGTCTCTCTCGATATAGATATCGAGGAATGTGGATACACGTCCGACAGACATGGCGGCACCGTTCTGCGTCTTGATAGCTGCCAGGTAACCAAAGTAAAGCCACTGAACAGCCTCTCTGGCATCCTTGGCAGGTTCAGAGATGTTGAATCCGTAGGATGTTGCCATCTCCTTCATGGCCTGCAGGCATCTGATCTGCTCAGAGATCTCCTCACGGAGCCTGATGTCGGCATCAGCCATGTACATCGTACCCACACGGCTCTTGTCCCTCTCCTTCATGGCGATCAGATGATCTATGCCGTAGAGGGCGATGCGGCGGTAGTCGCCTACGATCCTGCCGCGTCCGTATGTATCAGGCAGACCCGTGATGATGTGGCTGTGACGAGCCTTCTTCATCTCGGGGGTATATGCATCGAATACTGCGTCGTTATGTGTCTTGTGGTATTTCGTAAAGATCTCGTGGAGTTTGGCATTGGGCGTATAACCGTACTGCATCAGGGCCTTTTCCGCCATCTTGATGCCGCCGTAGGGCATGAAAGCTCTCTTGAGCGGCTTGTCAGTCTGGATGCCGACTACCTTTTCCAGATCCTTGGTCGTCTCATCGATGTATCCGGGACCGTAAGCGGTGAGTCCTGAGACCACATCAGTCTCCATGTCTAGCACGCCGCCTCTGGCTCTCTCTTCCCTCTGAAGGGCCTGAAGCTTGTCCCACAGAACATTCGTTGCCTCGGTTGCAGGTTCCAGGAAAGACTCATCCCCGTCATAAGGGGTATAGTTCTTGTTGATAAAGTCCCTGACGTTGATCTCCAGTTTCCACATGCGTCCTTTGAATCCGGACCATTGTGATTTCTCAACCATTATGCACCTCCACCAAATTACAACGAAGCATACAGTTATACCGATATTTGTAACACTGTTACTCTATTATACCAACTTGCCTGCAAAAAGATATTTTAATTGAGATATTTTCATTTACTATTTCTGTCAATAGCAGACTTTTTGCGGAGATAGACCACTACCGATACGGCTGCACCTGCCACCAGGATCACGTCTATGACGATGAATGGGACCAGGCTGACCGCCGTCTCACCATCCTCCGGAACATCCTCGGGAGGGTTTGTCACTTCGGCAGAGGTCCCGGTCTCTACTGTTTCAGTCACTGATGTTTCTGAGGAAACTGCTGTGGTTTCCTCAGTCTCAGCAGGAGAAGGGACCTGGTCAGTATCCCCTGACTCGTCCGTATAAGGAGCTGCAGCGGAGACTATGGCTCCTGCTATGGCTGTCTTCCATGTGAGGCTGCTCCTGTCAAAGATCGCATATCCTCCCTCTCCGCTCGTCTTGTAATCGCCGTTGTCCCAGTAAAAGCACTTTATGCCCCTGCTGCCTGCAGCATCGACAAAATAGCCCGCATATGAAACGATCTGGTCCTCGTTGTTCTTAAACTCTGCACCGTACTCGCCGATGATGACGGGCAGGCCCTTGCTGTCGGAGAATGACTTGAGAGAGTTCATTATGCCGTCGATCTCAGATCTGTCCGCATCCGTGAAATCGTTATGCACCGGAGTCCAGTTGACTGACTGGCTCGTTCCCGTAAAACCCCAGGGGTGGTAGCAATGGACCTCACAGATCAGGTGACCCTCAGACGGATCAGAAGGAACGGAAAAGTTATTCAGGACATTCTGATCAACGGATGAAACGTATGTATTTACGATCAGGTTCCTCGAGGAGTTGTTCCCTCCAGTCGCCCTCACGGTATCGACGAAGAGCTGTGCGTAGGAATCAACCGCAGGATAGGATGAGGGATCTGACGGGGCATTCCAGGTGTTGTTCCTGTCCATGATCTCGTTATAGCCCTCAAAGAGGAGTCTCTCACCGTAGTCCTTGAATTTTTCTGCGATCTCAGTCCACAGTCCTGCATATCTATCGCCCGTCTGCTGATATGTGGAGCCGTCGGCAAAGATCCAGGAGACCTTGTCTCCGCCGCCTTCGCCCGTATCGTGATGGACATTGAGTATTACGTACATGCCGTCGTCGTATGCATAATCCACCACTTCCTTTACCCTGTTCATCCAGCCGGCATCAACGTGTCCGCTGCCGTCTATGTGCTGGGACCAGGTAACAGGGATCCTGATGGCGTTAAAGCCCTGATCCCTTACGCTGTCGATCATGGCCTTTGTCGTCAAAGGATTGTTCCATGCAGTCTCATATGCGGCATATTCACCGGCTGATGCATTTATCCATGTCCCGTATGAATCCAGGGTGTTGCCGAGATTCCATCCGGCTCCGATGGATGATACAGCCTCATCAGCACTCTCCATGCTCTCCTCGGCCATGACAGGACATGATGCCATAAAAGCGGCCAGCAATGCTGCCGCTGTGATCTTTGTAACCATCTTATAACAATTAAACATTTGCAGTCCCCCCGATCCGTATATTATAATCCAAGACAGTTTATTTTCTACAGGAGTTGTTATGAGTACTTCCAGCATTATCATCCTTTTGACGATCATCGCTTATCTGGTCGTCGTGATCGTAGTAGGTTTCAAGTTTTCAAAGACTGAGAATTCCAGTGACTTCTATCTGGGAGGCAGAAAGCTCGGCCCCCTCGTAACGGCAATGAGCGCCGAGGCATCTGACATGAGTTCTTGGCTCCTGATGGGACTGCCGGGACTGGCGTATGCAACCGGTCTTTGCGACCCTTTCTGGACCGCCTTGGGTCTGGCCATCGGAACGTATCTCAACTGGCTCTTCATCGCCAAGAGACTCCGTATCTATTCGAACCAGATCGGGGAATTCACCATCCCCGGATTCATATCCAAGAGGTTCGGCGATGACAAGAACATCATCAAGTTCTTCTCAGCTCTGATCATCATCATATTCTTCATCCCCTACACAGCGTCCGGATTCTCCGCCTGCGGAAAGCTCTTCGGAACACTTTTCGGTCTTGAATATCATACTGCCATGATGATCAGTGCCGCCGTAATCATCCTCTACACCACACTGGGCGGATTCCTCGCGGCATCCACTACCGACTTCATCCAGAGCATCGTCATGAGTGTCGCCCTTATCGCTGTCCTTACATTCGGCGTTATCAAGGCCGGAGGCATCGGTGCCGTCATGGACAATGCAAAATCATTGGAAGGTTATCTGTCAGTCACTGCCACACACAGTGCTGAAGGTTCGTCTGCATACGGAGTCCTCACAACGATCTCCACACTGTCCTGGGGTCTCGGCTACTTCGGAATGCCCCATATCCTCCTCAGGTTCATGGCGATCGAAGATCCTCATAAGCTGAAGCTGTCCAGAAGGATCGCATCCGTCTGGGTAGTTATCGCCATGGGTGCGGCAATCCTCATCGGTATCGTAGGAAACGGCATGACAAAGGCAGGCAATCTGGATCAGCTGCCTGACGGAGAGACCATCATCGTTGACATATCCAAGGTAATAAGCAGCAACGGTATCATCTTTACCATCCTTGCAGGCGTGATCCTGGCCGGCATCCTGGCATCCACGATGTCCACGGCAGATTCACAGCTCCTCGCTGCTTCATCATCAATGTCAGAGGATATCCTCAAGAACACATTCGGTATCAGGCTCTCCGAAAAGCAGAACATCATTCTGGCCAGGATCACCCTGCTGATCATCGGCGTCATCGGCGTGGTGATCGCATGGGATGCGAATTCATCCGTATTCAACATCGTATCATTCGCATGGGCAGGCTTCGGTGCATCATTTGCACCGGCACTTATCTTCGGCATGTTCTGGAGAAACGCAAACAAGTGGGGCATATTGTCAGGCATGATCGCCGGCGGCTCCATGGTATTCATCTGGGAATACGTCATCGGTCCCCAGTCCGAATACCTTGCCAAGATCTATGAGCTCGCTCCCGCATTTGTAGTTGCATGCTTCTTCATCATCGTGGTAAGCCTCATTACAGGCAAGCCCTCCGAGAGAGTTACAGCTGAATTTGACAAGTACAGGGAAACCATAAAGAACTTCTGATATAGTTGTTATTCTTTCTATAATCGGATATCGAAATCTGTTAATTATGTATTAAATATCTGTGTTATACTGTACGGTGGTGGGGTTTAGAATAGATTCTTCTCCGTGCCTATCAAGTCACAGGAGGTCTGATCATGGATATTAATTCATTAACATCAGCCGCAAGAGAGACGATAATCTACGAATCACTTATGGTACTGAGGAAGAACATTCCCAATGTTACCAGAACGTCCGGTATTCTCATCAATCAGACACAGCCTGTCAGCATTGAGGAGAAGAAAGGATTCTACAGCGTAACTGCCTATGTCAGAGCTGTAGATTTTTCTGGTAAATACATATTCCTCGGCCCATACTATCTCAAGGCAACGCCCACTGATGACGGCGGTTACAAGGTTGACCAGCCCCGTTTTGACTGCGGCGTGGACGGCTGCTATTACGATGTCGTAGGCAAGAATTCCAGCCATCTGAAGATCTACGATCACATGGCTTCAATAGATGAGACTGCCGTTTATTTTGAGAACTGCGAATCTGTTGCATACAGGGATGCCGAGGAGGGACAGGACGGTGTAGTCCGTTTCGACCTTCATGACGGGTCCTTCAAGGTATTTACATGGGATCTCTCCACCCAGAACACAGAATTCATGTACAACCTCATGTGTGTCCTCGAGGATAAGATCAAGAGGGCAAATAAGCCCGCTCCGGAACCCTCTCCTTCTGAGAGGAGACGCATGATGGCTGCTGGTGCATCTTCCGGTGCTCCGTCAAATGCCGCACCTGCAGAAAAGGCAGAACCTGTTGATCCCAATGCAGGATTAAAGCCCAACAGTCCTTTCAGAAAGACTCCCGCTTCCGGCAAGTCTCCTTTTAGCAAGCCTGCTCAGCCCTCTGAGACTCCTGCTGCAAATTCCGGCAGACCCGGTCTGGCAGATGCGGAATTCACACCTTTCCAGCCGCCTGCTGCTGAGAGGTCTCCGTTTGCAAAACCCAATGAATCCGCAAAACCCGCTTTCGTACCTCTCAAGGGTGCAGAGAATGAGCAGGGCGGTCTGTCACAGCCTCAGTATGAAGGTCCCGCCATCGCTGCAGGACCGATCATCGAGCCTACTGTCAGGATGGGTAAGATCGAGGATGAGATCCCTGATGGAGCACCCAAGCCCATGACAGCCGAATCACTGGCTCATCTCGATGACTGGAAGCCCTACAAGAGCCGCGTGGTCACGACTCCCGAGATCGAGATCGAAAAGTACAAGAAACTTGTTGCCATAGGTGCCATGACCCAGGATGAATTCGAGGTCAAGAAGAGACAGCTCCTTGGTTATCCCAATCAGGAATAAATAACATCAGAGGGACCATTAAGGTCCCTCTTTTCATCTGAAGCTCAGCTGATCTATTGTTACCGTATCTCCGATGACTTTGTCGTAGGAAAGGCTGTCATCTCTGCATGCGGGAAGATTGACCGAGTTCTCCGTCCTGACGTGTGTTGAGCTCATCGCTTCATCCGAAACGTTAAAGAATGCATGAACATCCATGTTCAGCTGGTCGCTCATGTCATCATCCCACGTAACGTCAACATTGTAGAAGTCAGATCCGAATCTGACGATGACCCATGCATGTGACATGTTCTTTGCGTCAGTCCCGATCACGTAATAGGCGGGAACTCCCATCCTCTGCATCAGGTACTGGAATGATCTGGCATAGCCGCTGCATACGGACCTGCCCTCTATCAGACAACTGTATGCCGACTGGTGATTGGTCGCATTTACGTCATAGGTACACAGTTCACAGATCCTATCATGGATGAAAGCTTCCTTGTGAAGCGCATCCCCCTTGGTCTCAGCCTCATTCAGGATAGAATCTGCCTGGGATTCGAATGCCTCCCTGGCATTATCCAGATCATATACCAGGTTGTTATATTTAAGGATGAGCGATGAAACACTGTCATTATGGCTGTGATACGAGTAGGTAACCCCCGACTCCATCCAGAACAGTTCAGGATGATCGTTATATACTGCGGAGACAACTGTCATGGCATCTTGCTTGTCCAGATCGACCACATCCCCCAGCAGTATGCTCTTACCAGCATTCAGGGCACAATCATATACCAGATAGTATGCCTTCTTCTGTTCAGCAGTAAGCATCCCGAAATACGGGTAGAATGTCTCATCAAACGAATACCTGGAAACGAGCTCAGCCAGTTCCTCATCGGTAACTGCCCTCTGGAATCCGATACTGTCCGTATCATTCCTGAGAACATCACCCTGGTATTCCAGCGTGGTCGTGGTGACATTGCCGGAAAAGGCATCCTTTAAGACCTTCATGTCCCTGCCTGCAACAAAGAGGATAACTCCCGTTATGACCAGTATTGCGCAGAATATAAATGCGATCGTACTGTTTCTGTTCATGAACGTATTCTATCACACCGATCGATACAAATAAAAACAGCCGCACATCCGGGAGGATGCACGGCTGATCCAGATACACTAAGTGCTATTACTCTGAGAGGTGGCCCTTTGCCTTGATCACATCGATAACCTGATCGACATACTTCTCGCAGGTCTCATGTGTTCCTGCTTCGACCATGACACGGATAACAGGCTCTGTGCCGCTCTCTCTTACGAGGATGCGTCCGTCTGTTCCAAGTGCTGCAGCAACGTCTGATACAGCCTTCTGTACGTCAGGATCGTTCTGGGCATCAGGCTTGCTCTTTACGCGTACGTTCTTGAGAACCTGAGGATAGAATACAACGGGAGCTGCCAGCTCGCTCATGGGCTTCTCCTTGGCGAGCATTACCTCCATGAGCTTGAGGGATGTGAGGATGCCGTCACCTGTTGTTGCGTACTTGGAGAAGATGATGTGGCCTGACTGCTCACCGCCGATACGGTTGCCGGTCTTTACCATGTTCTCATATACGTACTTGTCACCTACCTTGGTCTTCTCATACTCAATGCCGATGGCATCGAGGGCCTTGTAAAGGCCGAAGTTGGACATGACAGTCGTTACTACCTTGTTGTTGATGAGCTTTCCTCTCTCCTTCATGTACTTGCCGTAGATGTAGAGAGTGTGGTCACCGGTAACAACGTTGCCCTTTTCATCAACTGCCAGACATCTGTCTACATCACCGTCGTATGCAAAACCGATATCGAGGCGGTTATCGACAACAAACTTCTGCAGGTGCTCGATGTGAGTACTGCCGCAGTCTGTGTTGATGTTGTATCCGTCAGGATCTGCATTGATGACATATGTCTTTGCTCCGAGAGCATCAAATACTGCCTTGGCAATGGACCAGGATGCACCGTTGGCACAGTCGAGACCGACCTTGACATCCTTGAAGCTGTACTTGGACATGGAGATAAGATAACCGATGTAGCGGTTACGTCCGGAAACGTAGTCTACTGTACGTCCGATGGCTTCACGCTCTGCGAGGGGAACCTCGATCTTGCCGTCGATATAGTCCTCAACGAGAAGGATCGTCTCCTCATCCATCTTCTCACCATGGCTGTTCAGGAGCTTGATGCCGTTATCGTAGAAAGGATTGTGAGATGCGGAGATCATGATGCCGCAGTCAAAGTCATCCACTCTGGCGATGTAGGATACTGAAGGTGTCGTCGTAACGTGCATGATGTATGCATCGGCTCCGGATGCCATGAGGCCAGTGCAGAGCGCATACTCGAACATGTAGGATGACCTTCTGGTGTCCTTACCGATGACGACCTTTGCCTTCTTGTCGATCCTGGCACCATAGTACCAGCCGAGGAAACGGCCGATCTTCATCGCATGCTCATAGTTAAGATTCTTGTTGGCTTCGCCCCTGAAGCCGTCTGTACCAAAATACTTTCCCATCCTTATTACCTCTCGTCCTTCTCCACGATCACGCCGTTGTTCTTGTAGATGCTGTTCTCGGGAACAACTCCCCTGACGCATGATGTGGGATAGATATTGCTGTGCCTGCCGATGACCGTGCCGGGATTGCATACGCTGTTGCATCCGACCTCAACATAGTCGCCGAGCATCGCACCGAACTTCTTGATGCCTGTCTCGATCTGCTCTGTTCCGTTGTGGACTACTACGAGCTTCTTGTCAGACTTTACATTTGAAGTGATGGATCCGGCACCCATGTGTGAGTAGTATCCCAGGATACTGTCACCCACATAGTTATAGTGAGGTGTCTGAACGTGATCGAAGAGGATAACGTTCTTGAGCTCGCAGGAATTGCCGACTACGCAGTTGGCACCGACAAGAGCTGATCCTCTGATGAAGGCACAATGCCTTACTTCCGTCTCAGGTCCGATGATGCAGGGTGCACCGAGATATGCGGAAGGAAATACCTTTGCAGTCTTGTGGACCCATACATTTTCCTGAACCTCTTCATAATCATCCCCAAGGGTGGGACCCAGCTGGAGGATGAATTCCTTGATGCCCTTCAGGGCTTCCCAGGGATATGTGAAGCCTGAAAGGTAATCCTTTGCCAAAGTATGATCGAGATCATACAGGTCTTTGATCGTATACATTTTTTACAGTCTCTCTTTCTTCTCGATGTCGAGGAAATACTTGTAGGTATCAACAGTGATCTCACCGCAGGCTTCCTCATCGCAGGCGATGATGGCTGCGTTGTGCATCTGAAGAGCGGAGCATGTCCACTTCTGGCTGACGCCGCCTTCAACTACTGCAGCAAGAGCCCTTGCCTTGTTATGGCCGGAGATGAGAACGAGGACTTCCTTGGAATCAGTAACTGTGCCGATACCAACGGACAGAGCCTGTGAAGGAACCTTCTCAGGGTCACCGCCGAAGAATCTGGAGTTAACGATCCTGGTGTCAGTCGTGAGGTCCCTGAGGCCTGTTCTGGAAGAAAGGGATGTGAAGGGCTCGTTGAATGCCAGGTGTCCGTCTACGCCGATGCCGCCCATGAACAGGTCGATCCCGCCGTATGAAGCGATCTTTGCCTCATATCTGGCGCACTCTGCCTCGGGATCATCTGTCATACCGTTAAGGATATTGATGTTCTCAGGCTTCATGTCAACAAGATGGTTGAAGAGATTGTCGTGCATGAAATACCAGTAGCTCTGATCGTGCTCATGAGGAAGGCCCAGGTATTCATCCATGTTGAAGGTTACAACGTTAGCAAATGAAACCTCTCCTGCCTTGTTCATCCTAACGAGTTCCTGATATACACCGATGGGTGAAGAACCTGTGGGAAGTCCGAGGACAAAAGGCCTGTCTTCCTTGTGCGCATTGATCTTTGCCGCAATGTAATTTGCAGCCCACTTGCACATCTTGTCATAATTATCCTGAATTACTACTCTCATTTTTTTTCTCCTTTAGATCAGCGGCAGCAATATACTGCCGTTATTTTCCGGAGCGTGAGAGAATCTCTGTTACAGTATTGATTCTGCTTTTTGCCTTCTCTCTGACGGCCGCTCACTATCTACGTGGCCGTGGCAGAACCCGCCGAGTCTTTCGATAACTGCCAACCTCGTCAACCGTTTCCGGTCCAGGCGCTAATAGTTCCCTGTTCCTCCTGATGCCAGGTCTGAACTATTTTAGATCCGATGTTCCATACCGCTTAAGTAGTAAAACATCTAAATCATTTTATACATGATCACCATTCAAGTCAATTTGTGCAAAAGAGAGATCATGTGAGGATCATCACTTATAATCATCTACGTCGAACTTCCTGTCCTTGTAGTAGAAGTCCCTGTCCTCCTCAGTAATGAACCTTACCACCCTGCAGGGATTGCCCACTGCGATAGCATTGTCGGGTATGTCCTTGATAACGACGCTTCCGGCTCCGATCACGGCATTCCTGCCTATGGTGACGCCGGGCATAATGCAGGTGTTTCCACCTATCCAGACGTTGTCTCCGATAGTTATGTCTATTCCATACTCATATCCGGAATTGCGTGAATCGGGATGTATGGGGTGTCCTGCAGTATATATCGCCACGTTGGGGCCCATCTGAACGTTGTCTCCTATGCGCACTCTGGCAACATCCAGGATCACCAGGTTATAGTTTGCAAAGAAATTCTCTCCAACTTCGATATTATATCCGTAGTCGCAGTGAAAAGGCTGTTCTATGTTGATCCATCCTTTTGTCTTGCCCAGGATCTGTCTGATCAGCTGATCCTTTTTCTCCTTCTCCTGCGGGGGGAGGTTATTGTATTCATATATGAGCTTCATATTCTCCAGATGCTCGTCGGGAAGACCGTCCATCCATGCCTTGTACGGGAGATTTGCCAGCATTCTCTCTTTATGGTTCATTGTCCGTCACCTCCGGAATATAGGTTATAAAAAGATACTACGTAATGACATAACCTTTGTCAAATTCGTGCTATAATTAGTTATCTTTTTAGGGGGAAAGACAGTTGATCACCGCATATTACATTGCTCTATTGATCATATCCGCCGCCATGCTCGGCGTCTATTTCGTCATGTGGCATAACCACTACGATCTTACCCTCTCCCTGATATTCGTCCTGATCCCCATCGTCGATATAGGATACGTATCCCTGTGCCTTTCCGAAGGACTGGAGGCCGCGTTGCTATCGAACAACATCATATACCTGGGCGGATGTTACCTGTCGCTGCTCATGATGATCACCATACTGGGACTGTGTAAGATCAGACTGGGAAAGGTCTTTTTCTTCATAATGTTCATGCTGTCGACCATCGTATTCTGCAGCGCTCTGACGTCCGGCAGGCTGGGCATCTTCTACAAGGATGTTTCCTTCGACAAGATAAACGGCGTCGGATATCTCACGGACAAGGTGTATGGTCCGATGCACACCGTCTTCGTGGTAATGACGATAGTCTATACACTTATACCTCTGTGCGCCATCATCTACAGTTTTATAAACAGGAAAGATATTTCGAACAGATCACTGATACTGCTCTTCATCAATGAGATCCTGAGTGTTGCAGGCTACTTTGTGGCAAAGGTGGTAACTATCCCCATTGATTTCGTTCCTCTGACATATTTCATAGCCCAGGTATGCATGCTCCTGGTCGTCAGGCGCATTTATATGTACAACGTCATAGATTCGGGTATTGATTCCATAGAATCCAAAGGCGAGATAGGCTTCATATCCTTTGACATGAAACTCAGATATCTGGGAAGCAATGAATTATCCAAAAAGATATTCCCGGAACTGTCTGATCTTCAGGTGGACAGGTCCGTCCCCGAAAACAGCATCCTGTTTGAAGAGATCTTAAAACGGCTCCGTGCTTTTGAGAACGATGACAAGAAGAATTCCTTCGTAAAGAGGACTGATAACGGCATCTACAAGATAGATATCAACCATCTCTACAGCCTCCACCGCAAGTGCGGATTTCAGCTGCTCATTACAGACGATACAAAGAACCAGGAATATATCACTCTGATCAGGACATTCAATGACAAGCTCAGACAGCAGGTTGAGGAAAAGACACAGCACATAGTGGAGATGCATGATAACCTGATCATCAGCATGGCAACCGTAGTAGAGAGCCGTGACAATTCCACCGGAGGCCATATCAAAAGGACCAGTGATCTGGTGAGGATCCTGACTGATGAGATCAGAAAGGACAACAAGCTGGGTCTGACAGATGCTTTCATCAAGGACCTGGTCAAGGCAGCTCCAATGCACGACCTGGGCAAGATCGGAGTCGATGATGACGTCCTGAAAAAACCGGGAAAGTTCACACCCAAAGAGTTCGAACTCATGAAGGAACATGCCCCCAAGGGCGGGCAGATAGTACATGAGATCCTCAAGAATACCGACGACCGGGAATTTGCGGTAATTGCCGAAAACGTCGCGCATTACCATCATGAGAGAATGGACGGATCGGGATATCCCGACGGACTCAAGGGGGATCAGATACCCATCGAGGCCCGCATCATGGCGATAGCCGATGTATATGATGCTCTCGTAAGCAAAAGAGTTTATAAAGACAAGATGAGCTTTGAAAAGGCCGATTCCATAATGATGGAAAGCTTTGGAAAGCACTTTGATCCTCAGCTTCAGCAGTATTACATCTCCTCCAGACCCGTATTCGAGAAATACTATCTGGAGTCATCCGCTGATGACTAAACTGACGAATGCCCTTTATCTCGAAGGGTCTTTGTAGACTTCATGATCCATGTTCCCTGTAATCCCGGCAACTATCGCTGTGACCGCAACATCACCCAGACAATTACTCATTGTAAGGAACATGGAAACTATGGGGGCGATGCCCATGACAAGGACTATTGAATCCGCAGGGATCCCAACCTGAGCGATCAGCGCTGCCAGGCTGATGAGACTGGAGCACGGTATCCCCGGCGTTCCGACCGACATTACGAATATGGTAAAAGCCAGTGTTATGAGAGAACTCACGGGAACATCCACGCCATACAGTTTAGCCAGACCGAGGACGAATATTCCCATCTGGATACATCCGCCATCCATGTTGAGAGTGGCTCCCAGGGGGATGGAAAGACCAAACACTTTGGATGATATCCCCAGTTTGTTCTCGCACACCTCCATGTTTACCGGGATCGATGCATTGCTGGAACTTAAGGTAAACACCTGCATCATCGTAGGAGCATATTTCCTGAAGAAGGGAAGCGGATTGAGCCTGCCTATCAGGATCATCATTACCGAGTAGATCAGCATCATGACGCCAAGCCCCGCAACGAACGTACCGAATATCCCCGCAATGGACCAGAGTGTCTTTACGCCTGTGTTCAGTGTCAGGGAAAGCATGGAACAGAACACCACGATGGGCATCAGTTTGATCACCATTGTGGTTATCTTGAGGAACAGCTCACATAACGCCTCGAATATATCCCTCAGCGTTGCTGAATACTTGCCGATGAGGCCTGTTGCGATGCCGGTCAAAAGCGCCATGAATATCAGCTGCATCATGTTATTGGTCAGGAACGGTTCCACGATGCTTTGAGGGACGATGCCGACTATCATGTCGATGAGGTTGACCCCATCACGTGAAACGGAGGTGATGGCCTCTGCCTCCTCAGTCATCTCAACACTGAAAGACCCGGGCTGTCCGGGCTGGATCAGGTAGAACATGCCGAAACCAACACCTATCGCCAGAACGGTGGTAAGTGCATAGAGACTGAATACCTTGCCTCCGATCTTTCCCAGTTCAGACAGATTGGTAAAGCGGCCCACTGCAGATACGATGGAGAAGAATACCACAGGTGCCACTATCATCTTGAGAGCATTCATGAACATCGTCTTGACCGGTTCCAGCAGATACTGATCCAGTCCTGTATTGAAGGTATCAGTACCGAATGCTTTCAGCAAGAGTCCCAATGCCACAGCTGATATGAATGCTATGAGTGTCATGTAGAACAGCATCTGCCTGGATCTGACAACAGTCATCCTGATGCTGTTGACGCCATTCCTGTGTACGTATTTCAGATCATCGGTAAGGGATCTCAGGATGATGTTCCTGATCTGATCCTGTTCTTCGATACCGACCTCATCGTTCATCTCCACGGAAGCCGATGCCATGTTGTCTTCCAGGGCATATTCAGATCCCGGAGCTGACAGTTCTATGGTTATGTTGCCCAGAAACCTGCCGGTCCTGACCACGATTACGGGATCATCACCTGAAACATGGCATGCAAGACTGCCCAGGGCCTCTTCGACTACCAGGACTGATCTGGTGAGCTCCCTGCCCTTGATCCTGTTGGATATCAGATATTCACGTATTTGATCTGTTGCCTGAACGATCCCTGCCGGATCTGCCTGAACCCTCTCAATCATATACAAACAGACCTGATCAGAAGCTCGCATCGAGGTTATCAAATGTATCGATCACTACTACGCAGTCGGGATCCACTTTCTGCATGATCTGTACCATGATGTATTCAGGAACTGCAACGCATCCGCCGGTATAAGGCTTTAACGGTCCAAAGCAGTGAAGGAATATCGCAGATCCGCGTCCGGCAGCACATTCTTCATTGAAACTGATGTTGAGACAATACTGATACTCGTATTCGTAATCGACGATGTGCTCACTGTTATCCTTATCGAGATCCGGAACATCCTTTATATCCACCATCTCGTTGTAGTGCATTCCGTCATTCATATCACCTGACCAGTAAGTATCGTCAGTTGCCTTGACATAAGGGATGCTGCATCCGGGGTCATCAGCAATTCCGAACGCACGGTTAAAGTGATAGACACCGATGGGGGTCTGGCCGCATCCTTCGGCATGGTCCTCATCCAGGCAAAGGCCGTTCTTGCCGACAAAACCCGGTGTGGAGAGGATCTGTTTCCAGTTGCCGTTCTCATCTCTCTCATGCATCGATATGGTCGCAGTCGTAGTATCCATGCCCATTGCCGCTACAACAAAGAGCTGCTTCACGGACTCATCCTGAGCCTGCGGCATCTGCTTTACCCATTCAGGTGAATCAGTAACAACCTGGATCTGTGCATGCAGATCAGGATCTTTTTCACCTGTCTCCTCTGCCTTGGGTGCGGAACAACCGGCAAATATGGAAAGAGCAAGACCCGTGATCAATGCTGTGCTTATCATCTTTTTTGCTGACATAAGGATTCCCCCTTTTTCATTCGTATATCTAGGAGTATAGGGAATTTACCCCCGACTTGCAAATAACGTGAGGAAAACTTATGTGTATCGTTTGTGAATATTCCTTTACAAAACAGTAATTTTTGCCGTCAGGCTCTTGCGGTTACGTTTATCTGATAATAATAATAAAAGATAAATGATTTCCAGGATTTGTGACAGGAGGCTGTTTATGAATAATAGATCTTTCAAATGCTTTGTTGCCATGGTACTGTCTGCTTCCATGGTCTTCGGATGCATAGACCTGCCTGGACTGCCCGGCTTTTCCGATCTGGCTCCCAGGATACTTCATGCGGATGGTAATACGGCTGAGGCCGATACCTGGGCCGGACTGCAGGAGGCGATCGATAAGGCTGATACGGGTGATACGATAGTCCTGACCGGCAATATAGAACCGGAATATTATGATACCTCAGCACTCCATGTCTCAGGCAAGGAAATAACCATAGATCTTGCAGGATATGAGATCAACAGAAATCTCGGCAGACCCGAACCGGACGGATACGTTATCAGCGTCTATAGCGGACGTCTGACGGTCAAGGGTGAGGGAGGAAACATCCGTGGCGGAAAGAATACCGGATCGGGCGGATGTATATATGTAGGAAATTCGGGTTCACTCGTCCTCGAAGGAGGCGCTCTCGTTGGTAATGAGTCAGGTCACTATGGCGGTGCTGTTTACTGTGACGGTGAATCTGTTATCCTGGACGGAACCAACATAACGGGCAACAGATCCGAATTCTCAGGAGGAGGCATCTATGTCTCAAATGGTTCGCTGATACTCAGAAAGGGCAGCATCCAGCTGAATGAATCCGGTTCAACCGGTGCAGGTATATGTGCTGACAGCAGTTCAGGAAGTATCGTCCTGTCAGGAGACTACGGAACGCTCGACGTTACCAGGAACAACCATATCTACGACACCTCATATATGGACAACATACATCTGGAACCCGGCCAGAAGATATCGGTATCAGGAACACCGAATGCTCATTCCCGCATCGGCATCTCTACGGAGACAGAGCCGGGATACGGCGTTCCCGTCGTTTTTGTAAGCGGCGCGGAAAATGACTGGTCATCTGCATTGATAAGCGACAGGTCATATGATATCAGCTGGGACGGATCAGACGAGATCAGACTGGTAAATGACAGGATCACCGGTTGGGCGGAACTTCAAGCTGCAATGGATAATGGTGGTCTGCCCGAGTATCATGGTGCTGATGTTGAGTATGTGATCCGCCTTACACAGGACATAACTGCAGGAGCAGGCGATACATATCTCGATTATGCCCCCTCATTCAGCCACCCTGTCACACTCGACCTGAACGGATTTACGATAGACAGAGGCCTGCAGCAGGCATCGGCAAACGGTTATGTAATGAAGATCTCATCGGGTGAGATGACAATAACAGACAGCGCCGGAGGCGGCACGATCACCGGCGGCAGCAACACTGGTAACGGCGGCGGCATCTATGTGGGAATGACTGCAGATCTCACCATGAACGGAGGAACCATCTCCGGAAACAATGCTTCTGAAAATGGAGGCGGCGTTTATGTGGATAATGTTGCCTTCTTTACCCAGAATGGCGGATCTATCACCGGGAACAAGGCAGCGCAGGGCGGCGGCGTGTCTTTCGCAGGCACATATACCGTTTCCGGCAATGCCATAGTAACCGGCAATACAGACAGAGACGATGAACCGTCAAACATCTTTATCAATGCCTCAGGCAGCAAGCTCACGATCGGCGGAGATCTCAGCAATAGTGCAGATCTGGGATTATCCTCGCTCGATAACTATTCCGTTGCAGTAACGGAAGGATTTAATGCCGTCAAGGATACTGTGGATATCTACAGCGTATTTACTTCCGACATGCCGGAACACTGTCTCTTCCTGGGAGATGAAGACGGTGAGGTCTACGTCGGCGGTACAGATTCCCACACCGCAGGCGAACCTGTCTGGGAATGGGAAGATAACCTCTCCGGAGCATCAGCATCAGTCTATTGTGAAGTATGCGGCGGCCTCATCGATTCCGCATCAACGGATGAGATATCAGACCCTTCTTTCGACCCTGACAAGGGATGTGCATATGTCTCTGCAACGGTTACTCTCAACGGAGAGGAAATAACAGACAGAAAAGATATCGGCGTTCCTGTATTTGTTGAAAAGACAGAACCCGTTATCGAGAATGGAGTATACATTCCCGGAACGGCCGCACACTTCAGGATCGAGTTCGGAAACAAAGTATGCTTCTTCGAAGATAACGACGGCATTCCCGGCGATCTGATCACCGATCTGAGGTTATCCTACATAGAGGTATCAGGAAGTCAGATAACAGGCTATACCCTGCCCATAGACCCTTCCTCCGAGACTCATATCGAAATACCCGGATCCTATTCCGTAGCGTCAAACGTACTTAATACCCTCGGTTCTCCCGAACAGTCTTTCTTCCGTGAGGGTGATACGGGCGGCAGGATAGTCATGACCGATAACGGCAACATCACCACTGTAAATGCAGCAGCGTTCAGCAATATCAATGAACTCGAACTCAGGCTCACATCTGCCGGTACGATCGCAGTAAACGGTTCCTTTACCGGCTGCGGCAGTGTAAAGATACTCTGCTACCATTCATCCGGACTGGAATACGGAGATCATCCCGATCAGGGATTCACCGTCGAATTCATCGATGATCACACCTATGAAGCCGATCCTGCCAAGACGGAATGGAGCGACGATTATGAAAGCGCCCGGATCTGTCTGGTATGCAGCGAATGCGGCGCGGAGATCATGATCGATTCAACTGAGATGATCAGGGAAATAAACGCTGACGGAACTGCCAGGATCACCGCAACGGGCACTTTGGGTGATGAGACATATTCCGCAGTTCTGGATAACGTTCCCACATGGAAGATCACACTGTCAACAGGTGACGAGATCAGGGTTCCCAGGAGGAGGACTGGTGCTGATGAATATGCGCTTGATGCCGTATTCAGATTCTCATCAGTTGATCCTGATATTGAGACCCCCGATTATTCAAGACTGGCAGGATGGAAGAACGGAAATACCGTCTACGGTCTTGATGAGACCATAACCATCAGCTGCGATATGACATACGAAGCAGTATGGAATACTATATGGCATGAGGTTCAGGAAGCCCTGGCCACAGCTGATCAGGGCAGCAGGGTCGAGATCAAGCTCTACAGCGATATGACTTCCGTACTCGGGGATTCATATCTCTACATCCCGGAGTCTGTCAGTGCAGTCATCGACATGAACGGATACACCATAACCCGTCATCTGCCTAATATCCAGACTGACGGATTCGTTATCAAGGTCGACGGTGATCTCGTTCTCAAGAACGGTACTGTCACTGGAGGCAATAACACAGGCAACGGCGGAGCTGTCTATGTAGCAGGTGATCTGACCATGTCAGAAGTATCCCTGTACAGGAACAAAGCCCTGAACGGCGCAGGAATCTTCCTGGCACCGGCAGATCCTGATGTTGAAGGAAGCACTCCCGGAAGAGCAACGATGCACAGAGGTTCCATTACCTACAATTATGCATCCAAGCTCGGCGGCGGCGTATACGTATCTGACGGCTGCAGCTTCAACATGACAAGCGAGAAATATGTGCTCAGGAACGGCAAAAATGAAGGCGGAGATGAAGATGCCGCCGTCATAATCGAGAACAACGTTGCCGGTGAAGACGGAGGCGGCGTATTCATCGAGAGAGGCGGTACTGCCCATGTTGAGGGAAATCCCCAGATAGTAAACAATACGACCGGTGATGCCAATGGTGAATTCAATAACGTGAGGCTCGATCCTGCAGCAGGCGCAGGTGAGATCGGCGGAATGTTCTCCCTCGGCAGTATGCTGTCCTCCGCTCTCATAGGATTAACTATGAGCAAAACATTGCTCATAAAGTTCATTGCCGTCTGCGTAGGTGTCATTGTCATCGCGGGTGTAGTCTATTACTTCATCCTGGATCACGGAAGAAAGAAAGATGCATCAGGCGACCACGACCAGCATGATCCATGTGAACATCCGGCACGAGATGCAGAATGGGATTGGAGTGAGGATTACAATACAGCAAATGCTGCATTGGTCTGTGTAATATGCGGCCAGACGCTTCATCATGAATGCACCCCCGTGATAACTACGGATGTACAGACCAGGGTTACAACATATACTGCAACCACAGAAGATGAATGGGGCAAAGTCTACGAGGATCATAAGGATGTCGAACCCTATGTTGTCACACTGACAGATGAGATACCTTCCATCACAAAGACAGAACTCCTGCCCCATCTCAAGGACGAAACCGTCACCTACAATCTGCAGGTTCCCCCCGAATTCGCAGAAGCTCATCCTCATTCGACTCCGGCCGGATGGACCGATGAAAGCGGCCGCGGCGTGCCTAATACAGTTGAGATCGATAGAGACCGCAATTTCAATCTGAAGTGGGATACTTATTTTGCTATCCTGTACACACCCGGAGCGGATGACATAGATCCCATAGAACCTGTTGACTGGGTATGTCTTGTTGAAAAAAGCAAGGATCATGACCTCATCGAAAACCGTTACACCAGGAACGGTTACGATTTCATCGGATATCATGTTGCAGCAGAAGGTTCAGTGGAACCTCCATATACAATGCAGCCCGGCGATACACTCAATACGGTCCAGTGTGACTATACGGTAACAGCCCAGTGGCGCAGCAAGTGGGATATCTTCAATGAGAGCATAGGAAACAACGATAATACAGAGCTGGCTCTCACAGGGGATCTGAACGCAAAAGCAGAGGATGTCAATCTGACTGTTCCATCATCCAGAACAGCTCCTCTGACGATCGATCTTGCTGGTCATACGATAAACAGACAGCTTACCGAAAACGCAGAATATGGTAATGCCATAACTGTTTCAGATGAACTCACCCTGACAAACGGAACCATCAGAGGTGCCGCAAATTCAGGGAACGGCGGAGCCATCGTGCTGAATCCCGGTGCAGCGCTTACAATGTCCTCCATGACCCTTACCGGAAACAGCTGCTCAGGTGACGGTGCCGGCATCTACGCTTCAGACGGAAGCACGATCAATATATCCGGAATGCTTACCATCAATAACCCGGTGCACCTTGAAGGAAGCACGGTATTGAACGTAACCAGAGCCCTCGACCCTTATGCCAAGATAACCGTCACCATGACAACTCCCGGCATATTTACATCGGGACTTAAAGGCAACGGATCATCAAGCAACTTCGTATCCGGAGACAGCAGATTTGTAGTCGGGATCACCGATGACGGAGAAGCCTGCCTCTATGCAAATGTAACCTTCGACAAAGGAGATTCCGAAGCAAAAGGATACATTCCGCCGAGGCTGGTCACACCTGATTCCGAGATCACTCTCCCTGAATGCAGCTATACTGCTCCATACGGAAAGAGTTTCAGCCACTGGCTCGTTCAGCCTGAAGACGGCTCACCTTACGATGCTGACGAAGGTCTCCCTGTCACCATCACTGTCAATACCGTCATTACTGCAGTATGGGACGAGATCACCGAGCCTGAGTTCGTATACAACACCGTTGTACTGAGCGGTCAGATCGGCATGTCATTCTACATATACCTGCCGGGTGATGTCAGCGGATATCAGGACAGCTACATGCAATTCACCGTCAATGAAAATACCAGATACGTTCCGTTCGATAAGGCTGAAAAGATCCTGATAGATGGTAATCCGTACTACCGTTTCATATGCGATATTTCATCCATACAGATGGCAGAGACAATAACGGCCGAATTCCACTACGGAAGCGGGGAGACCATCACGGACACCTGCTCCGTAAAGGACTATATCGACTACATCCTCAATGACCCCGGATCGGTTACTCCGGAAGAATACGATCTGGTTGTTGCCATCGGCAACCTGGGCCATTATTGCCAGCCAGTACTGGCCGAACAAAACGGATGGGAGTATGGAGTGGATTACAAGACCATGCCTGTCGTAGATCCCATAACTTATGCCCATGTAGTTGAGGCCGCCGAGGCCTGCAGTCAATATGCGATCAGCACAGATTATCTGACAGATCACAATTACATCTTCTACTCCCTCTTCCTCAAGAGTGAGACAATGATCGCTGTCTATCTGGCCACCTATCTTGATGGAACGGTCACCGCAAAGGTAGACGGTGCAGATGCCGATGTCGAAGCGGTCAACGGTTATTACCGCGTCAAGATCAGGAACATATCCGCAGACCACCTCGATGACAGGCACAATGTGGAATTCTATGTAGACGGTCAGAAGGTAACAGATACGGCAGTATATGCACTGTCATATGCCAATTCCGTTCTGAACTCTACGGGAACGTCATACACGGCAGAACATAAGCTGTGCGTAACTGCTCTATACAGGTACTATGCAGCTGCTGAAAACTACAGGACTTCGACAAACGGAAATTGAACAGATCTGTCCGGTCACTTATAACCGCAGTCTGTCTTTTCCGGGCCGTCTATCCCCGACTCATAGTGTGCCCTGAATTCCATGTTGATGTCACGGATCTCTTTTTTGCCGTCTATGTAATCCTGATACATGTCAGCAAGTCCTGCCATGCATCCATCGCATGAGCCGCTGATGTTGCCGATCGACTCGGCGACTATCCTCTCACGCTCTTCCCTGGTCGTATCCTTGATCAATATTGAATCCATGATATGCCTCACGCCAGTCCGAACTGATTCATATATTCAACATAATCTCTGCCGAAGTCGTTCCATCCGCTGTCCAGCCATTCAGCAAACCTGATGAATACATCATCTGACGTAGCTTCCTTGATGATCCGGCAGATGGTTTCAGCATCGTGCTCCTCATAATCGTAATCAAGAGAGATCTGTCCCATCTCTTCGATCACATCTATGCCATATGTCTCGATCAGGAATGTTACGAACCTGATGCCGTACTGATACTGTTTCTGCTCTGCACCGCTGTCTTCCGACATGGTCAATTTGAACTCAGTTTCAGGATCATTTGTTATTGCAGACTGATCATACGTGGATGAATATCCTCCGTAATCAACATACTGTATGATGCTCCAGTCAGGGTAAGAATCCTTTCTGGACAGGTTGGTCTGAGCATAGAGCGCTACCCCCTCCTCAATGATCGAGCCCAGATAATTGCTCTGTCTCAATCTGAGCATGTGCGCCAGTTCGTGATACAGGGTATCGTAGGAACCATGTCCCCTCTCAAGATCCTCATCGTAGATCATCATGACATTTCCGTTTGACCACTCGACGTTGCCGTTATTGGGATCAGGCGTGATGATTATGTTCAGCTTTGACATATCGCTGTTTATACCCTGGAAATCCCCTCCGAGATAGTACTCTCTCCAGTCGCTTTCATGAACGTAGTCGTTCACGTCATAAGACATCCCGAAGAGCTCCTCATTCATGTCCATGATACGGGATATCTCATCAGCAACATTCCCGTGTACTACCGCACCCTCATCAAAGTATAGAACGAAACGGTCGCCCTCGTAATAGGACCTCTCATCAATGTTATAAGTATCACTCGCATCTCCGCTCAATTCCAGAACGGGATAATCATATGTCTCCTCATCAGATACTGCAGTCTCGTCTTCACCGGATACCTCTGTTGCGGAAGAGGCCTCTTCCGTTGTTTCTTCAGTTTGTGCTGCGCAGGCAGTAAGCCCGAAGACTATAGAACTTGCGATGACCAGTGCAAGTAACTTCTTCATTATCTATCCCCCTAGACTGCAACCTATATGCGAATAATGTCTCTCCGTAAGCCTTTTGACGAGGCACGTGAAGCTGTCTTTGTTTGCGAATAATGTCTTTCTGTATTTCTTTTGACGAGATGCGCTAAACGGATCTATCGGTCTGCAGATACTGATATATGCGCATCGAGGACTGAAATACAGAAAGGCATTATGAGCATTTGGCACCCCCAGCAGGAATCGAACCCGCACCAACAGTACCGGAAACTGTCGTTCTATCCATTAAACTATGGAGGCATGTCTGTCGACCGTTACTTATTATATCAAATCATCCGGGATAATTCTCTATAGTGGTTCTCTATAGAGCCCCTAATCTGCGCCTTTACAGAGAATTATGCCCAAAATTCTCTATATTAGTTCTCTACAGAGACCATAATCTGAACCCTCGTAGAGAATAATGCCCCAGATTCTCTATAGCGCTTCTCTATCAGGTCATCAAAATCAACGTTTATAGAGAATTATCCGGGAAATCGAGTAGGGGGAATTTAATCCCCCTCTCACACCACCGTACGTGCCGTTCGGCATACGGCGGTTCAATTTAACTTCAAAGCGTGACGCTCATTGTAGTAATCAAGGCAACTGATAAGACCTGCCCTGCCAAGCACCTCTTTTGAGATCGCCCGCTTTACGCAAGTCTTGGTCACGACCCATTGGTATCTGTCTCCACAATACGATGTCAGTCTCGCTAAGTCTTTGGAGACTCCGAGTTTTTGAAGTCCCCATTGTCTCTTGCTCGGCACCTTCCATTGTTTCCAAATAATGGTTCTAAGCCTTGTCCTTAAATGTGCGTCAATGTCAGATATTGCCATCTTCATGCTTCCTAACGCAAAGTAATTTATCCAGCCTCTTGTTACTTGGTTAATCTTTTTAATCCTAATTCCCAATCTCATTGAGTTCTTTCTTTGCGTCAAGGCTTTGAGTCTGCGTTTGAACTTAGCAACCGAGTCCTGATGCGGTTTGCACTTCCATTCAAGTGTTTTGGTGTCTTTGTAGAATCCAAATCCAAGGTATTTTACTTTTGTCGGTCTGACTATCTTAGTCTTCTCCGCATTAACCTTGAGACCGAGTTTTCTTTCTATCCAAGACGTGATGGAATTCATCACACGCTTTGCACTTGCTTCGCTCTTTACTGCAATTATGCAGTCGTCAGCATATCTTGCGAAGTGCAGTCCTCTGTTTTCAAGTTCTTTGTCCAATTCATTCAGCATTATGTTGCTAAGTAATGGTGAGAGATTGCCACCCTGCGGCGTTCCCATTTCTGTATGCTCGTATCCTTCCGGGGTCATTACACCTACCTTGAGATATTTGCGTATCAGAGATTCCGTGTCTCCGTCGTTAATCAGTATGTGAACGTAGCTCAATAGTCTGTCTTGTGGTACGTTGTCAAAGAATTTCTCCAAGTCTATATCCACAATCCACGTGTAGTCCTCATTTAAGTATTCAAGGACTTTTCTTATTGCCATCTCACAACTTCTGTTCGGACGAAAGCCATAACTGAACTCCGAGAAATGCGGGTCGCATATCGGTCCTATCACTTGTACTATTGCCTGCTGGATTACTCTGTCCATTGCTGTAGGGATTCCAAGTTTTCTCTTTCCGCCATTAGGTTTGGGTATCTCTACTCGTCTAACGGGTTGAGGCTTGTATTCCCTCCGTAGTATCTGCTCTTTTATCGTAGGCCAATTAGTCTTGATATATTCACCAAGTTCCTCTGTACTGACGCCGTCAACTCCGCCTGCACCCTTATTGGCACAGACCTTTTTATAGGCTTCGTTCATATTGTCCTTATGTAAGATTTTATCGAGCAGTTCCGACATTGCCTTGTGTGCTCTTCTCCTTTCCGCTCCCTCGGACTCAGCCTTATGTTGTGTGTTCGGATTTCATATACGTTTCATCCTGCCACTGTCAGGCATGTCCTCAGGACATACATTTGCTTCGCACGGTTAAATTGTTCCGCCCTTCCCGATTACTCGGTACTATGGCTTCTGCTGACTTCTCACAGTTCGTTATTACTACGGATCGTGCTCCGCCTGTGAGACCTCACGGGATAAGCCCCGAACCTTTCCCCATTTACTCGCCTGATTTACGCATTGAGGTTACGGTTGCCTTTTGGACTTTGATGCCTATTGCCATCTCATCCGCTCAATACGCCTTAATATCAGGTTTCTGTCCGTCGAGCCACGGTTTCGCTATTGCTTCTTCTCGCCTGTACCTCACGATACAAACCTTGCAAATTGCTTTAAGGTTCGTCGGCAACTACGCCCCTCGGGACTTCCACCCGAGGTTCGGGACATGCCCGTCATACAAT
>JAFWFV010000040.1 GCA_017515465.1 Clostridiales bacterium
TAGCCAGTTTGGCTATGAGTCAGGTCTTGATATGGACAGCCTCAAGGAGATCGCTGATTTCTTCGTACCCGTAAGGAAGAAGTTCCTCGACAACGGTACGCTCAATCCCACAGTAATGGGCATCAAGGCTGACATCCTCAAGTATCAGGTTCCCGGCGGAATGCTCTCAAACATGATCGCCAACCTCAAGGACATGAACGCTCTCGACAAGTTCGACGAGGCACTCGCAGAGATCCCTTCTGTACGTAAGGATATGGGTTATCCCCCTCTCGTTACCCCTCTGTCACAGATGGTCGGCAACCAGGCAGTATCCAACGTCCTCCTCGGCGAGAGATATAAGAACATCTCCAAGGAGATCAAGGCTTACCTCCGCGGTGAGTACGGCAGAGCTCCCGGAGAGATCAACCAGGAACTCATCAAGAAGTGCTGGAAGGAAGATGAACTCGTTAAGGGCCGCTATGCTGATTCCCTCGAGCCCCTCTTTGAAAAGACAAAGAAGGAACTCGGCAAGACAGCAAGGTCTGACGAGGACGTTCTCTCCTATATCGCTTTCCCTCAGGTAGCTGAGAAGTTCTTCGCAGCACGTGAGGAGAAGGAATCCAATACAGTTAACTACACGATCGAGAAGAAGGAGGACTGATCCAGATGACTTTAGGTTCTATAATTGCTTTCGCAGCAGAAGGATCCGTTAAGCCGGCTGATCAGGTAGCCCCCATTGGAGACGCATTGCTCTACGCTCTGTTCACCATAGCAGTCGTATTCTGTGCTCTTCTCATCATCTTTGTATGCATCAAGATCTTCTCGGCCATACTGAATGCATTTGATCACAAGAAGGATACTTCTACGGAAGCTCCCGCCGCAGCTGCTGCAACAACGACTCCTGCTGCTCCCGCTTCCTCTGCACCTGAGGAGGAATTCTCATCCGGATCCCTTAAGCTCAAGGGATGCGACGAGAAGACCGCTGCCATGATCATGGCTATCGTCAGCGATAACACCGGTATTCCTCTGTCAGAACTTGTATTCAAATCCATTACTCTTATTGAGAATAAATAAAGGAGAGTGTTCAAATGATCTATAACGTTACAATCAACGATAAAGTTTATGAAGTCGAAGTTGAGAAGGGCAAGGCCAATCTCATCAAGACTACTGCAGTTCAGGCAGCACCTGCACCCGCAGCTGCACCCGCAGCTGCACCCGCAGCTGCTCCTGCCGCTGCACCCGCTCCCGCAGCAGCCGCACCTGCAGCAGTTGTAGCAAATGCAACTCCCGTTAACGCACCTATGCCCGGCACGATCCTCAATGTCAAGGTCAATGTCGGTGACCAGGTCAAGGAAGGCGATGTCGTTATCATCCTCGAGGCAATGAAGATGGAGAACGAGATCTGCGCTCCCAAGTCCGGTACTGTTGCCCAGGTCCTCACAGCCAAGGGTTCAACTGTTAACACCGGCGATGCAATGATTTCTATTTCTTAAGTACGGAGGTTAACCAAAGTGTTTATTGAAGCATTAAAAACATTGTGGGAAACATCCGGCTTTGCCAACATGGATATCCGTTCCGGCATCATGTTGCTCGTTGCATGTGTTCTCATCTACCTTGCCATCGGCAAGAAGTTCGAGCCTCTGCTCCTTCTGCCCATTGCTTTCGGAATGCTCCTGAGCAATCTGCCTCTCGCAGACCTCTACCATCCCGAGATCTTCATCAACGATTCCGGTCACATCGACTGGTCATACTTCTCCACGATGGAGAGCGTAGGTCTCCTGGATCTCATCTACATCGGTGTTAAGACGAGCATCTTCCCCTGTCTGATCTTCATGGGCGTAGGCGCCATGACAGACTTCGGACCCCTGATCGCACGTCCCTCATCACTCTTTATGGGCGCAGGCGCTCAGTTCGGTATCTCATTTGCTTTCGTTATCGCATCCATTCTCGGATTCACTGCAAGTGAGGCAGCATCCATCGCCATCATCGGCGGTGCTGACGGCCCTACGGCTATCTACCTTACGACAAAGCTTGCTCCCCACCTCCTCCCTGCGATCGCCATCGCAGCATATTCCTACATGGCATTGATCCCTGCTATCCAGCCTCCGATCATGAAGCTGCTCACAACAAAGAAGCAGCGTGCCATCAAGATGGAGCAGGTACGTTCAGTATCCAAGGTTGAAAAGATCTGCTTCCCCATCATCGTTGTAGCAGTATGTGCTCTCCTGATCCCTTCAGTTGCACCTCTGCTCGGTATGCTGATGCTCGGTAACATCTTCAAGGAATCAGGCGTTACAGACCGTCTCTCTGATACGGCTTCCAACGCTCTTTGCAATATCGTTACCATCTGCCTTGGCACAACGGTCGGCGCTACAGCCAGAGGAACCACATTCCTCACATGGGAGACTCTTAAGATCGTCCTTCTCGGTGTCATCGCCTTTGCATTCTCAACCGTAGGCGGACTTCTCATCGCTCAGGTCATGTATCTGATCTCCGGCGGCAAGATCAACCCCCTCATCGGTTCTGCAGGCGTTTCCGCAGTTCCTATGGCAGCACGTGTATCCAACACAGAAGGTAAGAAGGCTAATCCTTCCAACTTCCTGCTCATGCACGCAATGGGTCCTAACGTAGCAGGCGTTATCGGTTCTGCCGTTGCGGCAGGTGCCCTGCTGAGCCTGTTCGGCTGACGGTAATTCTTTAAACAATACAAAAGGGCTTTCTCATAACTGTGAGAAAGCCCTTTTTTGATCTATGCTCTTTTTTATTTATCTCTTGTAATGGTAGATGATTCCCCGTTCAGATCGATGTCTATCTTGCTGTTGATCACGACACATTCTTCATCATTTGCCATATAGCATTTATCCATATCTGATACTGCAGTGACCGTCGAGGCAGCAGAAACGATATTAAACCTGGCTTTCTTTCCGAAACTGCCCATGAACATCGCCTTGTTTCCTCTGTAGTTGCACTTTATGGACATGGTATTCATCTTGATGCTGGTATCGTCAGCCCTGAGGGATCCCACACACATGAGTTCACTTACGTCAGCCTTGATACTGACGTAGCCATTAGTGACGCCGATATTGCACTTGCCGCCGGAGATGCTGCCTATGGCAACACCCTCCGAACCTGCCAGCATGCAGTTGAATGATATCTTTTCAAGTGCTATATCCAGATCGCCTTCTACGGAACCTACTCCCACGCATCTCATCGCCCTGTTGGTAATGTGCATCTCGCAGTTACTGATGAGAGGCTCGGTACTGCCTGATACAGAACCGATTCCGACTCCGCTCTGGCCTGCCATGTTGATAAAGTATCTGCCGCGCACGATCTTTATGTCGCTGCCTAAGCCGGATCCTATGCCGATTCCCAGAGACGAGTCGATATTGATCTCAATGGTTCCCTCCTGATCAAATACGAGTTCACCATGCATGGCCTGAAGCGCATTTCCGATCCCGTATGCTTCCAGATTGTTGACATTGATCCTGACGTATCCGTCTCCTCCGAAGATTACCCTGGACGTCTGCGGAACCCTGATGCCTCCGTTATCAAGAACGTTATCGCCCTCGAACTGGATAGTGACATCACATCCCTCGCCGATAAAGATGGAATTACCTCCATATTCTCCGGACAGACCTACATTATCCAGTTCCAGGCTGCCGGAATAGCCGTCCTCCACTACTATGCATATGTCTGATACAAGACCCGGGGCGCCGGATATGGTGATATCCCTGTATGCAACCTCAGCATTAGGGATCACGATCTTTGTATATCCTTTCTCGATAAGTACCGGCAGAGAGATCCTGCCTTCCCTGCCCGCAACGTATGTATCCTTTGTAAGGTTCTTGGCAACCTCGGCGTTAAGATCCGTTATTATCTTCTTTATCTCGGGATCTATCTCCTTGATGATGGTGCCCGACGGTCTGGCAACGAAATATCCCTGGACCAGATCTGCACCGAGTTCCAGTATGGTCTTATACTCCTCGGCAGTCTCGATACCCTCTGCCAGTGCCAGGATTCCGTTCTCATGTGAGAATGAGATTATATCCTTAACGAAATGCTGCTTCTGGGGAGAATTCTGGATCTCTGACAGGAGCATCCTGTCGATCTTGACGTAGTTAGGCATATAGGCCAGCAGGTTCGCAACATTGGAATAACCAGTGCCGTAATCGTCTATTGCTGTCTGTAGTCCTGCGTCCTCATATCTCTTCTTGATCTTTGCCATCTCCTGTTCACGGATCTCTGTCTGCTCCGTAAACTCGACAACTATCCTGTTGGAATGACTGGATATCTTTCTGGTGATATCGGCAAAATCATCGTCCCTCAATACATGTCCGGGGATACTGTTGATAAAGACCTTGGATCCTTCCGCGAATTCAGATTCACTGGAATCGAATATATCCAGGACATTGTTGAATGTCGCTTTCTCGACGTCATACAGCCTGTTGAAGTATTCCGCATACCTCAGTATGACGGGAGGTGCCATGTACGGGGTTACGTCAGCTCTCATGAGAGCCTCGTATGCAAAGATATCTCCCGTCTTGGCATTTATGATCGGCTGGAAATGGTAATTGAGCTTGTTGTGTTCGAGGATATCGTGAACGATCCTGGCCTGGATCTTTTCCTCCTCGGTCAGTTCATCTCCGTTTTCGATCTTTGCAAAATTACGCTTCCTGACATTCTTGTTGTTTATCGCAGCGCCTGCAAGCCTCTCGAGTTCCTCATTGTCAGCGGGAGTTCCCGTCGCATATCCTGCGGAAATGTCTATCTCATAACCTGATCCGGTACTGAACTCCTTGAGTTTCTTCCTGATCTGTTCAGCATATTCCTGCAGCGGCTTATCCGAACCGTCCTCCAGAGAAACGATGGATATGAACTCTCCGTTGCCGAGGGCGTATAAATATTCCGATCCGATCACTGACTTGAGCAGATTGGAGACCTTGATTATGGACTTGTCACCGGCCTCTCTGCCATATTCATTATTGATGCCGGACAGGTTCTTGATATCAACTGCGAGTATTCCTATGATCACAGATCCCTTGTCGCCCTTGAGTTCTTTCAGGACGGCTCCGGAATGTCCCTGCAGGCCCTTATAATTATAGAAACCGGTAAGGGGATCACGGACGAGATTTGCTTCGAGCTTTGCGTTGGAGATCCTGAGCTGTTCCTGTCTCCTGAAATATTCCAGACCTCTCATTACGCAGCGGAGCCACATCCTGTACTCCTGTGTATGAGCTCTGGGTTCATCGTAACTGATGACAGCGTAACCGAATGTAACGTTCTCAAAGTATACGGGAGTGAAATAGAAGACACGGGGGGACTTCCTTTCCCTTTCCAGATCAGGCAGGATCTGTTTCCTGTCGAAGAATTCATCCACACCTATGCCGTCATGATTAGTGCTGTCAGAATCACAGTGGATCGCATGCATCATCCTGGTGGAGAAAGGGTAAGTCTTGCCGGACTGCTCATTGCTGTTAAAACTCTGCCAGTCCTCGTTAAGACAGATGCTGAATCCTGCAAAATCCCTTATCTGATATGTATATGAGAAGATGGTGTTGAGGAGACCGTAGAATGTGGACTGGGACAAGAGGTCCTCATCCATATGGTTAAACGGTGAGAATACACCATTGCTCGAAAGCTCCGTGCTCCATGTGCTCCTGAGCCTGCTGACCATGGTGTCTTCCGGGTTCTTGCATCCGCAGCTGGCACCGTAATAAACATCTATCGCCTCATCAAAGACCGGAGGCTCCAGCCCGTTTAACAGGGACATCATATAGCGGGATGCATGTGTTCCCAGGCTCCTGGCAGGAAGCGTTACAGAAGTAAGCGGCTTGGGCGCAGATCTGCCCTCATCATTGGAATCGTACCCTACGACGGCAATATCCTCAGGGATCCTCAGTCCGTGTTCCGTAAGGGATTTAGCCAGTCCCACGGCCATACAGTCGTTCGCGCATGCGATCGCCTGTGGCAGCGGAGTGTTCATCTTTACCAGCTTGTCGCCGAGATTCTCACCGCTGGTGTACCAGAAATCTCCGAAGAACATCCTGTTATCCTTGATCTCCAGGTTGTGTTCCTTCATGCAGTCCTGATATGCCTTGAGTCGTTCCTTGGAATAGGGATGCCATGACTTGCCCGTCAGGAAGGCTATGTCAGTGTAGTTGTGATCTTCGATCAGGTGGGAGATGAGGACCTTGATCCCCTCATAATGTCTGGGCATTATGCAGGGATAGCCTTCTATCTTCTTATCTACGGTTATTACCGGAACGGTTACATACTTCCTGATCTCATCCATTACTGAATCGACAAGACCGGGAGTCTGCATGGTGTCGAGCATCAGTACGTAACCGTCAAATCTGTCATAAGGGATGAGCTTGAATATCGATGTCTCACCTATCTCACGTGCAGCAGTATTCTGATATTTCTCATACATTGCAAAGACGCAGACATCGTAATCTTCGGCAAACATATCCTCTACGAATCCCTCCAGGAATGAGGCCTGGTAGTATTCATATGCCTGACCGACCAGTACGGCTATTGTACGACTTTTGCTCATACTCTCTCCTCAAAATACGCAAAGCAAAACAAGTGGATATATAACCACATAGTATGATTATACAACCTGCATTAGCGAATTGCCATTTATACGGGGATTTTTGATGAATATGAACAAAAACTATATATCAAATATATTTATTTTAATATGCGAAAAAGTATACGAATCCCAGAACATGGAGAACGGAAGCACCGAGAACGAACAGATGCCATACCATGTGTGAGAACTTGAACTTCTTGCCGAAATTGAACCACAGTCCGACGGAATACATGATCGCACCTGATACGAGGAGCCAGAAGCAGAGCGGCGTAGTCGCATTGTAGAAGGTTCCGATCTGTACCAGGATCATCCACCCCATGACCACATAGAGGATCTTGGAGATGACATTTCCCGTCTTGCTCTGAGGATATGTAAGAGCCGTAACGAGTGTTCCTGCCAGTGCGCATGCAGCCTCCAGCGCCCACATGACACTGCCTGATACTACCGGCATCATGCAGGCACAGATGGGTGTATATGCACCGAGGATCGCGTAGTATACCATGATCCTGTTGAGCTTGTTCATGACCCTCTTCTGGGGAGTGCCGTGCTTCATGAAATGGAATATAGTGGATATAAGAAGCGACAGGAACAATGTGATCAGGAAAGCCGATACAGCCAGTACCACGAACGGAGAGGATACAGCCTCCTCCGCAGTCTTGATCACGGGAGTGCCTGAAAATGCCCTGATGGATGCATAGGGAATGAGACAGAGGATATAGAGAGCCATGACACCTGCGGTAATGGAATTACCGATCTCTTCACCGAATGTCTCCTGAGTCCTCTTGATGCCCTTTGCTACGATACGCTTGGAATTTGCAAACCATCCCATGTCCTTCAGACCCTCTTCGAGGGGATCCATACCGGTGGTGGCCTTGAGCTTCTTGTCCTCCTCAGAAGCTACAAAACGTTTCCAATGTCTCGAATTCTTAGCCATTCATCATATCTCCATAAATAAATCTATAGGCAATTCTACAAGTTAAGGGAATTCTTTGCAACCTGAAGATTACTGCCTGAATATCATAAGTGGATAACGCCGTTCTCATCAAAAGGCGAGTCTCCGTCGTTTTTATCATTTCCGCCCAGGACAGAAGGATCGATAACAGGCTGTCTGACCTGAGGCCTGGCCTGCGTACCCGCGGGCAGTTCTCCGCTGATGTCAGGTGCAGAGATCGGTTCTTTCTTCTCCGGAGCCTCCAGAGTCTCTTTCTTTTCGGGATCGGGAAGAGGTTCCTTCTTCTCTGGAGCCACCAAAGGTTCCTTCTTGGCAGGAGCTGAGATAACGGTTCCCAGGACTTCGGGTTTGGGCTCTTCCTTCTTCTCCTCATCAGTATCCTCTTTCCTGTCGAACTTTGAGTTCGAAGGAGCGGAAACGACCGATGCGGGATTGAGCTGTTCGGCAACATATGCATCCCTGTAGAACCTGTATGCCTTGAATATGAAGGGAACCGCAACTGATACGGGGAATATCCACAGTGCCAGAGATGCCGCTACATCATCCCCCCACAGGCTCGACAACGCTGCAAATGGAGCATTTACCATTCCATATATGCCTCTCAGGATAAATGCTGCAAACACGTGGAACAGGCTGGCATCCTCACCTGCGATCAGGTATTCGGCGGGATAGAACAATCTGGGCAGATAGGGCAGTAATCCGTAGCAGGCCAGTCCCACCGATATCCAGTATTTCTTCTTGAGTCCTGAATAAATGGGAACCGCAACGAGGAAGAAAACGAGATAGACTGCGCTGGCGATGCATTCAAAGAGACCGAATTCACGGTATACCACACCATCATATTTCAGGTACAGCGGATTAAAGCATACAAACGCCAGGGCTCCTGCTATACATGCCAGAAAGACACACGTGAAATAGTCTCTGCGCATCAGTCTTCAGCCTTCCTCATGATCTTATTGAGGATCTCGTCGGTTATGGGTTCAACAAACTTGAACTCGAGGGTCTTGACCTTTACGCCGTGGGCTCCGAGATGAGCTCTGTATACGATATGTCTGGCATTGATCACCGTCATCTGTTCCCTGGTATCCTCTTTGCCTTCGGTGCCGTTCCAGGTCAATACTGCAAAGGGGATGCTTGTAAAGAATATGGTCATAGGGATCTGTGCCAGTTCGTTGAGTTCGGACGTGGCAGTAAATACCATGTTATAGACACCGGGCTTGTCACATGTGATGCCGAAGACGAAATCACTGTCAACGCTGGTATCCACCTGTTCCATAACGTTGATGACCGGATTCTCGGTAATGTCATAGAATACGCTGGCATAGAAGTTCTCTGACTCGTCTCCGAAGGGACAATCGATATGCGTGATCTCAGCAGGATCTCCTTCCATCCTGTCCATAGCTGGAGTATTCATGGCAAATCTCAGGATGTTGGCTGCGTTCCTCTGAAGCTCTGCTCTGGTGATGCCGCCCTTCTGGAGTTCTTCCATGCAGTCAGAATCATCTATGAACTTGCGGTCAACTGACGAACATACCATGTAAAGGTCATTCTGAGCCCTGGCCATTGCAGCATGCTCAGTAAGATTGTGGTGCTGGTTGACCTCGGGAGCCTTGACTATATATGCCCACCAGTCAGTCATGGTTATGCCCGTATATCCCCACTGCTGCCTGAGTACCATGGTATTCAGCTCGTAATTGGAAGCTCCGTATGTGCCGTTTATCTTGTTATATACGGTCATTATGCTCCTGGCCTTGCCTTCCTTTACGGCTATCTCAAAACCTCTGAGATAGATCTCGCGCAGCGCTCTCTCGGATACGACTGAATCCATATCCCTTCTCCTGGTCTCACGGTTGTTGACACAGAAATGCTTGATGGTGGCAGTAACCCCGTGGGACTCCAGTGCCTTGACCTGGGCAGATGCCATCCTGCCGGTAAGCAGGGGATCCTCCGAGAAATACTCAAAGTTCCTTCCGTTGAGAGGATGTCTGTGGATATTCATTCCGGGACCCAGGATCGTATCGACCCTGTTGCTGAGCATCTCGATGCCGAACCATGCGAACAGGTTCATGGCTGCGTCCAGATTGAAGGATGATGCGATGCATGTTCCGTTAGGGATCGAGAATGCCTTCTTGCCGCTGTCGAGCCTCATTCCTGAAGGACCGTCAGAACAGCAGCATGCGGGAACGCCCATGTCGTTGATCTCTTTGGCAACCCCTGCAAAACCTGCTGCGGTACCTGTCGTAACCTTGGGGCAGCTCATGCCCTCACCTCTGATCAGGAGGCAGAGATCCTCATCGGACAGCTGGGCGATGAATTCATCCATGCTGTTCCTGCCGTGCTTTACGTCAGAGAGCTTGATACCCTTATCTCCTGTCTGCTTTATCTCGGGATCGAGCCTCATGGCAAATTCGGAACGGTAATCCCTGGTCCTGACCGGTACCTTTTCCATTACGAGGTTGCCGGAACGGTCCTGGGTAAATCTCTCGAACTCCTCAACGGGAGCCAGAACGGGCTCGAGGCTCTCGATGTTCCTGGACTCGTCGAGGGTAAAGTTCAGTATCTTGTCAGAGCTCAGGCAGTGACCTCCGAGATAGAGCTCATATACGCCTCTTTCCAGGATCCAGCCTGTTCCCAGACCTGCTCTGCCGTCGTCGTCAAATGAAGCGAAATATTTAAGATCTGCCTCTATCTCCACGACGCATGTGCCTCCGGGCATGATCTCATATGTCTTTGTAAATCCGACGAGCACTCTGGCGGGCTTTGCAAGCTTGCCCTGAGGTGCCTTGGCAAACAGGAGCACTGTCTTTTTGCCGGGCACTTCGCCGAGGTTGGTAACCCTGGCCGTAACCTTGACGCTGCTCTCGCCAAGCTCCATCTCCGCGCCTGATATGTCGAATGTCGTGTAGGACAATCCAAATCCGAAAGGATACATTACCTTTTCAGGGGCAAATGTCGAAAAATACCTGTATCCGACATAGATGTCCTCAGAATAGTAATCCTTGATGCTGTCCTGACCGCCAAAGTAGGGAGTCGAGGGATAATCCGTGATCTCCCTGGCGATGGTATCGGGAAGGAGTCCGGAAGGGTTGACCTCACCTGTCAGGATCCTGGCAACTGCCGTTCCTCCGATCATGCCGCCCTGCCATACATAGAGTACGGATGCGGGCTTATATCTGGGAACGAAGCTCATGTCTATGATATTGCCAACGTTGAGAAGGACGATCGTCCTGTCAAATGCTGCGCAGACCTTGCTGAGCATATCCTCCTCGCCCTTATGGAGCCTCAGGGAGCCTTCATCGTATGTATTGTCCCTGTCCTCTCCTGCAGTCCTCGCGATTATGATGACCGCATAATCATTGCGGTCCGCCATGTCCTTTACAAGTTCATCGGACAGAGGCATCTCATCCTGGGACCATCTCTCATTGCCCCAGCCGATGCCGGGATCCACGGGGTTTTCCTTCTCCCATGCATCATATGTATCCATCAGTTTCTGATCGAGCGTCACTTTGCCGGAATCCATGAGGCCTTCCCTGATGTTAACGACGTGGTGAACGTTGACCATTCCGCCGGATCCTGTACCACTCTTGTAGTAGTTGGTCTGCATCCTGCCGAATAATGCCACCTTTGCACCATCAGGGAGGGGCAGCGTCTCGCCGCGGTTCTCGAGCAGGACTGTTCCTTCACAGGCCAGATTGATGGCAGCCTGTGTGTATTTATTCCAATCTAACGAATACTTGGGCATAACAACCTCCGGGAGAGCAAAGTCTTTTTATATTATATATAGTTTGGATGGAAATTCATATCGGATAGATGAACTTCATATCGGATATTCCTTGGGATCTGCCTTTGTATATCTGATTATCTCCTCAAATCTCGGCTGTTCCCTGTAGGATATCAGACTGTAGGCAGCGCCGCTCTTGCCGGCCCTGGCAGTCCTGCCTATCCTGTGCAGATAGAGTTCATTTTCCTGAGGGATGTCGTAATTAAACACAGCTTCGATGTCATCTACATCTATGCCCCTGGCAATAACATCCGTGCCTACCAGACAGTCGAATCTGTTACGGCGGTAATCCTCCATGACCTTGTTTCTCCTGCCCTGACCTATGTCACCGTGCAGGACCTGTACGGACAGCCCGGCATTGCTGAGCCTCATGGCAACCTTGGATGCCTGATCCTTTGTATTGCAGAATACGATGACCTTTGTATAGTCTTCCTTTGCGATTATCCTGGTAATGACCGTGATCTTGTCCTTTTCCGGACAGTTCACAAAGTACTCATCTATGTCGGGGTGATCTTCTGCCTTGGGCATTACGTCTATCTCGACGGCGCCCTCCATGAACTGCCATGTTATGTCCTGGATCTCTCTGGGCATAGTGGCAGAGAACAGGGCCATCTGCTTGTCATCGGGTGTCATGCCTATGATGCGCTTGATATCCTTGATAAAGCCCATCTTGAGCATCTCGTCTGCCTCGTCCAGAACGAGGGTATAGATGTTGCTGATATCGATCATCTTGCGGGTAACGAGATCGATCAGACGTCCCGGCGTGGCTACCACGATCTGGGGGTGCTTATCGAGACGTTCCTTCTGGACATTGATGCTCTGTCCGCCGATCACGGCGGCTACCCTGAATCCTTTGATGTTCTTGCCCAGGAGCCTGATCTCTGATGCGATCTGCAGGGCAAGTTCCCTGGTGGGTGCCAGTATGAGTCCCTGAACGGACTTCATGTCCATGTTGAGATATTCCATTATCGGTATGGCGAAAGCAAAGGTCTTGCCTGTACCCGTAGGGGCCTTAGCGATCACGCTGAGATTGTCCATCATCGGCGGGATCGCCTTCTGCTGGACAGTGGTGGGTCTCTTTACACCCATGGATCCCAATGCTCTCATGATCTCATCAGACAGCCCGAGATCCTCAAATGTTAATTCTTTATCCATAACAACCTCACTTTATTTTCAAACAAAACTATACCATAGATTGCTATAATTTATAACAGATAAATAAAGGAGAACTATCCTATGGCAAAACGTGTATTTCTCGTGGTTCTGGACAGCTTCGGAACGGGCATCGCTCCTGATGCAAAAGATTTCGGTGACGAGGGGAGCAATACCCTTGCAGCCGTACTGTCTGGCTCTGGCAGACCTTTCCCCAACATGAGCAGGATGGGGCTGTTCGACATAGACGGAACTTACGATGAGAGGATCAGGGATTACCTGTCGGGTGCAGGAGACATGCCCTCTCCCATCGGTTCATACGGCATCGTCCGCGAAGTCTCACGGGGCAAGGATTCCACCATCGGCCACTGGGAGATGGCGGGAGTGTTATCGGCAGTGCCTCAGCCCACATATCCTGACGGGTTCCCTGACTATATCCTGGACAGGATCCGTGAGGTCTCAGGACGCGGGATACTGTGCAACAGGCCCTACAGCGGAACGGAAGTCATCAGGGACTACGGCGCGGAACACATGAGGACCGGAGATCTGATCGTATACACATCCGCAGACAGCGTTCTGCAGATCGCTGCACACGAGGATGTCGTCCCGCTCAATGAGCTCTACGACATATGTGCCAAGGTCAGATCCTTCATGACCGGCAAGGATGCGGTAGGCAGGATCATAGCCAGACCTTTTACGGGTGAGGAAGGCAGTTTCACCAGGACGGACAACAGGCACGATTTTTCTGCCAAGGCTCCCTCCTCCACCATGAACGAGATCCTGAGCTGCTACGGATATGATGTCATATCAGTGGGCAAGATAAACGATCTGTTTGCGGGACAGGGAATAACCAGATCCATCCCCACTCACGGAAATACCGAAGGGATCGAAAAATTGATCTCACTGATGGATGAGGATTTCAACGGACTCTGCTTTGTGAACCTGGTGGATTTCGACATGAAATACGGCCACAGGAACGACATCAGCGGTTATGCAGCCGCAATGCACGAATGGGACGATAACCTGGGGACCGTACTGGAAAAGCTCAGGAACGATGACCTGCTCATAATAACCGCAGATCACGGCTGCGACCCCTCTACCCCCTCCACCGATCACTCCAGGGAGACCATACCTCTTTTGATCTACGGAGAAGGATACAGATATCCCCACAACATGGGCGAGCTGATAGGGTTCAGCGCCATCTCCAACATAGTATTCGGCGCACTTATGAAACGTGACCTCCCCAACAGATATGAGCCCGGGTTAAGATCCCCCGATCCTGACAACATCATGTCATACGTGGATCTGACCAATCTCAAGACCACCGCCACGTCAGAAGACATCAGGGATCTCATCGAACGGGCAGTATCAAACGGCTGTGCCAGCATCTGCATCCCTCCCTACTATGTCAGGGAGGCAAAAAGGATATCTGCGGGCAGGATCAGGGTCTGTACGGTAATAGGCTTCCCAAACGGTTACCAGACAACCGCATCAAAGGTGTTCGAAGCCGCTGATGCCTGCGATAACGGCGCCTCGGAGATCGATATGGTAATAAACATCAATGCCGTCAAGAACGGCGATTTCGCCTATGTCGAAGACGAGATCAGGCAGATCGGAGACATGGTCCACTCCAAGGGAGCGATCCTTAAGGTCATCATAGAGACATGCAGCCTGACTGAGGACGAGAAGATCCGCATGTGCAAAGCCGTAAGCAGCGCCGGAGCTGATTACATCAAGACCAGTACGGGATTCGGATCTGCGGGAGCTGCGGCAGAGGATGTCAGGCTGATGGCCCAGAATGTCTCTCCTGATGTGAAGATCAAGGCAGCAGGCGGCATCAGGACGGTTGGATCCGCAATGGAAATGATCGATGCAGGTGCGTCCAGGATAGGTGCATCAGGAATTAAATAGAAAGTTTCGTTCTATTTTTGCAAACAGTCCCATTTATAACCCACTATAGGTGATATAATGCACTCATAAAAGAACAAACGAACGCTAACGTTCGGTAAGGAGTGTATTATGTCACCTGCAGAGGTATTGTGTTTTTTCTTTATATCGATAGTTATCTTTAAGGCAGTTAAGGACAGTTTTGCTTACTGGAACTGTGACCGTGATGATTATGTTCCGAGGAAGCCTGCCAGGGTTACTGCCATCAGGGACAGACGGTATTACGATGCCGGCAGAAGGCAGAGTGCCTGATATACATTAGATCTCTTTTGTTTGGCCGGGTCACGGTGTCAGTGCTTCCTCCGTTTCATGCCCAATCACACACAACCGGCACTGATGTGACCGGCCAGGCAAAGAGGGATACTATCCGGATTTTACATTGAAGCCTGATTCTTACCGTTACGCTTGGACTTGTTGAGCTTGCGCTCAGCTGTGGTCAGGAACTCTTCCTGATTGGATGTCTTGTCGTAAACTACTACGCCTGCAGATATGGTTATCTTGCCCACTGATCCGTCCAGTCTGACGGGTGTACTGGCAACGGCATCAACTATCCTCTTGGCGATGCCCAGTGCAGGGATCTTGTCACATCCGGGGAGGATGATGGCGAATTCATCGCCGCCGGTCCTGAAACATGTATCCTGCTTGCGGCAGTTAGCCAGCATGATGGACGCAATGGTCCTGAGGAATATATCACCATTCTGCTGACCGAACTGTTCGTTGATCGCAGTCATGTCATCAACATCGATAACGATGAGGGAGAAGCTGCCTTCCTGCTGACGGTCGGAATAGAAACTGGACATCTTGTCGAGCTTCTCATAGAAATACCTTCTGTTATACAGACCGCTGAGATCATCCACTCTGGCCAGCCTGGAGAGTTTGACCAGGGACTGCTGGAGGTCGTTCTCGAGCTTGAGCCTGTCGGTAATGTCCCTGCTGATTCCCCATGTTCCGATTATCTCGTTGTTCTCATCATAGAGAGGATACTTGGACGCCATGAAATATCTGATCGTCTCATCGTCGAGGACCAGTTCCTCAGTGATATTTACCAGTGCCTGACCGGATGCCATTATCGTCAGCTCTGTATCTCTGGCCGACTGGGCAAACTCCTTGGGGAAGAAATCGAAATCACTCTTGCCGATCATGTCCTGTGCATTCTTAGCGCCAACCTGGAGAGCATGACTGTCCGTAACCCATATGAACTTGGAGTCCTTGTCCTTGAAATATACCGTGTCCTGGGAATACTTTCCGATGGTCTGCAGCAATATCTTCTCTATGTTAGCGTTGTTGATACCCATGGTTCCTCCGTGGTCTATGCGGACAGATCCCGCTTTTTAGTCAATATTATACTTCCAAAAAAACTTGATATAAAGTAGATTATCGCACATACGGCTCCTATTATCACTATCCTCCGCTCCGAACTGACCGTCAGATCTGCCAATATCCTCGAAGGTATGAAGTGATTCAGCGAGAATCCCTCCAGATTATACTTTGCGGAAATGATGTAATCCAGGATCCTGACAGGCAGGCTGAGAGTGCCTACTGAGACCAGTACTCCGAACGTGACTCCTGCCGCCTTGCTCTTGAACAAAGTGGTAACAAAACCGATCATGACGACTATGGTTACCGTGACCATATAAGTCAGGAAAAAATAGATTATGCTCCCGGCATTTATCCCGGGATCACAGTTAGATGCCCACACTGCATTTGACAGCAGTGACAGTATCCATATCATTACGTGGAATGCCATGACATAGATCATGAGGGTCAGCGTCTTGGCAGTATATCCTACCCATCTGCATCCGTTGATGATAGGGTAGTTCTTGTTGACGTGGGTTGAATAATCATTGCCGTAGAACAGTCCTGCCACTATGGCGATCAGGAGCAGCCCGATGAGTCCGCCTATATTCATCTGATAAGTCTGCGCAACGGTGTTGAAGTGAAACAATCCGACGCCGCTCACAGCACTGCCGGAGCCGTCCGTTCCTCCGAATACATCCATCTCCGTCTGCGTGGGGTCAACGTATGTGACATCCGCAGGCACAGATCCTCCCATCAGGAGGGTCATCATGTATTCGAGGTTGAATCCCAGTATGAAATAACTGTAGATCAATACCACCAGAGCCATGATCACGGCCATGATATATGTGCTCTTCATCTTTGACAGCCTGTACAGTTCCATCTTCAGAAAATTAAAAAGCATTTATACCGCCTCCTTTACGGAAACAGCACCGCTTCCGGCTCTTATGGTATTGAGGAAATAGTCCTCCAGATCTATGGTCTCCATCAGGAACGACTTGACCAGTATGCCGGAGTTGCATATCTTCATGTTCATTTCCGGTGCTTTCTCGTAGCCGTCAAAGACATTGATGGTCTCCTCATCAGCCACTTCGAAGCCCTCAAAACCCGCTTCCTTCAAAACGGCTCCGGCAGTCCTGGCGTCTCCAACCTTAAATACCATCTTGCTCCGGCATTTAAGCTCGAGTTCCTCCCTGGTGGATTCCTCTACGATCCTGCCATTGTCGATGATCGCATAGTCAGTTGCAAGCTTGGCCAGCTCCGCCAGGATGTGGCTCGATATTATTATGGTCATCCCACGTTCCCTGTTTAGTTTCATGAGCATGTCTCTCATCTCGACTATTCCCTGGGGATCGAGTCCGTTTATCGGCTCGTCGAGTATCAGGATCTCAGGGTTGCCTGCCATGGCCAGGGCTATGCCCAGCCTCTGCTTCATGCCCAGAGAGAACTTGCCTGCCTTGACCTTGCCCGTCTTGGCAAGACCTACCAGCTGGAGCGTATCGGAAATAAACTTCTCGTCATCCTGTCCGTATGCCAGACACTTGAGCTTCAGGTTCTCCCTGGCGGTGAGCTTGGGCATTATGGCAGGGATCTCAATGAGAGTTCCTATCTTGGAATATGCCGCCTTGTTGCCGCCTGCGATGCCTCTATATTCGAACGTTCCGTCAGTCGTGCTGATCATGCCGGAGATCATCTTCATAAGTGTCGTCTTGCCGGCACCGTTCCTGCCGATCAGACCATATATGGATCCTTTCCTCACATGTATGTCCACACCATCAACAACGTTACGTTTGTTGTAAGCCTTGGTGAGGCCATGTGTTTCCAACAGAATGTCACTCATTACCATTTACCCCTCGTTTTATAGATCATATTCCGGAATCCGGTTTCTTCATTTTCTGCTTGTTTTCATACATCCTGATGTCGGCCTCACGAATGGCCTTGTTCGGGACAATGTAGTTGCGGGATGTGCTGACTACTACTCCGTGAGCCGCCGACACCCTGAACGGGAAACTTTCATGCTCGTTAAGCTGATCCAGTGCCTTGATGAATGTATTTATGCACTCCTCCCCTATCATCTGAGGTCCCAGGATCAGTGCAACGAATTCGTCGCCGCCCCACCTGCAGTAGATACCTTCTCTGGCAAATGCCTTCGTCATGCATTCCGCTGTTGCTATGATAAGCTTGTCCCCCATCTCGTGACCGAACTGATCGTTGGCTTTCTTAAGATCATTGAGATCGATGAATACCAGGGTATAGTCCTTCTGGTTCTGTTCCTCCAGTTCGTCGATCTTCTGGTTGAAATAGGATCTGTTGGGAATGTTTGTCAATGTATCCCTGAACGCGATGGCCTCCAGCTGCTGTCTCTCGATTATCGTGGTCTGTGTCTCCATGTTATAGATAACGTAGTACAGGATGGCAACAGTCGCGAATAAGAGGGACGAATAGTTGCCGATGGAAAACTCCGCGATGGCGGAATTCTCGCTGAAGAACACGATCTGATATCTGGCAACTTCCAGCATGGCTAACAGCAGCATTGCGATGCAACCTACCCTCATGATATATGTGGACGTGCATGCCCCGATGTTCTTGTCTTTGAACAAACCGTAAACAAAGAAACCTATCTCCAGGATCATTAACAGCAGCAACCCTCTCAGTACAAACTGCGGGGAGAATTCATCGATAAGGAAATATGCTGCCATCGTAATGATGAAAAAGGCCGTGAACAGTATCAGGCATCCTATCCAGATCTTGTGGATGATGCCTCTCTTGAAGATGATGGTTCCCAGGGCGGCGATAAAGATCGGCATGACGATAAGTGCGTAATATTCGGCTCTGGAATTGAAGAAGAGATTCTGGCTCAATACGTGGAGCATATTTCTGCTGCCGAGGCTCCAGACCGAGAAACAAAGCACTATCGGGAACAATCCTATGCCGATATCCGCAGTCCTGTTGAACAGTGATCTGGTAGCACTGTATATGGTCATGAGGATGCAGATCACAGATATGGTTATCAGGCAGACAAACAGGACTCTGCTGTTGATTATGGACACTTTCCAGACGTCATCTGAAGGTACGATAACGGGATCGATCGAGGAAACGGCTCTGTTGGCAACCGAATAAAGCTCAATGGTCAGTATCTTGCCGGCCAGGTCGATCTCATCGGTTATCAGGGGTATCATGTGACTCCTGTTGCCTATGAATATCGTAGGCTGTCCCGTCTCTACATCATCCCAGCCGGACTGGTAAATGATCTGTCCGTCACTTATCACCTTTACGGCACAGTTATAAGCCTCAAAGTATAAAGAAGCCATGGGTACATCAGTCTTGATGTCGTCAGGAATGTTGAGCTGCATTCTGGCAACATCACCGTCATTTAGGGAATCAAATCTCGTTCCCACATAGTAATCCGAATCACCATCCTGCCTGTCGACAGTCACAACGCAGTTGTCCGGACGGATGTATTCCTCGTGACGGACACCTATTGCAGCAAGGAGCCCGATGAGCATCAGCAGAAAAGCCAATACCGTCACACACATGGCGGTAACGGTCTTGGTGATCCTCCGTGAGTTTTTCAGTTCAGTTTCCTTGTAGGTGTCCATTTTTATATTTTACCCTACCAAAAAGGAACAAGTCATTAAGTATTTATAAACATTGCTATCTCTCTTGTAATCTTCACTCCGGTATCAGGGAACGTTAAGGTAAACCTTGCCTTGCCTTCCTTGCCGGTGCTCCTTATGTAAAAGCCTCCCATGCCTCCGTTGATGTCAACGGCAGAAGGCCCCATTATCTCTATGTGACCTTCTGTCACGGCCGTTATCTGTCTGTTGTAGAACGGGAGCAGGTTTCCATTCTCATCAGTCATCCTGATCCTTACGGAAATGACATCATATGTTGCCCCTTCATGTAGCTCTGAGGAGGACATCCTGATCTCAGGAACGACCCTGGTCATGGCACCCTTTACTACTGTCTTTACCACCTTGCCGTCCCTGATCCCTTCAAAGGTGAAACGGGTGGATCTGCCTCCCCAGTTTCCTACGTATTTTCCAAAGAGCATGTAGGCATCGTCAAATTTCATCTTGTACCTGGTCATGGCCTCCACCATGGACAGCTTCATCTTGAGAGGCATGTTTTCCATTCCGTAGATGGCAGAGAAATTCAGCGCATCCCTGATGATCCTGTTCTGCCTGTCGGTAAAGCCCTCTGCCTCCTTCATCTGATCACCGATGAAATCATCTATCAGGATGGGAGGGTTGATCATGTGCCTGTATCTGGAACCCTTATGGGTGTACTCCTTGATGAAGGTGCCGTTCTTGTACATCTTTACGCTGTCGCAGTTGGTAAAGATAAAGACCTCGCCCCTGTTGCCTGCGGGATGCTCTCCGATATCCATGGAGGAACTGATCTCCAATACCGGATCTATGGCATCTGACTGGCTGGCGTAGACATAAGCCGCCATCTTGGGATTGCGGAACATATCCGTCACGCCGTGATAGCAGATCCTGTCGCCTGATCCGAAATCCTTGTGGGTGTTATAGTCGAACATACACCACCCGAAGGACCCTGCTATGTCAGTGTTTTCCATCACGCTGTCCAGGACATTGCAGTGCCTCAGTGCATGCTGCTGCCTGTGGAGCTCATCATCGAAGGGCTTGGTGGGATACATATGTCCGTTATATTCACTTATCAGATACGGTTTTTCCATATCGGAAGTGACGTCTTTTTTTGGCTCACACCCCTTGTTGGAACCCGAGTGGCTGAAATCGTTATATGCGTAGACATCCTCCAGCAGTGAACTGTTCTTCAGATACCTGACACCTGATGTCTGACGGGTGGGATCCAGATCCCTGGCTGCCTTGTTCGTCCTCCGGTACAGTTCATCGCAGTCAACGGATTCATTGATCCTGACACCCCAGAGGATCACAGAGGGATGGTTCCTGTATTGCTTCACCATATTCTCGGTATTCCTTACGGCCTGATCCTGCCACTCCCTGTCACCGATATTCTGCCATCCGGGTATCTCGGTAAATACCAGCAGACCCAGCTCATCACACCTGTCAATGAAATGGCGGGACTGGGGATAGTGGGATGTCCTGACTGCGTTTAATCCCAACTCGTTCTTGAGGATATCCGCATCCATCCTCTGCATGGACCGGGGCATCGCATAACCCACATAAGGCCATGACTGGTGACGGTTAAGGCCTCTGATCTTTACCTTGCTGCCGTTGAGATAGAACCCGTCGGTCTTAAACACCGCATCCCTGAATCCGAACCTGGTGGTGTAGGTATCGATCTCTTTTCCTTCTTTGCTAAGGATCACGTCCAGTTCATAGAGCCTGGGCTTTTCGAGGGTCCATATCTTTGCTTCGGTAACTATTATCTCTGCTTCCCTGCCGCACGTACCCTCAAATACGGTCCTGCCGGATCTGACGCTCCTGATCCTGACGCTGAGATCCCCCTGTCCGTCGACGTCTGACAGGATGTTCACTCTCTTGTCCATGCTCCCGTGAACGAAAACGTCACGGATCATATCCTGCTCCCTGACATCGATATGGACCTCACGGTAGATCCCGCCGTAAGTCATGTAATCTATCACGAAACCGAAGGGAGGGATATTGAGGGATTCCCTGCTGTCGCACTTGACGGCAATGACGTTTTCGCAGCCGTATATGAGATGTTCAGTCAGCTCGACTGTAAAGGCCGTATATCCACAGGAATTTGTTGAAACGCTCCTGCCGTTTACGAACACTTCCGCCATGTGGGCGACAGCCTCGAAAGTAATGAATATCCTCTTGCCTTCCCACTCGGCAGGAACATCGAATTCCTTCCTGTAGCATGACACCATCTGGTATACTTCCTCATCGAAATAATCGAGAGGGGTCATCCGGACTGTATGGGGGATCCTGACCTCCTCCATCTCTCCCTTAAATGACGGTCCCGTCATGTCCTCCGTAAATTCAGCTGCCCATTTCCAACCGTTATTCCAATCTATCCTCATGGTCAGATATCTCCTTTTTTCTTGATCCTCATATACTGAGGCGTTATGGTCATCTCAGTTATTACCGTTCCCTCCTTCATGTCCAGAACATCGGACACGGCCATGGCAACATCGTCGGGGTCCAATGCCGCGCCTGTCTCGCTGCTCGCTTCGAAATCCGCATTGCGGTACAGGTCAGTCCTCGTCATGTCGGGTCTGATATTGACCACCCTGACGCCGTGCTTTCTGACCTCTGCCCACAACGATCTGCCGAAGCTGTCGAGACCGGCCTTTGTGGCACCGTAAGCGGCACCATGCGTATTCACGTTTACTGCCGATACAGATGAGATGTTGATTATAAAGCCCTTCTGCTGCCTTATGGACGGCAGGAGGAGATTGGTTATTATAAGCGGTGACGTCAGATTGACATCGCACATTTCCTTTATCTGTTTGGGAGTGACATTCTCATGCAGTCCGTAGTATGCGCATCCTGCCGCATTGACCAGAATGGCAGGCTTATATGTCTTTGCTATCTCCCCATATGCACGGGTGATGCTGTCGATGTCCCTGAGATCTGCTATGCTCCTGTCTGCCCTGATCACAGTGGCGCCTCTCCTCTCCAGCATGTCAGCCACTGCCTTGCCGATGCCGGATCTGCTGCCGGTAACTACTGCCGTCACGTTATCTGCCAGATTCATTCTTATCCCTCCTTTTGTCTTAACGTCATGACGTCTACCGCCATGTGAAGATCCTGCCTTCATCTACATATTTGCCTATGACGGAGCACATGTGATCCATCATCTCATTATCGAGTTCTTCCGGATAAGATGCATACCCTCCGGCATTTGTGAAAGGAAACCAGCATACTTCGGAACGGGGCATCTGCTTTCTCATCTTCTTGAGGTATTCTGACGAGATCCTGAACGTGCCGACGCTTATGTCCTTGACCTTTCCGAGTTCGATCCTGTCTGCCACCTGATCCACTAGGCCCGTATAGATGTCTTTCCATCCTTCCACATAGATCATTGGATCAAAACACAGCCTTACGGTGCATCCGTCCCTAATGGCGTTTTCCACTGCCTTGAGCCTAGCCCTGAGAGGAGGAACGTTTTTCTCAAATCTCGAAGCTATCTCATCCGGTGATAAAGTAAATGCATAGATCAGATTTGGCAGAGGGGTAAGCTTTGCAGGGGCAGCCTTTGTTCTCATCTCTATGAGTATCTCCGGATTTTCCGAAGCAAACTCCACCCATCTGTCCGCCTGTCCGGTGAGGCTGTTCAGACCGATCAGATCCGTATCGTAGGATACGCAGACATACGGGTTGGAAAGCTTTTTTATCTCCCTTTCGTAATCCTCGAGATTGACGAAGCAGACGATATTCGACGTGTTATACATCCCCTTGAGAAAACAGTATTCACAGTCAAAGGAACAGTTCATGGAAGATGCGGTATAGTAGAACTCCCTTTGCCCGAAGGACTGACATACCGGAGCACCTCTGTATACGAGTTCACCGCTGTTCACCGCCAGTATCATTGCAGGAGATCTTTTCTGGGCTATAGCATCCTGATGGCTCCTGTTGAACACATCCTTGTAATGGTCGATGCAGACGACCTCTGCATAGGGAAGCCTGCCCAGGATAGCTGATGTATCCGGGTATTCCAACGCTCCCTTTTCGACATAGACATGGGAAAAGAACTTATTGTAGCAGCCTGCGTCTGAATTCATTTAGTGCACCTTTGCCTGCATTGCGGTGTGCTGCAGGTAGGATCCCGTCCCTGCGCATCCCGTCAATGATCTCCACGTGATCCCTGCCGCTATTCCTGCAGTATATGATAAGCTTTTCAAGATCCGATCTCATTGTCTCGGAACATTTGAATTCCTCTGCCAGATCTCCCGTATCAGACATGCCGCAGACGGCAGTCTCTCCAATTTTCAAAAAAACTTCAATGGCGGCCGCTATGTCATCCAGATTCCTGCTGACCGCGCTGTTCAGCAGCTCACCATCCAGATCCTTTTTGCTGTCAGAACCATTGTCGGAAACAGCCTTGATCAAGACTATCCTGTGGGGCGGCACGAACAATCTGGCAGCATCGCAGAAACCGGATGCCTCCATATCCCACAGCATCAGTTCATCAGCAGCAGTATCATCAGGAGTTGCAAAAACTGACACAGTCGTTATAGCGCTCTCCCCCAGAGGGGTGCTGTAGAGCATGTCCGGATAAAAGGTGCGTCCGCTGTCACCGTCTATTACCTTGTTTATGAGATATGCTCCCGTTCTGGCAGTGCCCCCGCCGCATGTGCCAATGTTTATCAGGATATCGTCAGATGAGATCCGGTAACGGGCACAGGAATGTGCAACGGCGGCAGAAGCCAGAGTCTTGCCGATACCGGTCAGGATCAACCTGATCCTGCCGTCAGAACTTACGAATCCTCCGAACGGGTACCCTGCGTCCGGGGACAGATCATACCTCTTGATCAGAGGTTCAGCTTCACAATAAATAGCGGTAAATATGTATAACATGCGGGTAAACCTTTCTAATTACAGATTATAACTCAAAAATATGCTACAATAATACGCGATATTATAATAAAGAGGTCATAAACACATGGAGAGATTACTCACGGGCCTGCAGCCCAGCGGATCATTAACTATCGGCAATTACTGCGGAGGCATCAGCCAGGTTGCCAATTATCAGAAGAAGTACGAGACATTCCTGTTCGTGCCTGACATGCACGCGATCACCGTACCTCAGGATCCCGAAGCACTTCACAGGAACATCATCAACGCAGTTGCGATGTACATCGCATGCGGCGTGGATCCCAACCTGCCGGACATGCATATCTATATCCAGTCCGAGAACCTGTATCACGCCAATCTCTCCTGGATCCTGGAATGCCACACACCTCACGGTGACCTGACTAGGATGCACCAGTTCAAGATGAAATCAGCCAAGAACGAGGCCTTTACCGAGGGCCTGGTAACATATCCTGACCTGATGGCAGCAGATATCCTGCTCTACGACGCAAAGTACGTTCCCACGGGTATCGACCAGAAGCAGCATGTAGAGCTCGCCAGAAATCTTGCCGAGAGGTTCAATAACCGTTACGGCGAGATGTTTGTCATCCCCGAGCCCCTCATCCCTACCGTAGGCGCGAAGATCAGGGATCTTCAGAACCCTGAGGCCAAGATGAGCAAATCAACGGACAACCCCAAGAGTGCCATCTTCCTCGCCGATGACGAGAAACAGATCAGGAAGAAGATCATGAGTGCGGTTACGGACAGCGACGGAGTTGTAGCCTTTGACGAAGAGAACAAACCCGGCGTATCCAACCTCCTCACCCTCTATTCCGTATTCGCAGAGGTAACCATCGAGGACGCCGTCGCAAAGTTCAAGGACGGCGGATATGGCGACCTCAAAAAGGGCGTTGCGGAAGTCGTTATCCCCAAGATCGTATCCTTCCAGGACAAGTACAACGAGGTCATCAGCTCAGGAATCGTTGATGACGTTCTCGATGCCGGCAGGGAATACAGCAACAAGATCGCCCGGGAAAAGTATGAAATGGTAAGGAAAGCAGTAGGATTCGGCAGGCTCTGATCTCAAGGAGGCTTTTGTGAAGCGACCGTCATTTACCATAAAGGACGTATTTACCATTATCGTAATATTTGTGGCGGCCGTCATCATGGCCTTTAATATCAAGTCTTTCGTAAGAACGGCAGGACTCTACCCGGGCGGTGCCAACGGCCTTACGATCCTCATACAGCACATGTCCGAGACCAGGCTGGGGATCAGCCTGTCCTTTACGGTCGTCAATCTCCTGATCAACAGCATCCCAATATACATAGGGTTCAGATACGTAGGAAAGAAATTCACGTTCTATTCCCTCCTCATGATCCTCGTATCCGGAATCATTACCGACCTCATCCCCGGGATCGTCATCACTGAGGACATCCTGCTCATCAGCATATTCGGCGGGCTGATCAACGGTGCAGCGATCAGCATGTGCCTCAGAGCCGGTGCAACATTCGGCGGAACGGACATCATTGCCATATTCCTGTCGGAACGCAAGGGCGTGGATGCTTTTAGTTACGTTCTCGGATTTAATGCACTTATCCTGGCGGCAGCGGGAATCCTCTTCGGATGGGATAAAGCCCTGTACTCGATAATCTTCCAGTATGCCTCAACCATGACCATCAGGCTCCTGTACAGGAAGTTTCAGAGATCGACCCTGTTTATCGTTACAACAAAGCCGAAAGAAGTATCAGATGCCATCTATTCCACTTCCAAACACGGTGCTACGATCCTGGAAGGAGAGGGTTCATTCGGACACTGCGAGAGAAATGTCGTATACTCAGTAGTGGACAGACCGCAGGTTAAACATGTATTAAGGGCCGTAAAGGATGTAGACCCTGCTGCATTCATTAATGAGATGAGGACTGAAAAACTGGCAGGAAACTTCTATCAGAAACCCGAGGAATAATTTTATATCAGGATGCAACATTTGCGGTATCAGGATTGTATTAACGTCAGAAACCTTTGAACAACAGGAGGACAAGAACATGAAGAAACTTAGCAAGATCGCAGCAATACTGCTGGCAGGATCAATGATCTTTTCACTGGCAGCCTGCAGCAACAAAGCTTCGAGCAGGAACAAATCGGACGTGGCATACGAAAATGCCGGGTATGCAGACGATTACGAGGAATATGCCTACGAAACGACCGTTGCAGCCATGGATGCCTATGCCGGTGAGAACGGATTCTATGAAGAGGCCAGATCTGATATGTCTAACATACAAACAGAAGATCAGGTATCGACGAACACATATAATCCGGCTTCGGCCATGCTGATCAGAAGAGTCAACATGAACGTGGAGACTACGGACTATAACAATGTTACAAATACAGTAACTGCAAAGGTTACAGCCCTCGGCGGATACGTTGAATCATCAAACGCTTCCGGTACCGGAACGAGGGGAGACCTGAGAAATGTGACATTCGTCATCAGGGTTCCCGTAGACAAACTGGATGAACTGGTAAACCTCGTAGGATCTTCCTGCACAGTTATCTCATCAAGTGAGAATACAGAAGACGTTACTCTCCAGTACTCTGACATCCAGGCCAGGATCCAGTCTCTGAGAGTAGAGCAGCAGACACTCATGAACCTCCTGGCAGAGGCAGATTCCCTGGAAGCAATAATCACTCTCCAGAACCGTCTCACGGAAGTCCGCTACGAGATCGAGGCAAATGAGTCCCGCGGACGCGTCCTCGAGAATCAGTCCAGCTACAGCACGCTGACTCTGGTAGTCCGTGAAGTCCTGGAGGAAACAGAGCCCGAAGAGGCAAAGAAGCTCACATTCGGTGAGGAGATCTGGGAAGGTCTGAAGCACAGCTTTGAGGACATCAGCGAAGACGGCAGATCATTCGTTATCGGATTCGTAGCTGCTCTGCCTTATCTCCTGATCCTGGCCTTCATAGCAGTGATCATCGTTGTGATCATCAAGAGCATCATCAAGAGTGCAAAGAAAAAGTCAGCAAAGAAGAAGGCAGCAACTGCAGCAGCCGCAGCATCCAGACAGGTAGATACATTGGCTCCCGCTCAGGAAACTCCTGCAGCTGAGGAAGAAAAGAAAACAGAGGAATAAACCGGATCCTGACATAAATTGTTAATCTAAAGCCCCAAATCGCCCAAAGCGTTTTGGGGCCTTTCAATTCTACACGAACGTTTTATGTTATTATCTTGCTATGAACGGAGCAATAAGAGCAATCATTCAGACGATCAAAAGACCGGGATACCACATTCTTTCTCTGATCATCTCCCTGCTTTATGGCGGGAGCCTGTATTATTATGGATCCGGTGTGATCATGATCATAACGGGAATTCTGATGATGTATTCCCTGATCACATTCATATTCATCCCGCTTCTGGATAACCTGTCTTTAAAGCTCGATCTATTTGGTGCAAAGAACGGCAAGAGCCGTCTGCTGCCCTATACACTGATCCTGTTCATCATCTGGCTTCCCTTTCTCATCATTAAGTATCCCGGCGGCGTCCAGCCGGATACCTGGGAAATGATCTTCCGTTATTACCACGGTATCATGGACGATAAACAATCCGTTTTCTACTCCCTGATGATCAACCTCTTTGTATTCACGGGAGAGCGGACGGCAAGCGCTGATGCTGGACTTTTTGCCTTCCTTACGCTGCAGCATCTTCTGAACTGCTTCTGCTTTGCATATGCATTCAGCTTTCTGGATCTTCTGGGAACTAGACCTGCCGTCGATATGCGATTCTTATCCTGACCATACTAAATCCCTATATCATCGGATACGTGGGCACTGCTATCAAGGACGTCCCCTTCTCATCCATCCTGCTCCTGATCACCGTCATGCTTGCCGAGCATCATCTTGATCCTGAGAGATTCCACAAGAGCCCCCTCCGGATCACGGTCCTGATACTGTCAGTGCTGCTTCTGTGCTTTCTCAGGAATAACGGGATATATATCGTCCTCATTACATGCCTGTTCCTCGTATTCCTTATCAGAAAGAACCGTCCCAACCTGAAGCTCTTCATCTGGCTGCTGTCAGGTGTATTGCTGTTCCTGATGACCAACGCCATCGTATTCAAAGCATGTAATGTATATGTACAACCCACAGGATACAGGGAGGCACTGTCCATTCCTTTCCAGCAGACAGCCAGGTATGTGCGTGACCACTCTGATGATATTACACCCGAAGAATACGGGATAATCGATGAAAACCTGACGATAGATACCCTGGCCTCCAGATATGATCCCAGGATATCAGATCCGGTCAAGAACGGGTATGAAGGTGACAAGTCAGGACTCGCCGGCTATTTCAAGGTCTGGGGACAGGAATTCCTGAGACATCCCATGACCTACGTCGATGCCACATGGGAACAGAACAGATCTCTCCTGCTGCCTTCGGAATCGGCAGAAAACTATGCATTTACCAAGGACTACACAACAGGTTATGAAGGCAATATCTGTTACGTGGGAGGCGGGACCGTGATCCCCGGGCTCTTCACATCTCCTGAAGGTCTGCTGGACGCAAAAGAGACCGTCATCAGGATCTGTATCGGGATGCTCTCAGCCCCCGTTATAACCTGTGTGTGGAACGTTGCATGCAGCATTATCGCCCTTATCATCATCGCGGGAATGTCGCTGATAAAGAAGATCAGGGATGCCTACTATCTGTGTCCTCTCCTGTCAGTCCTGCTGATCACCATAGCGGGGCCCGTAATAATGGGTCATCCCAGGTACATGTTCCCCGTGATCTTTGCTATGCCGTTTATTATAGTGTATTTCCTGTATCTCAATTCTCGTTCGGATAAACAAGACGCTTGTCAGTGTTGAACCAGTCAGCAACTATCCTGAACATCTTTACGATGCGTCTGCCGGAATCGGTAATGGAATATGTGCCGTCGCCGTTATCAACCAGCGTTCCCGTTGCGATCTGTTCGTCGAATCTCTTTTCAAAAGCGCCGTAATCTACAACGTACTTGCTGGTAAAGATCTCCTGTACGTCCTCTTCGGTAAAGCTCTGATCTGAATTCTCATCCATATAGCTGAGCATGAAGACCGACACGGAACGCTCCACGGTAACGGGGATCAGCGTGAACAGGACCATGTTAACACAGCAGAAGATAACGAAGATCATGATTATGTCCCTGATGGAGATGAAATCCCAGAACTTTCTGATGACGCCCATGGTAACGGCGGACAGGATGCCGGTTACGATGATAAACACGATGCCCCTGTACATGAGAACTTCCATCCCTGCGAGTATGCCTGTATGGAACAACAGTACAAACAGCACGGTATAGACGATATAGATCAGAGCATAAAGACCTATAAGTTTCAGTACGTTCTTCATTTCACACCTCTAATCTGCCCTGCTGAAATCCCATGTCATGCCCTCATTGGGTCCGGACCAGTCGAGAGTTCCGTAAGGCACCATAAATACTTTATATACTCCGTTTCCGCTGCCGTAAACGTATTCATCATTATACACGATAATGAGTTTCTTCTCATCAGTCATATAGAGCTTGAACAGCTGATCAGGACCGTTTGTCCTGTCCCTGAATTCCAGCGTTCCCTCACCTTCTGCCGTGATGGCAGCGGTAAGGTACCTATCTGTATCTTTGTCCTTGATTAGGGTCTTGTCTCCCTGATTGATGATATAGCAGTCGATAGCGGCATCTCCGTTCGTGATCGTGTAACTGCCGTCATCGAGGGGATTGTGTGCCTGTCTGAATCCCTCTGACAGATACTCCTGATACATTTCCCTGTCCTGTGCAAACTGCGTCCTGAGAGATGCAATTCCCACTACCTCAGGCAACAGGAGGGCTGCCGCACATGCAGCCAGTGTGAACCTGAATGACCATGAGATCGTAGAACCGGACAGTTTCTTCAGGCTCTCCCTGATACCGGAATGCTCCTTGCTCTGATACCATCTGCTGAAAGAGATCCATCCCATGATACAGAGCGGGAACAGGATCACATAATAAGGGAAACAGTACTGGGATTTTGCCTCCCAGAAAGTATGGAAGATAAATCCGCCGATAAATATCATTGGCAGGATAAGTGCTTCCTCGCTGCCGCTTTCCCGTTTCCTGATCCATATGTACAGAATGCATCCTGTCCATGTGATCAGCTGGGTGAATGAATAGAATACTGCAACAGGGTATCCGGCACGGGGATCGATAAAGCTGTTGAACCACAGGGCAGTTCCGTCCTGGGCAACCGATTGAACGGACCAGTAGGATTTATACAGGGGATCTGCCCACTGATGGAGCTGCTTGCGTGTGAAGAAATTAAGGAAATACGCCGGATCGGATGCCATCTCTCCCAGGATCTGACCGTACACCTCAGAGGAGAACTCTCCGTGGATCTTCTTGTCCCCTCCGGTCTGTCTGTACGTATCCTCATTAAAACCGTTAAATCCTCCGGCATAGTTGGGGGAATTCTCCTGAACGCCCATCGCCAGATATGACATATAGCTGACTCCTCCATTGAGAGGAAGACCTGTCATGTTTCTCATTACCGTAAGAGGCACAAAAGATGACAGCCATATGGCAGCGATCAATAACGGGACTGATATGAGCCTGATGTATTTCTTAATGCTTAGCGACTTGAATAAACAGTAGATGATAAGCCCCACACCGAATATCATGTGGTTGGATTTGATCAGACAGGACAGGAACATTGCCGCAACTGAGAGGATTGCGTAAACGGTCTTGTCCTTCTGATAGTGACTGATCATGAGCCTGACAGATAGTACGGCCAGGGCAAGTCCTGCTATGTTTCCGTATATGAACAGTACATACAGGGTCGTGGGCAGGAACATCATGCCTGCGAAAAGGACAGCGATCTGTCCGGCTCTGCCGAGGCCGGTCTGTTTCCCGATCAGGGATAATTCGTTATGCAGGAGAACGAGAAAGAGTACGTTGATGATCCTGATCGCCGTATAGCAGTATGTCCCGAAAACAAAGCTCAGCAGATAAGATATCAGCGCATATCCGTACTGGTTGGGATATATGTCCATGTACATGGCCGGCATGAACGAATCATAGACTCCGTGCCTCATGCCGTCTACTGCCTGCTGTACATAAAGCTGGTCCACTCCCGCCTTGAGCCCGCAAGAAAAGACCAGGACCATGCCGGCAGCTCCTGTCAGTATCAGGACCGCTGCCTTGAGGGGAATAAAATGCCTGCGCAGAAATCCAGCCGCCTTCTCCCTGCCGGCAAACATCACCCCTGCAAATGCCAAGGCCAGGACGGCCACGTTGATGATGACGATGTCTCCGCTGTAGTAATTCAGTTCGAAACGGTCTGCAGAAGTAAAACAGGTGCATACCAGATTAAGCACGAATACATAGACTGCCAAAGCAAAAAAAACGATGGAAATAACAGTCCTGTATAGCTTCATCAACACGTCTCCATAGGAAAATCTGTAGAAATTATAACACGTGTGTCATTATTAGTACTATCTATTTGGTACACTATGGATATGAACGGCAAGGACTATGAGAGACAGATCGCAGGATATCTGAGAACACACGGTTTCAGTCGTGTCAGGCTCACCGGTAATTCAGGGGATTACGGTGTGGATATCGTTGCGCATAAGAGACGCCATAAATACGCAGTCCAGTGCAAGTTCTACAGCAAGCCCGTAGGCGTTGCCGCAGTCCAGCAGGTAGTAGGCGGCATGGCTTTCTACGACTGTGATAGGGCGCTGGTTATAACCAACAATACTTTCACCAGGCAGGCCAGGGAACTGGCTGACAGGAACGGGGTCGAACTGATGGATAATCTGCGCAGTTCCGGCAGGCTCAGGAATGCTCTCCTGTTCACATTCATCCTGTTGTCATTTGTGCTTCTTCTGTTTACTGAATACAGGGTATTCGCATTATGCGGCATTGCCGCCATGCTCTTCATCTTTGCATTTATGAAATATCTGCGCTTTATTGCAGTCAGGGATAAGCATTCCGGAGAAGGATAACTCAATCCTCCTCAACAAACAGGAAGCAGAGTATTCCGAATATCAGGAGCATTATCGCACCACCCAGGAATACGTAGAAACCATATCCCCTCGTATATACCAGTTCGATGGCATTGGCAGGTGCAACGGAAACGAGCTTGTCCTTCCACTGTGCCCATACGATAATGGCACAGGCGTCAGTTATCGCCGTAGCCAGGAAGGTCAATACTCTGGTATATCTGATGATCATGATCAGACATGATAAGGCAGCTGCACCGCATATGATCTTTCCGAACAGACCTTCAAACAGGTTCGAAGAAGCTATAGTATATCCGTAGTGTGAATACACGAACGGAAGAAAACAACCGGCGATTATGATAATGGCCGCAATGATGTAAAACACTTTAAAGATCTTGCCTGCTTTCATATTAACCCTCCTGTAAATATTAAACTCCAGCTTAATTTAACTATATAATGCATTACTATTCAATCGGCTTAGATGTCGATTACATAACATTATTGGACTTGGAGGTGTCTTTGTGATATTATTATCTCGCTCGGCAATGGAGAAGTACCCAAGAGGCCGAAGGGGAGGCTTTGCTAAAGCTTTAGGCGGGGCAACCTGCGCGGGGGTTCGAATCCCCCCTTCTCCGCCATATCCGGCAAATCAATAATACGGGAAACCCATAAATTAAGGGTTTCCCGTTTTTTGATCGTTTTGAAAAACACGGATTTACGAAAAAGTTACGACAAACTGAAAAAGATGCGCTCAAAGCTAACAGCGATCGGATACCGGATCCGGTCGCTGTTTTTGTTTCTTGTATGATTTAGTTTTTACCTGGTCAGATCCCTCAATATCTCAATATACTCCAGCGTCATGTGCGAAGGCCTTATCGATAACGGAAGTATATAACCGATCTCCATGTAATCGTCGACTTTGAGGGGTTTGGCGATTATGTTGGGACCGTTGAGTTCCTCGTTGATCACGCCGCTGCATATCGTGTAGCCGTTAAGACCTATGAGCATGTTAAAAAGCGTCGCGCGGTCTAATACTACGAGTTCTTTATCGCAGTCCACTGTACTTAAGATCTCTTCCGAGAAGTAGAAGGAGTTGTGACTGCCCTGTTCGTAAGACAGCCTCGGGTAAGGTTTGAGATCATCTAATGTCAGATATTTCTTGTTTGCCAGGGGTGAATTCTTGCCTATGAATACATGGGGCTTTGCCTTGAACAGAGGAGTAAAGGACAGGTTGTTATCCTTCAAGGTCTTCCTGATAACTTCCTCGTTGAACTTATTCAGATATAAAATGCCTATCTCTGACCGCAGGTGAGAGACATCGTCAATGATATTAAATGTCTGAGTCTCCCTCATATGGAATTCATATTTGTCCGCACCACTCCTCTTGAGGAGTTCCACAAATGCCTCCACCACGAATGAATAGTGCTGTGAGGATACGAAGAATTTAAGCTTGCCGTATCCCTTGCCTGCATAACGCTCTTCGATGAGTTCAGTCTGATCCAGAACCTGCCTGGCGTAGCCCAGGAATTCCTCTCCCTCAGATGTCAGCTTGATCCCTTTATTCGATCTCGCGAAGAGCGTGATGTTGTATTCCTTCTCCAATTCGTGTATGGCAGCAGTAAGGCTCGGCTGCGCAATGAAGAGTTTCTTGGCGGCGTTGGTGATGTTGCCTTCTTCTGCAACGGTTACAACATACAGGAGCTGTTTGAGTGTCATGTAATGCTCTCCTCTGTAAATAGGATTTGCCTCAATTTTACTATGCACGATAGATTTAATCTATAGCAGGATTAGATTTTACATATTTTACCTACCGTTTTGGTAGGCATATACTCGCAATCATTAAAACCGAATGATTTGGAGGGCATAAAAAATGAATACATCAGTAATTGGTTATCCGAGGATCGGAAAAGACAGGGAATTGAAGTTTGCTTCAGAGAAGTTCTTTAACGGTGAGATAGATGAAGCTGCACTTCAAAAGACAGCCAAAGCCATCAGGACAGAGAATCTCCTCAAGCAGAAAGAAGCCGGGATCACTTACATTTCTTCCAACGACTTTTCTTTCTACGATAACGTTCTCGACACAGCAGTTCTCTTTAACATCATTCCGCAGAGATATAAAGATCTGGGTCTTTCTGAACTGGAGACATACTTTGCTCTTGCCAGAGGTTATCAGGGCGCAAAGGGCAACGTAAAAGCACTTGCCATGAAAAAGTGGTTTAATACGAATTACCATTATCTCGTTCCCGAGATCGGCGACGATACAGTGATCGCACTTACCGGCAATAAGCCTGTAGATGAATACATCGAAGCAAGGGAGGCAGGTATTGACACCAAGGTCGCTATTACAGGACCTTTCACATTTCTGAAACTTGCCAGGTTTACTGGTGCCAAAAAGGCAGGTGATGTGTATGTATCACTCACGGAAGAATACATTAAGCTCGTATCACGTCTTGCATCATCGGGCGCAGGGGTGGTCGAGTTTGATGAGCCTTACCTGGTAAGAGATCCTGATGCATCGGATATCGATCTTTTCAAAAAGATCTATTCTCTGATACTCGGCAGCAAGAATGGCACAAAGATCCTGCTCCAGACTTATTTTGGAGATATAAGAGATATCTATAGTGAGGTCACAGCTCTTGATTTTGATGCAATAGGTCTTGATCTCGTCGAAGGCAGAATGACCCTGGAACTCATTAAGACGAATGGTTTCCCCTCTGACAAGCTCCTTTTCGCAGGTCTGGTAAACGGCAAGAATATCTGGAGAAATGATTACAAGAAAACATTATCAGTCCTCAAGGAAATAGGTATTGATAATGTTGTCCTGGGAACATCATGTTCGCTCCTTCATGTTCCCTATACTCTTGCAGGTGAGACAAAGCTACCGGATGAATACAAAAAGCACTTTGCATTTGCTGAAGAAAAACTCACTGAACTCTCTGAGATCGCTTCCATCTCCGGAACAGACTATGAGAACAATGATCTCTTCAGGAAGAACCAGATTCTTTTTGAAGGCAGAGCAGACAGTGAGGACAAGGAAGTTCAGGAGAGGGTCGCTGCCATAACAGAAGATGATTATGTAAGGCTTCCTGCTTTTGAGGAGCGTGAGAAGATCCAGAAGACTATCCTGAACCTTCCCCTGTTCCCGACAACAACCATCGGTTCCTTCCCTCAGACATCTGACGTAAGGAAGAACCGTCAGGAATTCAAGAAAGGATTGAAGTCCAGGGAAGAGTACATTGAGTTCAATAAAAAGAAGATCGCTGAATGCATCAAGCTGCAGGAAGATATCGGTCTTGATGTTCTGGTCCACGGCGAATTCGAACGTAACGACATGGTGGAGTATTTCGGTGAGAACCTGAATGGTTACGTATTCACGGAAAAGGCCTGGGTACAGTCTTACGGCACACGTAATGTTAAACCTCCGATCATCTGGGGGGACGTATCCAGAAGATCACCCATCACCGTTGATTGGTCAGTGTTCGCAAAGTCATGTACGGATAAGCCTGTAAAGGGCATGCTCACAGGACCTGTTACGATCCTCAACTGGTCTTTCCCCAGGGAAGATATCTCCATCAGGGAGAGCATACTTCAGATTGCACTTGCCATAAGGGATGAGGTCCTGGATCTCGAGGCAAACGGGATCAACATAATACAGATCGATGAAGCTGCATTGAGGGAGAAACTCCCCTTGAGGAAGTCAGACTGGTACACGGAATACCTTGACTTTACGATCCCTGCTTTCAGGCTTGTACACAGCAAGGTCAAGCCTGAAACGCAGATCCACACCCATATGTGCTACAGTGAGTTTACCGACATAATTCCAGCCATCGATGCAATGGATGCCGATGTCATCACTTTCGAAGCGTCACGTTCGGATCTTCAGATCCTCGATTCCCTGAAGGAGAACAACTTCAAGACTGAAGTCGGTCCGGGTGTTTACGATATACACAGTCCCCGTGTTCCTTCGACGGAAGAGATTGTAAATGCTCTTACAAAGATGAGAGCGAAGATAGATGATCCCAAGCTTTGGGTAAATCCGGACTGCGGACTCAAGACAAGGGGAACAGAAGAGACAGTAAAGAGTCTTAGTAACCTTGTTGCTGCCGCAAAGCAGATCAGAGGTTAAGGTATGAAAGTATCACAGGTATTGGACAGAAAAAGAAGTCTTTCTTTTGAGATCTTTCCACCCAAGAAAGACACCGAGCTCGAGAACATTGACGAGACTTTGGAAGTCCTTGCTGAGCTTAAGCCGGACTTTATCAGCGTCACATTCGGTGCAGGCGGATCCTCCAACTGCAACCGGACGATCGAGCTTGCCAGGAAGATCAAGTACGACTATAACATCGAACCTGTCGTGCATCTGACATGTCTTCATTATGACCGGGACGAGATCGACGGGTTTGCCAGGATACTGAGGAATGAAGGGATCGAGAACATCCTTGCTTTGAGAGGAGATCCCAATCCCAACATCCCCGCCAAAAATGATTTCCGCCACTCGTCGGATCTTATCTCCTATCTGAAAGCCAAAGATGATTTCTGTTTTCTCGGAGCCTGCTACCCTGAGTGTCATCCGGAGTCCTCAAATGTGATCACGGAGATCAAGAGCCTCAAGAAAAAAGTGGACGCCGGAGCGGAGGTGTTATTGTCGCAATTATTCTTTGACAATGAGATCTTCTACAGATTCCATGATGAATGCAAGATCGCGGATATAGACATTCCCGTAATACCCGGCGTAATGCCGGTGATCAATGCGGCGCAGATAAAGAGGATCGTGACTTTATGCCATGCCTCTTTCCCTAAGAGATTCCAGAAGATCATCTCCCGTTATGAAGATAACAGGGAGGCATTATTCGATGCAGGAATGTCTTACTGTCTGAGTCAGGTAATAGATCTTCTCGCAAGTGACATCCGCGGGATCCACCTCTATACGATGAATAATCCCCTTGTTGCAAGAAGGATATGCGAAGGTATCAGGAATATTATCTAACAGGCTTATAAAGTATCTCCCGGGTACCATCTGCCTTTATGACCACATTCAGATCATCTACGTATATGCCTCTTGTATCGAATATGTGGTATTCGGTAGTTCCGTTCCTGTAAACGGATATTAACGATATGCTAATGCCATCCATAAGATCCTGCCATGTTGCATTTTCCGAGATGAGATCCGGCTTGGACATAAAATGATCAGCAATGGCTTGCCTTATTTCGGTATCGATGCGTTTCTTGTCAGACAGGATGGATTCCAATCTTTGATAGCATTTACCCGGCATGATCTCTTCAAATTCAGGTAATACCTGTACCAGCTTTTCTATATCCAGATCAGAAACTCCTGTATATTCCGATTGGACCATTGCAGTTCCTGCATATCCTCCATCGGGCGGATTAACAGGATCATCGGTCTCAAAGAACAATTCGCAGGTCTTATCATCCCCGGGGTTATATTCCCACTCTATCTGTCCCTCATAACCGGGCTCTCCCCGGTCTTCAAACAAAAAACTGCAGAAAGGGGTATTAAACCGGACATGATCCGTACAATTCTGCTTTACAGCTTTGTTATGCTGCTTTGTCAGAATGATCGGTAATATGACCATCACAAATACTACTATCAGACACAGTAAAACTACAAAAAATGCTTCCATATTCTATTCTCCCTTCAGGAGCAGATATCCGCCCATCATGGATCTTATTACTATTTCACCTGATGCGGAAAAACAATCACGTACATATTCGTTAAGATCATTCATGATCATTTGTCTCCTGAAGAAGCCTGTTCTATCTTATGTATCTCTTCTCTGGATACGTTCTTGAGAGAGTAGATGTCGAACTCGATATCAGTAGGAAGCTGTATCTCGATCCTGCTTATCTTGGAAAGCTTTACCGTGGCTCTGACAAGACCTATGTCGAACACATGCCCTCCGCATCTCCTGTCCTTTGAGATAAAGTGCATGTGCCATCCGACTGCATTGATCCCTTCCATGTAATCAGGATAACAGATGCATACCAAAGTGCCGTCGATATCCTCAAAACAGAACTCTTTCTGCTTCTCAGACAGTATCTCCCTAAGCGTAATGAAACGCGCTTCATACCCTAATACAGATCTCGCGTAAACCTTGGCAAAATGCCCGTCTATCCGGACGACATGCATGCTGTTTAATCCGAACCCTTCCTCCACCTTGTTGTCCAGGAGGACCTTCAGTTCGTCGATACTTCCTATGTTACTTATCTCGAATTCTTTTTGTGCCTGAAGCTTTGTAACAGAAGAGAACGGAACTCCCATATCCGGTCTTGCTTCAACGATGCTGCCGTCATCCAATGCCTGATAGCAATGACCATCCACCATGATCATCTCTCCTTCGACATTCCTGAAGGTCCCGAGACCGGTATCCCCATGTTCCAGTAATTCTCCGACGGTCACTACCCCCTTGGAGTAGCCCTTGGCCAGAGCCTGCAGGGTTGAGACCTGAAACATTTTGGGTGTGTTGCTGCTCATACCTGAACCTTCTTTCTTCAGTTCTTTAAGATCACATTCTCTATGAATTCCACTCTGTCAAATATGCGCGGCTTAAATGTGCCTGTTATTCCGACAGAGACGTTCATGTCGCTGTTTACATATATTATGTTACCAGAATCTCCTATCGCAGCATATATTTCTCTGTCAGCGTAAGGCTTATACCAGAGATAACCGTATTCCATGTTTCCGAACTTCCTGCCGAGCTTTATGCGTGGCGTTGTCATCTCATTGATCCACTCTGAAGACAGTATCTGACGGCCCCCGGAACGGCCTTTATTTAAGACCATGTCGCCGATCCTGGCCAGATCCCTGCCGGTCAGGCACAATCCCCAGCCGGCGGTAACCGTATCCTTGGGATCAGAATACCACTCGTTCTTTCTGGGTCCCTTGTTCATGAAGAAATCGAACTGATCTTCCTTGCTGCTGTCCCCATGGATCACATGCTTGGGGATCCCGAGAGGAATGAAGAGGTTACGGTTGGCAAAGTCTATGCACTTTTCTCCTGTGGCATTCTCGATCAGTCCCGACAGGATCTGGATCCCGAGTGTGGCATATCTGAACTCTCCGGTTATGCCCTTTCTGCCTCCGAGCAGATCGAGTGCCGCATATGTCCAGTCACCTGACGTACATACCTTTTTCCACGGTTCTGATGAGCCCTTGTATGGGGCCGTCATAGTGAGAAGATGTCTTATGGTGACATCATAGATCGTTTTCTCGCCGCGCTTTACCTGATAGTCCGGAAAGTAATCGATGACCTTGTCATCGACACTTCCGATCAGGCCTTTGTCCACGGCAATCCCCGCAAGCAGTGCCATTACTCCCTTTGTTACGGAATTAATATTGACGGCGTCATCCGGCTTAAAACCGCGCCAGCTCTCATCAAAAACGATTTCCCCATCCCGGAAAACGCAGATCTGACAGATATTGCTCTCATTGCCGGTGCTTTCCGACACCAGCCTGTATAGCTCGTCTTTATTCATTCTATCCTCACTGAATACTAAGATTCGGACGTCCTGAAAAAAAGACTAAGTTAATTAAAAATTGTTTTCAAGTATTATTTTCCGGCGATTATATTGTCCGGCAGATCACATCTTGCCCTTGTTGATGTCACGGCACTCTGCTGACTTAAAAACAATGCCCTTTATTTTAGGGCTTTTGAGGGTGTTTTCTTGATTTTTTGACCCTCGTTTGACCCCAGGAAAAACAAAGGCCCGGTGTGGTAAATTTCAAGCATTTATTCGCAACAAAACGTATTTAAGATTTTACAGAACAAAGGATTATCTTTAAGTTCTACTTTAAGATTTTATTGACCTCGGTAAAATCTTAAAGTAGAATTATCTTGAACTCATAGCACCGGAGGTATCAACATGGTAATAAGGGAACACTATCTGGAACAAATCAGACCATTTTACGATAGTGATCTGATCAAGATCATTACCGGAATAAGAAGGTGCGGAAAGTCTGTCATCCTGGAACAGGTTCAGGAGGAGATAAAAGCGGTAGGTAAGCCATGCCTCTTTCTTGACTTTGACCTTAAACCGACAAGAAACCTGATTCCCGATGCTGATTCACTTATCGACTATGTCGATAAGTATATAAATAAGGAAAAACTATATGTGTTCCTTGATGAGATACAGAATGTTAAAGAATGGAATGAGGCTTGTCGTACTTTGCGGCTAAAGAATTGCTCGGTCTTTATATCGGGCAGTAATTCCAAACTTTTATCCAAGGAATTCACGAAAGAACTGTCCGGTCGATATATATCATTCCGGGTAAGACCCTTTGTATATAAAGAGATACTGGAATATGCAAAGCAGAACGGTAAAAAATACAGCTTATCCGATTATCTTGTCTGGGGAGGCTTCCCTGCAGCACTGGCGCAGGATGATGTTGTGGCAAAAAGACGTTATCTCACCGATCTGAACGATACGATCATATATAACGACCTTGAAAACCGTTATAAGATACGTAAGAAGGAAGAGTTTGAAAGAATCGTAGATTATATCTTGATATCCAACGCGCGTATATTCAGCGCCAAGTCTATAGCGGATTACATGAAAGGCAAAAACATATCCGTTTCAGTTCCGACCGTTATAAAGTATCTTGGATATCTTAAGGAAGCATATGTTATTGCCGATGTCGCTCTTTACTCTCCCAAAGCAAAGTCAAAGCTGAATTATTATTACAAGCTTTATGATGAAGATGTCTCTATGAATAGCATTAGGGTATCCGGGACAAGATATGATCTTACACATAATCTGGAAAACATTGTTCTTAACGAACTGCTGTTCATGGGTTATGAGATTACCGTATATGATAATAAAGGCAGAGAGATAGATTTCAGAGCGGAAAAAGACGGTAAGACCTACCTGATCCAGGTTGCATATTCTGTTGCTGAAGACAAGGCCTATGAAAGAGAATTCTCAGCTTTCTCAAACATTGATAACTCAGTGAAGAAGATCATCATAACAAATGATGATATAGACTATTCAACAAGTACGGTATATCACTACAGACTCAGGGATTTCCTGATGATGGATGAGTTATAAGCTAAGAAATGAAAGGGTAATCGTAAGTATGCTAAAAGTATTATTTGTATGTCATGGAAATATCTGCAGATCGCCGATCTCTGAGTTCATGATGAAGGATATGGTCAGAAAGCTCGGGATCTCTGAATACTTTGAGATCGCATCTGCTGCCACATCCACTGAGGAGATCGGCAATCCCGTCTATCCACCTGCCAGACGCATATTGTCTGAGCACGGGATCAGCTGTCAGGGCAAGACCGCCAGGCAGATCACGAGGCGTGATCTGTCCTATTACGACTATATCGTCCTGATGGATTCCAACAACATGAGAAACCTCAGGTGGATGTTCCCTAATGAGGATCTGTATAATGTCAGGATGATGCTGTCCAGGGACGTTGCCGATCCGTGGTATACCGGGAATTTCCAGGCAACATGGGACGACTGCGAGGAAGGGATAAATGCTCTGATAGATGAGATCAGGGAGGAGTACGGCATATGAGTCTGCCATCACTGGAAGAGATCAGGAAAACAACCGATATGCTCATCTTCGACCTGGACGGAACGATCCTGGATTCTCTCAATGTCTGGAATCAGGTCGATATCGACTTCCTGGGCAAGAGAGGATTTGAAGTAACCCCTGAATACACGGAGATGGTTACCAGGCTGTGCATCAGGGATGCCGCTGACCATACGAAGAGGCTTTTCGATCTCAGGGAATCCCCTGAGGAGATCATGCAGGAATGGAACGACACCGTATCTGAATACTACCACCATCACATTGACCTGAAGCCTGGCGCAATGGAGTTCATCGACAGGGCCCATAAGCTGGGTTTCATCCTGGCGGCAGCCACTGCCCTGTCTGCTGACCACGCCCTCCCGTGTCTGGCCAGATTGGGGATACTGGAAATCTTTAACAATGTTACAACATTAGATGATATCGGATCCCGCGCCGACAAGAGCGATCCATCGATCTACATCCATGCAATGGAAAAAGCAGGCCTGTCTGACCCCTCCAGGGTGCTTGTCTTTGAGGATGTGAAGCTCTGTATCGAGGGGGCAGGAAAGGGAGGGTTCAGGACCTGTGCCGTCTACGACAGGATAGGCATCGGATCCAACTCCTGGGAAGACATCTGCCGGGTCAGCGATTACTCCTTAAAGAGCTTTCCGGATGCCGGGGCTGAATAATTTAAAAGTTTGTTATCATTACTTCACACATTTGACAAATAAACTTGTAATAATATACACGGGAGGCTTAAATGGCGAGTAATGACCTGAGAGAAGACAGACTGATCATCAAGTCCGGCAAGGTATTCTTTCTCGGACTTGTTTTTGCGTTTACCGTTTACATCCTGCTTCTCGCAATATGTTCATTCAGCTTATCAATTACTACCAGGTTTTCCCTGTGCATAGGAATGGCTCTCCTGGCCTTCTCGATCAACATATTCTTCGGAAAATACGGTTTTTATGTCTCCTTTGTTCTGACCTTTATGCAGCTCCTGATCAACACCTACGAGTCTCTGGTACTGAAAAAGGAGGGAGCCGTAGATCTGGCCATCATTGCGCTGTTGATCATAATCATAAATCTCATACACAGATACTACCTGACTAATATCCTCCGCAAGATCTACACAAAGAGAAAGGCGGAGTCAATAGAGAGATCCAAAACGATCAACAAGCAGCTGGAGGATGACATCTTTGCCAGGACAAAGCTCATCTCCAGCCACGATTCCGAAAAGCAGAGCAACAGGAACGTGATAACGACTGAGCCCGTCATCGATACTCTCACGACCCTCCCCGGCAGAGCCATGATCACGGACAGGCTCAACAAAATGATCGAGGAAGATCTCATAAACATGCAGAACTCCCCTATTCCTGACAGGAAGTGCTCGAGGTTTACCGTAATCTACACATCACTGGATAAGTACAGCCTGGACCTCTTTAATGTCGGCCATAAATCAATGGACCTCTTTATCCAGAACATGGCACACAGACTGAGAGAGGCAGCCCACTCAGAAGACATGGTAGCCAGGATCTACGGAACAGAATTCGTGATCCTTGCCAGGAGGGTGATCTCAGCCAATGAATTCATTGATTACAAGCGCGTTCTGGCTGATGCCATGACCAATGCATTCGGAACGGGAGAGGAACAGATCCCCGTTCATTTCGAGTTCGGAATATCCGTCTATCCCGACGACGGCCTGTCTGCCGAAGAACTGATCACCAAGGCAGAAGAGGCAATGACCGGCAGGGTTACATACGGCAATACCGAGATCAGGAAATCCAGATTCGAAGACATGTCCTCCGAGGAGATAATAGCCAAGTTCGAGACCTCTATCCGCTCAGGTGATTTCCATATGGCATATCAGCCCTGCTTTACTTCATCAGGCGAACTGACAGGTTACGAGGCCTTCATGAGATGGACATCTGAAGACGGGGACATCCCTCCTTCGGATTTCATCAGGGCTGCGGTCAAGTGCGGGTACATCAGACGCATCGGCAACTACAGTCTGGAAAATGCACTCAAGGTCCTGGCCAGGATCAACATCACGCAGCCTACACTGACCATGAATATCAATGTCTCCAACGATCAGCTCAAGGATCCCGGATTCGTCATGGAATTCTCCAACGCCCTGTCCAACAGCGGAGCTGAGACCGGAAATGTAATACTCGATATCAGCGAGGAGAGTCTGTTTACGGAACTGCCTGAGATCAAGGCATCCATCGAAAAGCTCTCATCCATGGACGTCAGGATGGCGCTGGATAATTTCGGCAGAGGCTATTCGTCATTCAATGCGATCCCACTCCTGCCTATCTCATATCTGAAGCTGGATGGTAATTTCACCAGGGAACTGCTGTCTGACATCAACGTCCGCGTTCTGACATCTGCTGCCATATCGCTGATGCATGACATCGATATCAAGGTATGCGCCACAGGCGTCGGAGAACAGGGCCAGCTGAACCTGCTCAAGGAATACGGCTGCGACCTGTATCAGGGAACAGTCCTCGGTACTCCTGTTACTGAAAAGGAATTATTGTCCTGATACCCTGCTGATATCGTAGGATTCCAGAAAATCCCCGCCCTTCTGAACCTCGGTCATGGACAGTCCCGGATAACCCAGCTGTCTCATTACCTCATATATTACGATCGCAGCGGCATTGGACAGGTTCAGGCTCCTGCATTCACCTGCCATCGGTATCCTGAAGCACCTGTTCAGATGTGCCTTCAGTATGTCGTAGGGAACTCCTGTACTCTCCTTGCCGAATATCAGATAGATATCCTTATCAACGGCCTTGAAATCGATATCAGACGGCGGCACCTTGCCATATCTGGTCATGAAAAAGAACTCGCCCCTGCCTTCGTTCGCAGATGCGAAATCCTCAAATGAACTGTACAGCGTATAATCAGCCCAGGTTATGTGATTGGTCGTGGCACGCCTGAACTTGGGATTATCCAGATCGAATCCCGTAGGTCCGATAATATGAAGAGCGCACCCGGCTGCTACACAGGTGCGCATTATGTTTCCGCAATTTTGCGGGATCTCAGGTTCAAAGAGAACTACATTTACCATCTGTCAGCCCCAGGGATTGGTGGACTCGGGAGCTCTGATGCCGACCAGGATATACTGTTCCCACAGATACCACTTGCCATCCTTGGCATGTCTGAGCTGAACGTATCTGGGGGAGTCTGCTCCTCCTGATGTGAGATAGAGCTTGGCATATCCTTCATCTGCATATGTGTAGGGATTCTCCTCTACTGCAACAACGAAAGGCGCTTCAACTTTGTAATCGTTATCCGGGGTTGCACCCTTGAAATAGGATCTGGGCACATAATCGCTGTCCATGAACCTGTCCCGGATGAACTGCTTTTCGCTTTCAGTCAGGGGCTTGGGTCCCTTGAGAACATCCAGCATAGTCAGAGACTGTTCCCTGTTCACGGGATATACGCACAGCGCCAGAACGGTGAGAGCTGCAACGTCAAACTCATTTGTCAGAGATGCCTGGGGCAGAGCGCAGAACTCCTCAACTGTTTCGGGGATCCTGTCAAAAGTTACTTCTACGATACGGTTAGCCATATATACTATCTCCTTCCATGTGTGGATATTAAGATTCTAGCATATTTGTCAGATGCCTGCGAGGTGGTCAATGGCCTCTATGTATCCGTCGAAACCCTTTCCGGTAATGGTCTTTTCCGCAACGAGGGAGACGTATGAGATCTGTCTGAAGTCCTCCCTCTCATTGACCTTGGAGATGTGAACCTCAACCATGGGGATGCTGACGGCCTTGAACGCATCCAGCAATGCCACGGAAGTGTGAGTATATGCTCCGGGATTGATAACGATGCCGTCAACCTTGTCGTAATATGCCTGCTGGATGTAATCCACCAGATCGCCCTCGTGATTGCTCTGCTTGCACTCGACTTCGATGCCTTTTGATGAACAATGATCAGTGA
>JAFWFV010000041.1 GCA_017515465.1 Clostridiales bacterium
AATCTCTTAGTAGAAATGTTATCTGGCGTTTTGGGATATTTCCCCTGTTTATATAACTCCACACATTTCAGTTTGAATTGTTTACTGTACCGCATATAAATACCCTCCTTACTGTTGTCCAGTAAAGAGGGTACATATCATTCAAGTGATCCCGTTTTTAGTTGTAAGTTAATTACTACAGAAGAGGTATTACTTCCAGTTGAAGTACGCCTTGTTATAACCGTAGTGAGGCGGCCTTGCTGATGTTGTTACTGTAACGTGGATCGTATATGAACCGCCAGCAGGTACTGTAGCATCGATAGGAGTACATGTGAATGTATTTCCGTTGCGTGAGAATGTGAATCCGTCTGATGTCAGGTTCTTGATCCTGTAGCTGGAATAAAGCTCGATAGTGAGATTCTTAAGTGAAGCAGAGAGGCTTGCGTTATTGCTTGTCCTGTTCGTGAAGATTACATCGTATGTGAATCCGGAACTGGTCTGCTTAAAGTGCCTGATCTCAGTCTTCATATTGGTAACCTTAACACCTGAAGAGGGAGCAGCGGTAGTTGCTGCTGTTGTGGCAGCAGTCGTGGTAGTCGTTGTTGTTGCTTCCGTTGTAGTTGTTGTGGTTGCCTCTGTTGTTGTAGTTGTTGTAGCTTCTGTAGTAGCCTCAGTGGTAGCTTCGGTCGTTGCTTCGGTAGTAGCAGCAGTTGTAGCCTCCGTTGTGGCTTCAGTAGTTTCCTTTGTCTCTTTTGTAGCCTTTGTTGTCTCTTCAGTGGTCTCTGATGAAGCAGCAGAAGACTCATCAGTCTCTTTTGTAGTAGCTTCAGTAGTGGGGATGGTCTCTACGGCTTTGTCACCTTTAAAGATGCGTGAGATCTTGTCAGCATTATCGAGTACGAGGAATACGCCGAGGAATACAACGATAACAACAGCAAGAGTGATGAGACCGCCCTTGCCGGGATCTTTCTTTGCCTTGGGTTCCTTGCGCTTTTTCTTTGTGTTGACCTGGGATACAGGTGCAATGGCAGCTTTGTTGCTTCCGGATGCGGTGGCAGCGGGAGCAGCCTTGGATCCTGCCTCTGCAGCTCCGGGCCTTACATTTCTCTGAGGCTGATTCTTTGCTCTGGGTGCAGTCTCGGGAACAGGCTCTGCCTTGGAAACCGGCTTAAGTTCAGGAGCAGCATTCTTTGAGGGAGCCGGCTGAGGTGCAGGCTGGGGAGCGGGCTGCATCTTGGGCGGAGTGATAGTCTCCTGCTTGGGAGCGGAAGCTGCGGCTGCTGCGGCAGCAGTTGCTGCAACAGCTGCACCGGCGCCTGCGGCTACAGCCACAGCAGCGGCATCATTAGCCTTTGATTTATCATTTTCAGGCTTCTTGTCTTCGGATTTCTTTTCCTCAGGCTTAGAAGGAGCCTTTTCCTCGTTAGCCTTGTTCTTAAATGCGTTAACACCGGATTCGACCTTGCCGTAGGATTTGATCTTGCCTTGATCCTCGTCGGATTCTACCTTTGTTACGGGTGGGATATCGATATCCTTTGCCTTGGGCTCTTCGGGTTTCTTTGCATGTGCAAAGGGACTGGCTTTCTTATCCTTGGTAGAAGCTGCAAAATCAAGATCATTTCCAGACTTGAACAGTTCTGCATCCTTGGGGTCTGCCATGCCTGCCAGTTCCAGGAATTCCTTGTCATCATCAGTGAACTTGGGAGGGGTAACATCATCGATGCCTTCGAAAGGATCCTTCTTGGCATCAGCGGGCTTAACCTCGGGAGCTTTCTGTTCCTGGAAGGGTGACTTGGAAGGTTCGGGTTTCTTAACATGCTCAGGTTCATTAGATCCATTGAGAGGCTTAAATGCCGAAATAGAGGAGTCGAACTGGAAATCAGCCAGATCATCCTCGAAATCCAGGTCCATGTTACCTGATGGCATATTATCAGCAGCGTTCATCTCTTCCTTGAGCTTGTCTGATACTGTATTGACAGGGTCATTTGCCTTAAATGAAATGGCAAATGAAGAAGGGACGAGATCATCGTCATTATCTGAAAAGCTGCTCTCGAACAGTGAGTCATGTCCGTGATCACTTCTGGGTGAATCCTTTTTGCCGAATAGTGAATTCTCGTTCTGCTTTACATCATCGGTAATGTTCTTATTGTTTTCATCAGCATGAATGAGCTTATTCTCATTGTTGTTATCATCGTCGGATTTGTATAGCATACTTCACCTCGTAATAAATAATAATATAATAATAATTCTCTTTGATAAGTTTTGCAAATCAAAACGGCTTTGTATTCAACTTGACATATTTTAGACTGAGTGCTATTCTTATCAAGCACTTACGGATAGGCTCGTGTGGTGGAATTGGCAGACACAACGGACTTAAAATCCGTCGGAGTAAAATCCGTACCGGTTCAAGTCCGGTCACGAGCACCACTTATTCCGGAAACAGTGCATTGTGACACGCGGAGTGGAGCAGTTGGTAGCTTGCCGGGCTCATAACCCGGAGGTCGCGAGGTTCGAGTCCCGCCTCCGCAACCATAATCCCCGATACTTTTCGGGGATTTTTTATTATCAAGAGGTGTAGGATGCCTGATAAAAAGAGAGAAGGTTTTGCCAGCAGGCTCGGATTTATCCTTGTCAGTGCCGGATGTGCCGTCGGTATCGGAAATGTGTGGAAGTTTCCTTATGTTGCAGGCTCAAACGGCGGTGCTTTCTTTGTTCTCGTATACCTCTTTTTCCTCGCACTGATCGGAGTTCCCGTGCTTTCCATGGAGCTCTCAGTAGGAAGGGCAGGGAAGAGCACATCCATAGTAGCGATCAAGAAACTGGAACATAAGGGGACCAAATGGCACATTACTGGCTGGGCTGGCCTTCTGGGATGCTATCTGCTGATGTTCTACTATACGACTGTCTCTGGATGGATGCTCACCTATTTCTGGAAATATATTTCAGGCAGTCTCTACGGAGTTAGTGAAGAGCAGGTTCCTGATGTCTTTAATTCGCTCCTGGCGGATCCTCTGACTATGACGATTTTCATGGTCATCATAGTGATCGCAGGGTTTGTAGTCATTGCTTTCGGCGTTCAAAAAGGCCTGGAGAGAGTCAATAAAGTAATGATGGCCGGACTGTTCCTGATAATCATCGGACTTACGGTCAACAGTCTCCTGCTAAAGGATGCAGGAAAAGGAATAGAGTTCTATCTCGTTCCTAACGGGAACATCATAAAGGATATCGGCATCGTCAAGATAGTATCAAATGCCATGAGCCAGGCTTTCTTTACGTTGAGCATAGGAATTGGTGCCATGGAGGTATTCGGCAGCTACATGTCCAGTGAGACTTCCATAGCTGGTGATGCAGTGAGGATATGCGTGCTTGATACGTTTGTTGCGATAATGGCAGGTCTCATCATCTTTCCCGCATGCTCCAGCTTCGGTGTTGATACGGCAGAAGGACCTTCACTGATCTTTGTCACGCTTCCGTGCATATTCAGCGATATGAAAGGCGGCATGATCTGGGGCGCATTATTCTTCCTGTTCATGACTTTTGCCAGCTTCTCGACGATTATAGCTGTATTTGAGAATCTTGTTACAAATATAACCGATGTATTCGGCTTCAGCAGAAGACGTTCCATCATCATTAATCTTGTTATCGTGCTGGTATTCAGCATGCCCTGCGTGCTTGGATTTAATCTGCTCAGTACTGATGTTCTCGGTTTCGAGGATTATATCGTGAGCAAGATCCTGCTGCCTCTGGGATCACTTGCCTATGTGCTATTCTGTTCTTTTAAGAAGGGCTGGGGATTCGATTCTTACCTTAAGGAATGCAATACAGGCGAGGGGGCCAAGATCAAGCATTCCTACGCCACATTCTACAGATATGTTCTGCCTCTGATGATCCTGTTCATTTTTGTTATGGGATTGTTACCTTCTTGAATTTTGGCTTTTAATTATTTTAATGTATAATGTTATAAATCAACTTTCTAGAGGGATCTAAAATGGCTGACAGGCGTGATTATAATGACGGCAGATCTGACGTGTTCAACAGTATCGTCAGAGCTGTAATACTGATCATTGTTTCGTTACTTATCTCGATATTATCCGTATCGTTTGCAGTTCATCACATGAGGCTTCAATATGAGGACGAATTTAAGTCCGTTTCTCATGACAAGATCTATCAGGTCAGTGATCTTGTAAAGATGACCGTAGACGGAAATGAACTTAAGGCCGATCATTCTACGGCTGCATCCAAGTATGCCGCAGTCTTCGATCTTATGCTCTCAGATACATCATCTGAGGTCCTTTCCAATGAAAAGTATGCTCTGTTCAGCTATCTGAACGGTCAGCTGACTCTCTTGATCAGCAACGGTTCTGATGCAAATGAATTCCGCGTTGCCAGCTCCGATATCTCTGACTGGCTCTCCGGCACATTTGAACCCAGGGTCATCAGCGATGACACCAGTGAGAGCGTTCTTGTTCCTATCACAGATGATACGGGAATGTGCATAGGTGTATTTGAATATAACTGTTCCTATGCCGGTCTCGATACACTCGGAAACGAGATAGAGAGCAGGATATTCGTTACCGTACTCATCTGTCTGGCAGCAGGCATAGTCCTCTTCGTCATTCAGGAATTCATCATCAGGCTTTTGCGCAAGAACCAGGGCAAGGGCAGTTCTTCCTCAGATGAAACTCCCAAGAACAGGGAGAAGAGGCTCATGTCATCTACCATCGGATACTGCTTCTCCATCGTTCTGGTCGTCTTAATCGTAATGTCCAATCAGTTGTCTGATACATATGTTTCAGCCCTCGAGAGCGAGCGCGCCGACACCATGCAGAAGATTACTGTTGCATCTTCAACGATCCTCGGTTATGAGGAACTGAAGGAGGGAATGAGCTATCCGCTTCCCATCTATTCCTATGATGAAGGTAAGGATTACCTCGTTGATATCTTTACTAAATCCGGTGATTCCTTCCTTAGATTCTATTCATCCACTTCTGCTGATTCCGTTGAGCCTTACTATCTCACCGGTGCTAATGACAAATATATTAATGCTTTTGATCTGCAGCAGGTTGTATTTACATCCAGGGTAGATGACGGAGTCAACTATGTAGCATGTATCGCACCCGTCATTTCATCCGATAATACGGTAGCCGGCATATTGGAACTCAGGATGCCCAGAGATGATTTCCAGTCATCCGTTAACGGCATGTCCCTCAGCTGGATATTCACCATAATCTCCATCGCCATATCAATGGCAATACTGATCTTCGAACTCAACCTGCTGGTATCTACCATTACCAGAGGAATATCAGGAAATGCCCCGATCCTCGTTATGTACGGATCCAATGCAAACAGATTCCTGTCATTCTTCCAGGCGCTGGGTGCGTCCATGATACCGATCATCTATGCGAGCTTTATCAAGGACAAGATGTACGATGATTACGATTACTGGATCATCCAGATGATCATCGGAGTAGGACTTCTGTTCTTCGCATTCGGTTTCTTCGGATTTGCGACTGTCAGAAGGACCATCAAGAGCCGTCTGACCAACAGGATAGCTCTCATGTTCATTACGGCTATCGGTTATTTCTTCGCTCTCCTTGCAGGACTTCTCGATAATCCGTTTGTGCTCATGGGATTCATGCTTCCCATCGGATTCTGCTTTGGAATGCCCTTTGATTATCTCAGGGATTACAGGCTCAATGCCGGTAAGCTCGGATATAAGAACTTCGAGGACAGGACCATCCACAACATCCAGCAGACAGCATATTTCCTGGGTGTTTCAGTAGGCGGTGTCGTATCAGGTATCTGCTACGAGAGGTTCGGTCTCATGATCGTTGCCATCATCTGTGGTGCGACCCTCATACTGACATCTCTCGGAATGGTCTACTTCATGAGGAACAATACCGTTGTAAAGGAATCTTTCCTGTCAGTATCCAGATGGCTTCAGCTGTTCTCTGACAAGAAAGCAGGCAGGTTCCTGACATCATCATTTATCGTTCTGGGCATGATCATCTCATTCTTCCTGGCATTCATGCCGAACTTCCTGGGCAGGGTCAACATATCAACTGCAACATCAGCTTTCTATTATCTGGTAGCAGCATTCATGGCTATCTTTACTGCACTGGTGGTAAAGATCAGGTTTTCATACCTTATGACTTCCAGGAACAGGGTCCTCATCCAGTCTACGGCTGCTATAGTGGGATTCCTGGTATTCGCATTGATGCCTACTGCCAAGATCCTTGTCATCACATGTGCACTCCTCGGATTTGCCATGGGTATGCATGACTTTACTTATGCATATAATCTCTATGAGATAGTGGGCAGGGGAGCAAGGCTGAACATCAAGAGAGCATGCGAACTGACGCTCCTTCTCGGACTTATGATCATGATTCCTATATATTCTCTGGCTCTTGCAATAAATCAGACCAGGATCGTATTCCTGATCTTTACTGCAATATTCATATTTGCAGGCTATATCTATCCGATGTCAGGCTTCTCCTATTCTGTAGGTGAGAACAGCAAGGCATCCGCTTCTAAGCCCAAGAAGAATGAATTACAGAATCCTGCTGACGTAGGAGGTAACAATAATGGATGAGATGTGGAATCAGGCTCTTACTAGAGAGAATATAACAGACTTTTACTATTCGACAGTTACTATGGTTTATCCCTCGGTATTCGATATCACCAAGGAGACTACCAGAGCGGAAAATGCCATAGTTAAATCATATCTGGATATCTATTCCAAGCGCGACAGCGTTGCTGCAGAGGACGTCATCTATGTATTTGGCGATATCCTCCTCAAGAATGCACAGGATATCGTGGAAATGTATCCTCTGCCTGATAACCTGAACTTTGCACCCAGGCTTCTGGATGAATATACACGTAATTCCATGCTGGAAAAGATCATAGCCAAGATCGATTCCACGGGATTCAAGGTTGCAGAATTCATATCATCAGATAATCACAATCAGACATCCTCTTCTTCGATTAGAAAGTATATGGATGTATTCCCGATAACACCGCTCCTGATCGTTGAGATCATACTGGTGTCACTTATCATATGGCTGATCAGCTGGGCAGCTATCAAGGTTCCTTATACTAACGATAAGCTCATCGATGAACAGGCTGTATTCGAATCTGCATCTCTGCAGGAGAAATACGTGACTGCGATGGGATTCTATCCTTTGAACCCTAATATAGGCAAGAGCTATATCAATAATGCCAGGATCAATGCAGCTAATGCACAGGCAGGAACTGAGACAGACATAACATCTCAGAGCACTGAGTCTGTTGCTGATCAGACTGAACAGACCGCTGATACAGCAGCTTCATCATCTGAATCCGTTGAAGGGGAGACGTCAGCGTCTTCTGCCGAAGGTGATACTGTAGGTTCAGAACCCTCTGCAACCAGAGGATGATCATTCATCATCAGGATTAAAATCAGCCAGGGGATTATTTCGAACAGCCTTTCTAAGCTGCTCGTCATCTACGTGTGTATATATCTGTGTAGTTGATACGCTCTGATGTCCGAGGATCATCTGCAGATTCCTGATATCCACATGACCGTACTTGTACATCAGCGTAGCAGCCGTATGTCTCAGTTTATGCACGGAATATACTTTGGTATCTATGCCGGCTTGCAGCATCAGATCCTTGATCACTATCTGGATCATGTCATCGGATATCCTTGTCCCGCGTTTGGAGATGAATAATGCTTTTTTGTGTTCCGGTTTTATCTTGAGCGTGGCTCTCTTTGCCATCCAGTCATCCAGGGCGGAAAGACATGCATCGTTCAGATATATCGTTCGCTCCTTATTACCTTTACCTATTACAGTCAGAATGTCATCGTGGATATCGTCGATATCGATCCCTCTGAGCTCTGACAGACGCATTCCGCAGTTAAGGAACAGAGTAACTATGCAGTAATCACGCTCATTTGATTCCTTAGGTGAATTATATGCCTGTTCCAGGAGTTCCTTGCTCTGATCCAGCGTAAGGTATTTCGGGTTTCTCTTGCCGACCTTGGGAGTCTCAATATCATATGCAGGATTGGTGCTTATTATGTGTTTCTTAGAATGACAATATTTAAAGAAACTCTTAAGGGTAGCGATCCTTCTGGCTCTCGATGCATTGGACAGCTTGCGTTCCCTGGAAAGCCAGATGAGAAAGATCAGGATATCATCAGTTGTGATCCTGTTCAGGGTCTTTTCGTCTATATCGCTGATATCTATTTCATTGAATTCCGTGCCTGCAGGGACGAGCCTGTGGTCCTGTTTATAGAATCTGAAGAATGCTATGAGATCATATCTGTATTCCTTGACAGTCAGTTCAGATCTGCCAAGTACCGCCAGCATGTAATTGCAATAACTGTCCAGAACGGGGAAAGTCTCCATAAGCACCTTTAAATTAGTTATATTTACTATATTTTAACACTTTTTGATCTTTTAATTTATTCCTTAAGAAATTATTGATTTACTGATTTCTTGTGCTATAATGTCCGCATTAGAAATACAATTGTTCGCGACTGACGAACAGTTGAGTATAGGAGGCATGATAAAAAGTAAAACAGTGGCGATGTAAAAGCTATCACGGTTGTATTATTCAAGTACAACAGTGAGACAGAGTAGATACTAACTCGACATATCTAATGGCCCTAAGAGGTCGTATAGGAGAATGAGAA
>JAFWFV010000042.1 GCA_017515465.1 Clostridiales bacterium
ATCCTTTTCTCGGTCATACTGACAAAGTACATGGGCATGACCGGCATCATCCTCGGATCGGTCATAGGAAACGGGCTGGGCATCCTCACATGCTGCTGGCATTATTTCCGCAAGTGCAATACACTTCATTTTACATGGCATTTCTCCATCAGGGACTTCCTGTTAACATCACGCTACAGCATCGTTGATTCATCCGTATATCTTTGCTGGGCGTTGATGGATTATGTAATGATCGGCTTTGTCTCCAGGAATCACGGCGATCAGGCTCTTATAACCCTCGCTGTTGTCGTAAGCCTTATTGAGTTCGGTGTCGTCCTGGACGGCGTTGGAATGGCAATGCAGCCTCTTATTGGCACCTACTATGGGGAAAAGAATCACAAACTCATCAAGAGAGTCATGAAGGCAGCGTTAAGAGCTGCCCTGATCGAAGGCGTTATAGCAACTGTACTGATCTGTATATTTGCAAAACAGTTCTGCGGTCTGTTCGGTATCTCAGGCGGCGCGGCGCTTGCCCCGTCGATGTCTGCCATCAGGATCGTATCGCTTGGATTTGTGTTCGTCAGTGCGGTCTCGCTTACGACTTCCTATTACATGCTGATAGACCGTATCGGTATGTCTGTCTGCATTTCCTGTTTCCAGAATGGACTGCTCTACATGTTGCTCCCGGTCCTGGGTTCCACTCTGTTCGGCATAAACGGAATGTGGGCAGGCTTTGTCATTGCTCCTGCCGTAACGCTTGGCCTTGCAATGCTCTTTGTCTGCCTCAGGTTCGGAAAGGATAATTTCCCTTTCCTGCTTAAGGATATGGATTCTGAAATAGTGGTAATGGACGATGCTCTTACAGATAAGACCGCTTCAGCGATGTCTGAAAAGATCAGTGAAAGCATGCTTTCACACGGTTATTCCAAACAAGAGGCAATGCGCGCATCGCTGTTTGCCGAGGAGATAGGATTAACTGTTCTCGACAGGAACAGGAGGAAAAAGAAACCGGTATTGATAGAGTTCTCGCTGTTCTACGAAGAGGATTCGGTGCTTATCATAGAACGTGATTCCGGGGAGCTGTTCGACCTCACTGACCCCGATGCCCAGATCAAAGGATTGAGCGGCTTTATCCTGAGCGGATTGATGGAAGCCCACCAGGAAAAAGCATATCTGGTAACTACAGGATACAACAGAAATATGATCCGGTTTTCCAAATGTTAGTCATGTCTAACAAATTGGTGTATAATCAACTCAAACTGATGAAACTTGCATAAAACGGTGGAGAAGAGGACGGATATATATGAAAACTGTTTTGCTGATCGCTTTTGCAGGACATGTTCTTTGCGGGATATGTGACTGTTTGCTTGGTTATTCTCCAAGCGGAAGACTGGATCTGAAAGGAGCTCTAAAAGACCCTGACAGGATGAGAACGGTCTTTTCTGATCTTCCGTTAAAGTGGCCTTTGATATCGATCCTTCTGGGGGTATATGCGATCACTGCCTTCGGATTCGGGTATCTGGAATTAAGCAGATGGATGGGAGGCTTTTCTGAAACGGCATCCGTGATCATGTACATATCTTCTGTTGTATTTCTGATCTCCATAGTTGTGCACCATATCATATGCGGCCTGGTGGAATGGATGTATGTCAGATTGGGCAGAACCGATGATGCCAGGAAGGCCGTGCTGGAATTCCAATCCAAGACCATTGTTACCATGATCACAGGATATCTGGGATTGGCGGTATTCCTCATTACTCTGTTCGTTATGGCAGTAACGGGAGAGACTTCACTCCCGCAGTGGGCGTGCGTTCTGAATACTTTACCGGTCATGGCGGTGCTGATGCTTACAAAGCTCCCTGCGAAGGGCAACATTGCAGGAGCAGTAATGTTCCTGGGTTTGTTTTTTCTGATGTAAGGAATACGGTCAGGTCATGCAGGAGGTCAAGTGTGAATTCAAAGAAAATAACAAAGAACATTAAAACCTATTGACTAAGTAGGTGAATATATTAGAATAATGAATGTTGTTTAGGGGCAGAGCCATGAACCTGCAGGTAATGAAGAAGGATATGAGGTAACGGCATGAGATCCATCCTGATCAAGGACACCACGAGAGAGGAGAGGGAAGAGATCATACGCTCGTCCCTGGATTGTGGAGGAGGATGTGAGAATTGCTCATCCTGCTGGCTGGGCGGAGGTAATCCGATGGACATCTATCAGGACTATATAGACGGTAAGAGAGAAATAAGAGACATCAACATGGGGTACATGAAGGAATACCGTCAGGGCAGGCAGATCAGATGAACGAAGCTCCTGACATCATCAGTTCTACAGTTGAGGAGCGCAGGCAGTATATCAGGAAGAGATATCCATGCATATCCGATTGTGATATGTGCGGTCTGTGCAGGGTGTTCCATGGGAGGGATCCTGAGAACGCATATGATGATTATATCAAGGGAAAAAGATCTTACGTTGATGTGTCCCGGGATTATTCGGGATAGCAACTGTTCACTGTGATATAATACCAAGACGAGACCGACCGGAGAAGGATAACAATGCTCGACCAGTTTTCCAGAACAAGACTATTACTCGGCTATGAAGGCATGGACAGACTTATGAAAGCCCGTGTTGCCGTATTCGGTATCGGCGGCGTCGGAGGATATGCAGTTGAGGCTCTGGCCAGGAGTGGGGTAGGTGCTCTCGACCTGATAGATGATGACAAGGTATGTCTCACCAACATCAACCGACAGATAATAGCAACACGTTCCACTGTGGGAAAGTATAAAGTGGATGTGGCTGAAGCCAGGATCCATGATATCAATCCAGACTGCGTGGTCCGTACATATAAGACTTTCTACATGCCTGACACGGCTTCGCAGTTCGATTTTAAAGAATACGACTATGTCATAGATGCCATAGATACCGTTACCGGCAAGCTGGAGCTGGTAATGCAGGCTGATAAGACGGGGACTCCCATAATCAGCAGCATGGGTGCAGGAAACAAACTGGACCCGGCTGCATTTGAGGTAACCGATCTCTATAAGACATCCATTTGTCCGCTGGCAAAGGTCATGCGCCGAGAATGCAAAAAGAGGGGGATCAAGACTCTTAAGGTGGTCTATTCCAAGGAAGTTCCTACCCGTCCGATAGAAGATATGTCCATCAGCTGCAGGACGAACTGCATCTGTCCTCCGGGAGCCGAACGCAAATGCACACAGAGGAGGGATATTCCCGGATCGACTGCATTCGTCCCGTCCGTGGTGGGACTGATCATTGCAGGTGAGGTAATAAAGGACCTGACAGGCAGGTGATCTGACCGTATTTTATGCAAATAAAAAAACTGATCCGGCCGGATCAGTTTTTTTGTTATACACTTTCCTGTTCAGATCAGAAATAGTTGCTGAAGCTGAAACCTGTAGGGAGAGGTATCGTGCACATGTAGATCGCTGCGAAGATGAGGAATACGATCGCAATGATGAGGACGACGGCACGGTTGGGGATCTTCTTGAAGATGCCGACGATGCCGAGCAGGAACAGAACAAGTGAGTAGATGACTACTACGAGGTTGTATGTATCTCCGTTGGAGTTGTCCTGCTGTCCCTGTTCGAGAAGCGCCTGTGACTCTGCCAGGAGCTGATTTGCATTCTCGAAGTATCTGTCTATCATGCCTTCGACCTCGAAAGGTGATTCCTGGTCTTCGGTCATTTCCTGTACCGCATCGATCAGGATGTCGCTGCCGTTCTGCTCGAGAAATGTGTCGATCTTCTCGGAGATGAGAGCTGCTTCTGCAGAGTTGCCGTTTGCTTCTGCGATCTCCTGGTCAAAACAGTAGCTCATATATGTGTTCCATACCATGACGTCTGACAGGTATTCCTGCATTCCGGAGTTGTACTCGGAGTTGCCTTCGGCTGCGATGTTGTTGCTCTTAGTGTAGTTGGTTGCCTGGTTTCCTCCGTGGAGTGAACCGATCCATGTTGCCCATGCTGTGAGAAGAGCCGTTATGCCGAGGAAGATAGCGACCAGTATCTCTATCTTGTTCTCGCTGAGTAAAGGCTTCTTTTCTGTTTTTGTCTCTGTCTTTGTTTCTGTCTTTGCCGTTGTTTCTTCTGACATACTGAAACCCTCCTGTAGAATGAATTCATTTTCTTAGACCAAAGATTTTATACATCAATGACAGGAATTTGACAAGTGTTTTTGATGTGGAGCCAAATAGCCGAAGTCTCTTCATGAAAGATATTTCCCGGATAATGAACACATCGTATGGAATGTATCGGATATATCATCGTGACCGATGACGTACGCTTTGGCCGTATGTTCTCAGGACGTCAGATACTGATCGACGGTGTCAAGAACTGCAGCTTTGTAAATGTCTGCCCTTCCAGATACATCTGCAAGGTCCTCACGGGTGATTATTCCGACGAGCTCAAGGCTCTTGTAACATCTCTCTACCGCTACGGAAGTGCCATCGTGGCAGGCAATAACACAAAGGCAGTCTGACAGATTGAGATAGACAAACAGATTTGATATACTTCTCCCATGGAAAGGGGAGAAGAGATGATCAAGAATATAATCCTCGACATGGGAAATGTCCTGTTTGATTTCGATCCTGAATTCGTCCTTGATACGTTTTGTTCCTCTGACGAGGAGAAGAACGTCATCAGGGACGAACTTTTTAACGGGCCCGAATGGATAATGGGAGACAGGGGAGACATCAAGGATAGGGAGAGATTTGACCTGGTCAAGGTCAGGGTCCCTGAAAAATACCACGATGCTCTCTGGAAGTGTTCATATGGTTGGAACATATGCATGAGGCCCGTAGCAGGTGCCAGGCAGTTCTGCGAATATGTAAAGGAACACGGGTACAGAGTATATGTGCTGTCCAATGCCAGCGATCTCTTCTATGAATATTTTCCCAGACTCCTTCCTCTGGATTTCTTTGACGGTATATTTCTTTCTGCGGACTACCACATGCTCAAGCCTGACCGTGAGATCTATGAGAAATGCCTGGAGGTGTTCGGTCTCAACGGCAGCGAATGCCTGTTCATCGATGACAGGCAGGTTAATGTTGACGGCGCCATAAGATCCGGTATAAATGCAGTCCGCTTTGCGGGTGATTTCGGACCTGTAAAGGACCTCCTGCAGAGGGGCATATGAGAAAGCATTTCATCGATAATCTGAGATGGCTGGTCGTGATCCTCCTGATCCCGTACCATGCAGCACAGGCCTTTAACACATGGGGCGAGACGAATTATGTGTTCTTTTATCCCGACAAAGTGCTGAGCAGCCTGATAGTTTTCCTGAGCCCGTTCTTTATGCCTCTCATGTTCATGCTGGCAGGGATGAGCACGAAGTATTCCCTGGAAAAGCGTTCAGTCGGACAATATCTCCTGGAGAGACTGAAAAGGCTCGTCGTTCCTCTTATATTCGGTACTCTGGCATTCTGCCCGGTCATGTCGTACATTGGCGATAAGCTTAATCTCGGGTATGAGGGGAGCTTTTTTGCGCACTATGGGATATTCTTTACCAGATGGACTAACTTGACCGGCTATGACGGCGGGTTCAACGTTGGACAGTTCTGGTTCCTGCTGTATCTGTTTATCATATCCCTTCTGGCTGCCGTTGTTGTCACAGTTATGAAAAAGACCGTAAAGAAACCGCATACAGATGTTGATATCCCGTTCCCGGTTATATGCCTTTTCGTGATACCTCTTCCTTTGCTCTTTGATCTTTTGTCCGTTGCAGGAAAGAGCTTTGCGGATTACATATATGTCTTCTTTATCGGATACTTCGTCATGACCAATGAAAAGACTTTGGAAAAGACGGAAAAGTACCGTTATGTTACTCTGGCAGCCGGCCTTGTCGCATGTAGCCTCAGCGTATATATGTTCATCTGGTCGGGCAGGAATTTCGGCATATTGAATGTGATCGCAAAGGCGTTCGGCGAATGGTTCATGATACTCGCCCTGACAGGCATCGGCAAACACAGTCTCGACCGTAAGGGAAAGATACCGGAATACATGTCATCCAGATCTTTTCCGTATTTCAGCATTCATTTCATCTGGACCGTATTGTTCCAGTACTGGTTTTCGCATCTGCCCGGAGGCGGTGTATTGACGCTCTTTGTTCTTCCTGTCATTGCAGCATTTGTTGCAACATTAGCATGTTCAGAGATCTGCATCAGGATACCTTTGTTATGCTTTCTTATGGGGACAAAGCCGGCCGCTCCTTCGTTATCAGCCGATAACCGCAGGGACGGTACTGATCAGATCCTCAAACCGTGATATTGACGGCACCTCGGTATTGATGCTCCCGAATCCGTATGAAGCATGTATGAAGGGAAAACCTGCCTTTGCCGTGGCATCGTAATCACCCTGTATGTCACCTACATAGCAGGCACGGTCCAGACTGTTCCTGTCTGCGATGAGCCTGATGTTTTCCGATTTCTGCAGGAGGTTGTTTCCGTAGCACTCTATATCTTCGATGAGATCTACGGGCGATCCGTATCCGATCCTGTAGTATTCCAGAAAAGCTTCGATGTATCCCTTCTGGCAGTTGCTCACTATGTAATTGTGATATCCCATCTCCTTAAGCGCTGTCCATGTCTCTATGACATTGTTGTACAGGATGCCTCCGTGGAGACGCAGGTATTCATTCTCGTATTTCTCGCAGGATCTGCGGAGCCTGTCGCGCTCCGGTCCCTTGTCAACATAGGTGAACAGGATGTCTGCTATGACGTCCATGGTCTTGCCCATTACAGAACGTATATCGTCTCCTGTTATGAACCTGTCCGTAAATCCCGCCTCGTGAACCTTCTGTGTCCATGATGCGGCAACGCCTGCGGATGAATCCCAGACTGTTCCGTCCATGTCGAATATGATGCCTTTTTTGCCTGTCATGATGCCTCCTGTTATCTTGAGGTATTATATCAGCCCTGATGATATACTTAAAGAAAGAAGGGGGAAGCTAATCATGCTCAAGAATCAGATAGATCTGCCGGGAGTATTGAACTCCAGACAGATAGGATCGTTTCCCGCAGGAAACAGACGTGTTAAAGATGACCTGCTCATCAGGACTGCTGCCTTGAACGGTGCGGATGGTGATGCCGTAAGGACACTGTCTGAAAGATACCGCGTTCAGAAAGTAATAGACTTCCGCATGAAAGGTGAGAGCATGGTCTGTCCCGATCCCGTTATACCCGGAGCGGAGCATATATCCATTCCCGTAGTCGAGGTTGAAGATTACGTGGGCAGGCTGGGCAATCCCGAACTTGCAAAGAAATATCTTTCCCAGTCCCTGGGCAGGGATGAGATGATAGACATCGCATATGAATATGGCCTGATAGGGCCTGAGATGTATACCGCGTTCATGCTGGCTGACAGGGGGATCAGAGCGTATCGGGGATTCTTTGACATACTGCTGGGATCCGATCCTGCTGACGGCGCCATACTCTGGCATTGCTCCGACGGCAAGGACAGGGCAGGCATGGCTTCTGTGCTGCTCCTGACTGCGCTGGGTGCATCGATAGATACCGTATATGAGGATTTCTTCCTGACGAATGAGTATAATGCGAAGGCAATAGAAATGGTCCGGGATAAGTATTCTTCAACGGGGATCCCGGAGGATAAGCTGGACGTACTTATCTTTTCCGCGGGAGGCGTCATCGAAAAGTATCTTACTAACGTGCTGCACAAGATCGATGCACGGTATGGCGGTATAACGGGATATCTTAAGGATGCGCTGGGATTGAGGGAACAGGACTTTGATACCCTCAGGGAAAAGTATACCGAATAACAGCTTCTTCTGTGTCAATAATCGTACATGGTATCTAATATTATCTTCTTAACGATAATTGGTTAAGGGGGATAGATATATGTGGGATATGATCAAGGTCATCTTTGAGATCATCGGAATGCTGATACTGATAGATCTGTTCGTTCTGGTAATGTCCAATCTCGATATCGTCCTGTTCGTGGTATTGGGACTGATCCTCCTGGCGCTGGCTGTATTCATAGTCATTCCCCTGGTCCTGTTTATAGGGTTTATCCGCCTTATCACATAGAAATTTCATTAAATCATACAAAACCTATTGACATGATAGGTTATGAAGAGTATTATCCTCTCATGCAACAATCTTTGAGAGGAGATCAGATATGTCTATTATCAGTTTACACGAGATGTGTTGTCGAATACGATGTTGTACGGGCGAGTATGACCGGAGCATTTATAATGCATCCTGATATCTGATCTGTGATATGTCATCTTGCCCGGGACTGCCATTGATCCCGGGTATTTTTATGAAAGGAAGTTAAGAAAATGAGTTACAAGATAGATTCTTTATTGATCCACGGAGGTATAGACGGAGACAAGACGACCGGAGCGGTCAACGTACCCGTTTACCAGACATCCACATACAAGCAGTATGGTCTCGGCGAGAACACAGGCTGGGAATATTCCAGGACGGGAAATCCCACCAGAGCGGCACTGGAGAAGCTCATCGCCGACCTGGAGGAGGGTGAATATGGTCTGGCGTTCGCATCGGGACTTGCCGCCATCAATACTGTGCTGTCCCTGTTCAAGAGCGGAGATAAGCTGGTGGTATCAGACAATATATACGGAGGAACTTTCAGGATCCTCGATAACGTGTTTAAGAATTTCGGTATCACATATAAGATCGTTGATACCTCAGACATCAAGGCGGTAGAAGATGCCATTGATGAAACAGTAAAGGCAGTATACATCGAGAGTCCCGCCAATCCTCTGCTCACAGTAACGGATATCAGGGCCGTATCTGAAGTGGCTCATAAGCATTGGAAGCTCGTAATAGTTGATAACACTTTCCTCACACCTTATCTGCAGCGTCCCCTGAGCCTGGGTGCGGATATCGTCATCCACAGCGGTACGAAATATCTGGGAGGACACAGCGATACCATCTCAGGTCTTGTGGCACTGAAGGACAAGGAGATCGCTGACAGGCTCTATTATCTGCAGAATGCAATTGGCGGAGTCCTCGCACCCTGGGACAGCTTTCTGAACATAAGGGGCATAAAGACCCTGGGCGTCAGGATGGACAGGCATGTCAGCAATGCAGGCAAGGTTGCCGAATGGCTGGCAAACAGCGGATATGTAAGCAAGGTCTATTATCCCGGTCTCGAGTCCGATCCCGGGTATGAGATCCAGAAGAAGCAGGCTGACGGCGCAGGTGCGATGATATCCTTCGTGCTGAATCCTGAATACGACTATAAGAAGTTCTTCAAGTCATTGAAACTCATAACACTTGCTGAGAGTTTAGGCGGCGTTGAATCTCTCGTTTGCCATCCGGCTTCCATGACTCATGCGGCCATCCCTGCGGAGATCAGGAGAGAGGTCGGGATAGTGGATGAACTGATCAGGCTTTCTGTCGGAATAGAAGATGTGGATGATCTGATCGACGATCTGGACCAGGCAATATTCAATTCGCGTATTTGAGGAGATATGAAAATGGAAGTTTATAACGATATAAAGGAAATGATCGGAAATACCCCTATACTCAAGCTGACACATCTGGATATCGATCCGAATGTAAATCTTTATGCCAAGCTGGAACTGATGAATCCCGCCGGCAGCGTCAAGGACAGGATCGGTCTGTACATGATCGAAGATGCAAAGAAAAAAGGCCTTCTTAAGCCGGGCGGAACCATAGTTGATGCAACGGCGGGCAATACCGGAATTGGAATTACCATTGCTGCCCTTAATCAGGGATTTAATGTCATATTCGCAGTCCCCGAGAAGTTCTCGATTGAAAAGCAGAAAGTAATGCAGGCTCTGGGTGCAAAGCTGATCCACACTCCCAGAGAGGGCGGGATGCTCGGTGCAAAGAACGAAGCTCTTAAGATCATAGAAAAGACTCCCGGTGCAATTTCCCTTGATCAGTTTACCAATCCTGCAAATCCCAGAGCACATTACGAGACGACGGGCCCTGAGATCTATCGCCAGATGGACGGAAAGATAGATTTCTTTGTAGCAGGTGCCGGAAGCGGCGGAACGTTTTCCGGAACAGTCAGGTATCTGAAGGAACAGGATGAGGGGATCAGAGGTGTTCTTGCAGATCCCTACGGATCGATCATCGGAGGCGGCGAACATGCGGATTACGATATCGAGGGAATAGGAAATGATTTCATAGCAGATACCATGGATGTTTCCCTCATAGATCAGGTGATCAAGATAACTGATGAAGAGGCTTTCAACGCATCCAGGATGCTGGCTCTTAAGGAGGGTATCCTGGCAGGCTCATCCTCAGGAGCGGCACTGGCAGCCTCCATTAAGCTGGCAGCACAGATCGGTCATGGAAATATCGTTACGGTCTTCCCGGACAGGGGAGACAGATATCTCAGCAAGGGGTTATACGATGAGTAATGTTTATGAACTGAAAAACGTTTACAAGACATACAGGAATGACGGCAAGGAATTTACTGCTCTCAAGGATGTTTCCCTCAATGTGGTCGAAGGGGAGATATTCGGGATCATCGGCATGAGCGGAGCCGGTAAATCGACACTGGTACGTACCCTGAACAGACTGGAGGACGTAACAGGCGGCACAGTTGAATTCTACGGCAGGGATCTGGCCGGACTGTCAGCTGGACAGCTCCGTAAGGTCAGGCATTCCATTTCCATGATCTTTCAGGGATTCAATCTCCTTCAACAGAGGACCGTCATCGAGAATGTTGAGCAGCCCCTGAGGATCTCAGGCATCCCACGTAAAAAGAGAAAAGAGATCGCCAGGGAGATGCTGCGTGTCGTTGGCCTGGAAGAGAAGGAAAAGGTATTTCCTGCAAGGCTTTCCGGAGGTCAGAGACAGAGAGTCGCCATAGCCAGAGCCCTGGCATCTGATCCCAAGGTCCTGCTCTGCGATGAGGCAACCAGCGCCCTCGATCCCAAGATCACCGGGGAGATACTGGAACTGCTCCAGAAGATCAACAGGGAGAGGGGCCTGACGATAATAATCATTACCCATGAGATGTCTGTCGTTGAAAAGATATGTGACAGGGTTGCGATCATTGACGACGGTGAACTGGCAGAGATAGGAGACGTAAAAGAAGTCTTCAGACAGCCCAGATCCAGAGCGGCCAGGAAGCTCGTATTCCCGGCAAATCCCTTTGATCCTTCCAGCCCTGACGGCAGACTGATCAGGATCGTGTTTGACGGCCTGGCAGCAAACGAACCCTTTATCGCCAATCTGGTGGAGACCACCGGAAAGAAGGTGAACATCCTGAGCGCCAACACGAAGAGCGTCGGAGGGATAGGCTATGGCCAGATGGTCCTGGAGCTGCCTGATGACAAAAAAGATCAAGATATCATCGTGGATTTCTTTAAGAAGAACGGATTAAGTGTATCGGAGGTTGAACTGGCATGAGTGAATATATCATCGAACAGATAAAGACAGGTGTGTTCGAAACGCTGATAATGACATTTGTCTCTGCATTCATTGCATATGCAGCCGGACTCCCTCTGGGTGTTGTCCTGTACTCCACGTCCAAGGGCCATCTGCTGGAGAACCGGGTAGTTAACGGAGTTGTCGGATTGATCGTAAACATACTCAGATCACTGCCGTTCCTCATACTTCTGGTGCTTCTCATACCGTTTACCAGACTGGTTACCGGTTCTTCCATCGGAACGACCGCTTCCATCGTTCCTCTTACCGTAGGAACGATCCCGATAGTTGCCAGGCTGGTCGAGTCATCACTTTGTGAGGTTCAGCCGGGAATAGTTGAGGCTGCTACGGCTATGGGTGCATCACCTCTATACATAATCGTACACTTCATCCTGCCGGAGGCGACCCCTTCCCTGATACAGGGTGCTGCGATCAATGTAGCTACCGTACTGGGTTATTCTGCAATGGCAGGTGTAATAGGCGGAGGCGGACTGGGTGCCATCGCACTCCAGTATGGTTATTACCGTTATCAGGAGACAGTTCTGTGGACGACTGTTGCGCTGCTTGTAGTAATGGTAATGGTCATCCAGGAGGCAGGTACCATCCTGGAAAAGAGGACCAGGAAAAATTAACGATCCCTGATAAGGCAGTTTATCTGCTGTCTGTTATAATGTAACTGTTATGACAGATGCTATATCCAATAGACCAAAACGTATTTTATATGCAGATATCATCCGGATATTTGCTGTGATCTGTGTCATCTTTATTCATACGAACACAGATGGATTTGTTCACTTTACGACTTATGAGGTGGGCTCAGGCAGTTATTGGTTCTATATGTTCTTTTCTGTAACCGCTGTTGTCAGCGTGCCTCTTTTCTTTATGGTATCAGGAATGTTTCTGTTAGACAGGAAAGATGAAACGATCACTGATATCTGGAAAAAGAGAGTATCAAAATACGTTGTTGTTCTATTGATCTTTTCGGCCCTGCATTATGCCAGGAATCAGTATTTTGATCCGAGTCTATTATCCATAACGGATTTTTTGAAACGTGTCTATACTAATGATGTGATTATTCCATACGGTTTTCTCTATTCCTACATTGCATATCTGATCGGACTGCCTTTTATCCGGAAGATGGCCAGGAGTCTCAATGGCAAGGAATTCCTTTACCTTGTCGGATTACAGTTTTTCTTTACCGGAGCTGTTTTTATGATCCAGTACAGGTTATCTGGCGGAACACTATCGTTATGCAATAACCTGAGACCGATTTTTATCCTCGAAAGTGTAGTCTTTTATCCGTTAACAGGATACTACTTGGGGAGAAGACTCAAGCAGATCACGGGAAAGATGATATTAATATCTTTATTCTTTTTTGTGCTATCCATTGGATCCACGATGTATATGACTAATTACAAGATCCTTTTAACACATCGATTGGGGGAAGGGGAGGTAAGCTTTTTCTATGGATCAATGTGTTGCTTTCAAGCCATCTTTATTTTTCTGATCATAAGGAAGATCTTTGAAAGTATTACACTTCCACTCATTATCGAAAGGATACTGACGAACATGGGTAAATGCACATTTGGGATTTATCTTATCGAACAGGCTTTTCGTGAATCATTGTACTTTTTTCAAAAGAAGATGTCTGATATTATCGGTCCATTTGCAGCTACGATCATTGTTGTTCTGTCAGTATTCCTGATCTGTTGGATATTAACAGCTGCGTTCTATGCTGTGATCTCAGTTACCCGGTGGATGAACCGGATAAGAAAAAACCCACAATGTAAATGACAGCATCTAATTACTGTTGATCGCCTTGTTTTCCTGTATCCGGCGATATTTTTAAAAAATCCTACAAAACCTATTGACATGGTAGGAGATGAGTGATATCCTTGCATCATTGAAAACGAAAGGAGGAGTTACTGATGTTAAGTAAAGCGGCATTTAGAGCAAATGAAGCCATGTGTTGTCGAATGCTTAACTCCCGGGCATGTAGTATGGCTGGTTCATCAGTGCGCCTTGAACGAACACGATGTTGAACTTAATCAAGAAATGAAATGAGTCATTTGCCCGGGAGCTTCAAAAACAGCAGCCCGGCTTTTTTTAGCCAAAATACAAAAGATCAAAACAATACTTTTTAATCACAAAGGAGAAATTAACCATGAAGAAGAACATTTTGAACAAGATCATCGCATCAGCATTGATATTGACAGCAGGAGCATCACTTGCAGCATGCTCATCAGCAAACGCAGCAGAAAACGATAAGGTTACCATCAGAGTTGGTGCCAACATCACACCTCATTCTGAGATCCTGGAGATCGCAAAGCCCATCCTCGCTGACAAGGGTATCAACCTGGAGATCGTACAGATCGAGGATTCTATCACACCTAACACAGGCGTTATCGAAGGCAGCCTGGATGCAAACTATTTCCAGCATGTTCCTTACCTCGAGCAGTTCAATGAGGAGAACGGATCCGATCTCGTATCACTGGGTGCAGTACACTATGAACCCTTCGGTATCTATGCAGGCAGGACAACAGATCTGAACGCACTTCCCGACGGAGCTGTCGTAGCAGTGCCCAACAACGTTACAAACGAAGCCAGAGCACTCCTCCTCCTGGAACAGGAAGGCATCCTCGTTCTCAGTGAAGATGCAGGTATAACAGCTACTGTAGAAGATATCGTAGAAAACCCCAAGAATATTCAGTTCGAGGAACTCGCACCCGAGCAGCTCGTAGCGGCACTTCCTGACGTAGACGTAGCAGTCATCAACGGTAACTACGCTATCGAGGGCGGTCTCCACGTAAGCCAGGCTCTGGCAGTAGAAGCTAACGACGGTCTTGCAGCACAGACATATGGAAACATCCTGGCAACATCACCTGCTCATCAGAACGACGAAGCTCTTAAGACACTCCTCGAAGTCCTCCAGGGACCTGAGGTAAAAGAGTTCATCAACAACACATATGACGGAGCAGTAGTTCCCCTTAACTGACGGAGGCATCTATGATCGGCTTTCAATACTATAACCCCGCAAAGATCGTCTTTGGCGAGGACAGCGAAAAGAATCTTACTCGTCTTTTGAAGGAGAACAACGTAACATCCCTGCTCCTTGTCTACAGCGGTGAGTTCATCAAGGATCTGGGCATATACGATGTGATCAGGGATGCGGTATCCGAGCTTGGTATCAGATTTTCTGAAAATGGCAATGTTGTTCCGAATCCGGATATAGAACTCGTCAGGGAACTGGTATCGCAGGGTAAGGCCGGTCAGGTGGATTTCGTACTCGCAGTCGGCGGAGGAAGCGCGATCGACACCGCCAAGGCCATCTCAATAGGAATACCCTACGACGGTGACGTCTGGGATTTCTTTACAAAGGGAGTTGTTCCTGAGAAGGTCATTGGCACAGGTGTCATCGCCACGACTGCATCGAGCGGTTCGGAGACGTCCAATGCAGCGATCCTGTCCAGCGGCAATCACAAGCTGGGATTCGAGGATGACAGGATCATCCCCAGGTTCGCCATACTGAACCCCCGCTATACCGTTAATCTTCCCTCATATCAGACATCAGCCGGCATCGCTGACGTTCTGGCTCATCTCCTGGAGAGATACTTCTCCGATGAGAAGAATTCCGATACCACCGACTATCTGATCGAGGGAGCCATCCGCGCATTACTCGTCAATGCGGACAAGATCCTGAAGGATCCTAAGGATATCAATGCGAGAGCAGAGATACAATGGCTTGCCGTTGTTGCTCACAACAATTTCCTGGATGCAGGCAGATCCGCAGACTGGGCATCACACAGGATCGAACACGAACTGTCCGCCCAGTACGGTCTCACACATGGTGAGGGCATGGCAGTGGTATTCACGGCATGGACCAGATACATGGCCGGCATCAAGCCCTGGCGTCTGGCACTTCTGGCAAGCAGGGTATATGGAGCAGATCCGTATAACTTTGACGAGAAGGAAAGAGCACTCAAGCTGTCAGACGAATTGCAGAAATTCTTTATAAAACTTGGCCTTAAGACAACATTATCCGAACTGGGCATCGGCACATCGGATTTTGATGAGATGGCAGAGCGCGCAACGGCAAGAGGCAAGGTCGGTCATTACGTTCCGCTGGATGCGGATTCGATCAAGAAGATCTTAGAACTAGCAGTTTAAAAACGAAAGGAGTCACGACAATGGCAAGGATAAAATTACTGGAACAGAATGAAACATCAGGAGCAGAGCGCGAGAGATATGACGAGCTCGCAGGCAGAAATGCAGTTACGAACATGAAGAGAGGTCTTCTGAACGACGCTGCTACATACGATGCATACATGGCATGGTACACATCATGGAAGAGACTGGTGGAGGTTATCGGCGAGAAGGATGCTATCCTCTATGCACATGCGATCTCAACGACCAACTCCTGCCAGCTGTGCTCACTCTTCTTTATCAGCGACGTAAAGGGGTTGGGCCTTGATCCCGCTAACCTTCAGTACGATGAGAAGGAAGAGATCCTCACAGCTCTCGGACGTCAGATCGTAAAGAACCCTACAGCTGTTTCAGATGAGCTCTTTGACGGACTCCGCAAGTTCTGGAATGATCAGGAGATCGTTGTTATCGTCGGTTTCGCAGGACAGATGATCGCAACAAACAACTTCAATTCCGTACTGAAGATCGATGTTGATCAGAGACTTCTCCCGATCGTAAACGAGTTCAAGCCCGCAACATGGAGAGAGAACATTAAATAAATCCAACGGATCAGAGAAATCATTAATCCCCATCTGAACAGATCGTTCAGGTGGGGATTATCATTGACAGGATCATCATGGCTGATGCCAGTGAGTTGTTGATGATATGTATGCCGCAGGACAGTGTGATGTTTTTTGTTGATGCATATATGATGCCGAACAGGAGTCCTGATGCCAGCTTGTCCAGGTTCATGATGAATTCCTGGGCAGTGAATGAATGGATGTGGATGAACATGAACAGGATGGAGGAGATGATAACGCAGATCACGAGTGGGATCTTTGCAAGTTCCCTGCCTCTGTTTATGAGTATCATCCTGAATATTGCCTCCTCCACGAGGGGTCCGAGAATACCGACCACAAGGAACACGAGTACCGGATTGAACGCTGCAAAGAGACCGTCCAGATTGGAATCGTTCTTAGTTGTCTGATCCCCGTAGATGAGGGATCCCGGTATCCCGGCCAGATTGGCGAGGATGATGTTTCCGATGAACCCGCCTATGATCAGGATAGTGTTTCTTATGTAGTGTTTTTTCCAGTCGCTGAAACCTTCGATAAAGTCCTTGCGGAAAAAGATGATCACTGCAGTTCCTGCCAGGAGGTAAAAAGGGATCTTGATGTATGACCTGATTACCGAATCCGAAGGCAGATGATCAGTATAGAAAACGGTGACCAATATCAATGCTGCGTATGCGGCCAGGAATGCGCAGCACTTCGTTTTTTCTATTCGTTTATCCATGTCAGATCTCCAGTGTCAGCTTTGATATTTCGTCTCCTGCGGATACTGTCATTTCGATCGTTCCAGGAGAGTACATGGTGTCCTCTATCTCGATCATGCAGTACACATCAGGATCTGCCTGATAACTATCATAGTATTCCGATGCGCGGACTCCGCCGGTCTCAGTATTGTATCCGCATTCTACGGTGTTCCTGCCTGCTCCGGGAACGGCAAATTCCGCAATGATCACATAGTTGCAGATGGAATCTTTTGTCTGATATCTGTAGAGACTGTAATCAATGCCGTTATCCGATCCCTCATCTATCAGTTCATATCTGCCGCCGTCCATTTCATATCTGATCACTTCGCTGATATGGATATCGATCATCTGGGGCATGTCGGAATAATCCGCTGCCTGACCGTGCTCATCGGCAACCCGTACCATCAGGACAAAACCGGAGCCCAGCAGGGCAAAGACAGCCATTGTCACCACCAGGACTATAACGTATATGATCCAGGGGGCAGGCCATCTGCGCTTCGGAACTATGCCTGATGCCAGGATCCTGTTCGTGTGTGAATCGTAAAAAAACTTATAGGCGAGAAAGACACACACCGGAAAGAGCAATGCACAAAAAAAACCGATCAATAAAATAACGAGTACCATAATATCCCTCCTTCAGATTCCCAATCTGTCCCTGAAGATGTAGTAATAACTCCTTGTGACGTCAACTCTCGCGCCGCCCGTCATGTGGAGTACGAATTTCTGCAGAATTGATGATTCGATGCGCTTTATCTTTTTGATGTTTACGATGGCGGAATTGCTCACTCTGAGGAAGCTCTCTGCAGAGAGGACTTCCAGCAGGGTCTTGAGCCTGTCAGAAGAATTGTAGGTTCCGTCCGCTGTATGGATGATCACGTCGTGCCCCAGGCTCTCTATGTAGATGATGTCCTTGACATCGACATAGAACTGCTGGGAATCTCTCTTGCCGGGGATAAAGTTTACACCCGCACCCTGGCGGCTGATCACATATGATGAGCCGGGATCGTCCCTTATTCCCAGTTCTTCCAGGCTCTTTCTCATGGGATCATCCGGATCTAACATCATCTTGATATCCATGAAATTGCGCTCCTTTCATCTGAGGAGATATTACAACATATCCTTCCTAAAGTCTCATTTTTGGAACAGTTTGCAGGTTTTTGGGAATAAGTTGCAGAAATCACGCACCGGCGGTATTGAAATCCTCATGGCAGGGTGATATGATTACCGAAAACGAACAAAAGTTCTTAATGGAGAGACAAATGAGGACGATCCTTCATTCCGACATGAATAACTGCTATGCCAGTATCGAACTGCTGCACCATCCTGAATTCCGCGGCAGGCCCTTGGCCGTGGGCGGAGATCCTGAGGCCAGGCACGGCATCGTCCTGGCCAAGGACCAGTTGGCGAAGGCAGCAGGCGTTAAGACAGGTATGGCTCTCTGGCAGGCCCGTCAGGTCTGTCCTGACATAGTATTCGTTCCTCCCAGGATGGAACTCTATCTCAGGTTCTCCAGACTGGCCCGGGAGATCTATGCAGAATATACCGACTGCCAGGAGGCGTTCGGAGTCGATGAGTCGTGGCTGGATGTTACATACAGCAGCAGATGCAGGGGAGACGGACTGTCGATCGCCCGTGAGATCAATGCCAGGGTCAAGGATGAATTAGGTATCACCGTCAGTATCGGTGTCAGCTGGAACAAGATCTTTGCCAAGTTCGGATCGGATTATAAGAAACCGGATGCCATAACAGTCATTGACAGGGATAACTACCGGGATATAGTTTGGACGAAGCCTGCCGAGGATCTGCTCTATGTTGGCAGGAGTACCAGGGTCAGACTGAACAGGGCAGGGATATTTACTATAGGGGACATTGCCCGTTCCGATCCTGAATACCTGCACCGCCTCCTGGGCAAGATGGGATATGTCCTCCACATGTTCGCCACGGGAGAGGATCAGACACCGGTCAATAACGAATCGTACGAGGTCCCGGTCAAGAGCATTGGCAACAGCACCACCACACCCAGAGATCTGGTGTGCGACCAGGATGTGAAGATAATAATCTACGTTCTGGCGGAGAGTGTGTCTGCCCGGCTCAGGGAGAATAATTTCAGATGCAATGTGGTGGAGATATCGGTCAGGGATAACGGTCTGTTTACTTACACGAAGCAGACGAAGATAGAGCGTTCTACTGACATTACGGAGGAGATCGCAGTTGTCGCATACGGACTGTTCAGGGCCAGCTACGACTGGCACAGTCCCATCAGGAGCGTGGGCGTCAGAGCGTGCGATCTGGTGGAGAGCACCGTTCCCGTACAGCTGGATATGTTCTCGGATGAGGACATGAGGCAGAAGAAGCACGATCTGGATCAGACGATAGATGAGATCAGGAACCGTTTCGGATACAGGAGCGTCCAGCGGGGGATGATGTATCTGGACAGGTCTTTGTCCAGCCTCAATGCGAAGGAGGATAATACCGTTCATCCTCACAGCTATTTCGAGGACGGCAACAGGACCGGATCTGACAGGTACGGAACATAAGGAGGGGCAATATGGATGACATGATCAGGAAGACATATGTACAGGTTACTGCGGATTTCTACCCTGACGGCAGGATGAGACCAACGCTCATCACCTGGTATGACGGCAGGAAATTTCCCATAGACAGGATCAAGGACATCAGGCGTGCTGCCTCGCTTAAGGCAGGGGGCGTCGGGATCCGCTATACATGCATGATCCTTGGCAGGGAATGCTATCTCTTCTATGAGGAGAATTACCAGTGGTTCGTGGAGGAGAAGGTAATGAGGTGAGCTCATCAATTTAAGAGCCAGTTTGCCATCGAATCAATGATGATCGACGGATCATCCCTGAGCTCTAATTCTCCAAGGATGTTGCCGGCCTGCGTTGCCTGATCGGTTATGATGGCATCGGCTTTGCTCAGGAGGAACCTCTTCTGGGAATCGGTGGAGTTGGGAGTCCAGACGATGACCTTTCTGCCGTGCTCGTGAGCGGCATCTATTGCGGCGGATGTGGCGGCCTCTTCCTCGAGACCCAGGTAGTCGCATTTGAGCTCACCTACGTTGCCCAGCGTGATGAACGCCAGGAAGCCCGTATTGATCTCGGGATAATTATCCTCGATATATTCGACCAGATCGTATTTCAAAGATATCAGTACACATGAATTCACCATATTGCGTTCCTTTAGGAGCCTTACCATGTCGTCACACATCTTCTGATCAGCAGTGGAGCCCTTGAGTTCGATAAACATTATTATCTTGCCTCTGGCGGCATCCAGGGCTTCTTCGATGGTTGGAACCCGCTCCCCGGGGGCATCCTTGATGCGTAGAGCCTTGATCTCCCGAAGGGTCATTTCGGATGGGGCACGGTTGACGTCTGCAACTCTCTTGAATGTATTGTCGTGGTTCAGGATATAGTATCCGTCAGAGGTTCTCTGAACATCGATCTCTGTTCCGTAGCATCCGAGATCGATCGCTTTCCTGATGCCTGATATCGTATTCTCGGTCCCTTCGTTTCCGGCACCTCTGTGACCGATGATCTCCGTATAGACATCTCTGGTGAAGAACATCTCGAAGTTCTCCTGGACAAAGAACGAAACGCCCCAGCACAGGAGATATGCTGCTGCGATGACTATGATCATCTGTTTGTAGCTTTCGGCAGGCTTGGTCTTGAGTGCCATGGGGATATCCTCGTTGTACTGATAGTAGAGCTGGGTTATCTTCATGGTGAGAAGAGGCAGGAACAGTGCGGCAGATGAGAATACTATGATCGTAAAGAACAGCAGGATAACGATGATGAAGAATCTCTCCGCATAGACGCTGATGTTCCCGAACAGGATCCTGATCATGAGAGGGAAGATGAGCAGTGCCAGAGATACAACCAGATCTACCAGTGTGTATTTCAGTAAGAACAGAAAAAGCTGTTTGATCAGATCCTTGTAATTTCTGTGGCACATCTGTACTGATCTTACGTATGCCTGAACGGGGGAGATATGATCGATCACCATTCCGTGTATCGTGAACATTCCCAGGATGCCGATAATGATCATGACTATAACGAATAATGAGTAAAGTGCATTATACAGAGGTGTGGATCTGATGACGTCGGTTATGAAGTTGGGGACGTATAATCCCTTGGTGAGAGATGTGGTCATTCCGACTCCGATGACGGGTGCAATGAGCATGGCATAGAAGAGGACGAGAAGTCCTCCCGGTGTAAAGAACCTTGCTGATTCGGTAACGGATTCCAGTACTATCTTCCATAGTACCGTCGGTCTTTCCTTGACTTTTTCTCCTGCATAATTGACGATGACATTGATGTCGAATGCAATGTATACGGCGATCATTATGATGGCGGTAAGAATAGCGATCCAACCATAGGGAGATGTGAAGAGAAAAGCGAAATCGCCGCTGGTAACGGCAACGTGTCCGGTCTGATAGACAGCCCACATCATGAGTTTCTTGAAGACGAATGCCAGAGCCAGCAGTATCAGTTTCGAGACTGCCTCATATATGATGATCTCAGGTATTGCCTGGATGTAGGGCCATACGGTCCTTTTTACCTTTGTTTTTCTCATCTCCCTCATGTGACGTATTTTATCACAAGAGGGAAACGGTAAAAAGTGACCCGGCTTACTAAAAGCCGGGTCAGATCGGATGTCTTTTTTGTCAGGTCCGTATTACTTTGCAACTATGTTTGCGAGCCTTCCCTTGACGTAGATGAACTTCATTATGTTCCTGCCTGCCAGCGCGCCTTCGAGTCTGTCATCAGCCTTTACGATGGCCTCGACTGCTGCCTGATCAGCATCTGAAGGGATATCGACCTTGAACTGTACCTTGCCGTTGATCTGAACAGCGATCTCAATGGTGTCCTTGACAAGTGCTGACTCATCGTAAGAAGGCCATGTCTGGTTGAATACTGAGTAGCTGTTGCCCAGGATCTCCCACTGTTCTTCTGCGAAGTGAGGAGCAAAGGGTGAGAGGACGAGGATGAGCTTCTCAACTGTATATCTCAGGAGTTCAGGCTTTGCATTTCCTGTCTGCTGATACTTGCCGATGGCGTTCAGCAGCTCCATCATACGTGCAACTGATGTGTTGAACTGGAACCTGTCGATATCAGCTGTTGCGCTCTTGATCGTGTAGTTGAGAACGTAGTTGAGATCCTTGTCATCCTTGTCCAGACTGAGTGAAGAGATGTCGGATGAAGGAATGTCCTTGACGTCGGATACGATCCTCTCGACTCTGTCTATGAACTTTACGATAGCCTTGAGTCCCTCATCGCTCCAGGGACCGCCGTCTACATAGGAGAAGCCGAATGCCAGGTATGTCCTGAATACGTCTGAACCATACTTTGCGATATATTCGTCAGGGGCAACGGTGTTGCCTCTGGACTTACTCATCCTGTTGCCGTCAGGTCCGAGGATGATACCCTGGTGTACCAGGCTTGTGAAAGGTTCGTCGAAATCGACGAGACCCATGTCTCTCATTGCCTTGCAGAAGAATCTGGCGTAGAGCAGGTGCATTGCAGCGTGCTCAGGTCCGCCTACGTACTTATCAACAGGGCAGAGTTTGTTGACTTTGTCGTGATCGAAGATGACATCTCCGTTCCTGGGGTCAACATATCTGAACTGATACCAGGATGAGTCAACGAACGTATCCATCGTATCGGGATCTCTCTTTGCATCGCCGCCGCACTTGGGGCACTTGCAGTTGATAAAGGAATCGCACTTTGCCAGAGGGCTCTCTCCGTCGGGTGTGAATTCAACATCGTAGGGGAGGACTACAGGCAGATCCTGCTCGGGAACGGGAACCACGCCGCAAGAAGGGCAGTGGATCATGGGGATAGGAGTACCCCAGTAACGCTGTCTTGAAATGAGCCAGTCACGGAGACGGTAGTTGATCTTTTTCTCGCCCATGTCCATGGAGTTGAGCTTTGCAACGATAGCGTCGATTGCAGCGTGCATCTCCAGTCCGTCGAACTCGCCTGAGTTGACGAGAACACCCTTCTTTTCACAGTAGGGGAGTTCGTCCTCGGCGCCGGGCTCGGAGGCTACTACTCTGATGATGTCGAGGCCGTACTTTGTCGCGAACTCGAAGTCCCTCTCATCGTGAGAAGGAACAGCCATTACGACACCTGTACCATATGCTGCGATAACGTAATCTGCAGCCCAGATGGGCACCTTTCTGCCGTTCAGGGGATGGATGGCATATGCGCCTGTAAATACACCTGTCTTTTCACGGGTGGTGCTCATCCTGTCGATATCAGTTACCTTGGATGTTGCGAGACGGTATGCGTCAACTGCATCCTTGCAATCTGCTGTCGTAAGCTTTTCACAGAGTTCTGACTCAGGAGCAACGACAACATATGTAACACCCATGAATGTATCTGCTCTGGTGGTGAATACCTCTAGCTTGACGGGAGTGCCGTCTTCGTTCATGAGCTGCTTGCCGTCCTTCTCAACGAAGAATGCGACCTGTGAACCTTCTGATCTGCCGATCCAGTTGGTCTGGATCTTCTTTGTCTTTTCAGGCCAGTCCAGCTGAGGGAGGCAGTCGAGGAGTTCCTGTGCATAGTCAGTGATCTTGAAGAACCACTGTGTCATGTGCTTGTGGACAACCTCTGTATGGCATCTCTCACATTCACCGTCGACGACCTGCTCATTGGCGAGTACCGTCTGACACTGGGGGCACCAGTTAACGGGAGCGTTCTTTCTATAAGCCAGTCCTCTGTTATAGAGCTGGATGAAGAACCACTGGTTCCACTTGTAGTATTCGGGCATGCAGGTTGCCAGTTCGTAATCCCAATCGTATGTAGCGCCCATTTCCTTGAGCTGCTTTTCCATCGTGGCGATGTTCTTCAGTGTGGAATCCTTGGGGTGGATGCCCGTCTTGATAGCGTAGTTCTCTGCGGGAAGTCCGAAAGAATCGAATCCCATGGGATGGAACACGTTATATCCCTGCATCCTCTTCATCCTTGACCAGGAATCGGTGAGGGAATAATTGTACCAGTGACCCAGGTGCAGGTTGGCGCCTGAAGGATAGGAGAACATCTCGAGACAGTAGAGCTTATCGCCCTTTGCGTTGGGGTCGAACTTGTAAAGCCCCGTCTCTTCCCATTTTTTCTGCCATTTACGGTCGACATTGACTGAGTAAGACATGTTAGTACCTCTATTTATAAAATATCTTATGAAGTATATCACAAGTTGCCATATTTTTGACATAGTGTTGCAATTGCTTTTTGACCTTCTTACTGTATAATGAAAATGCTTTTGAGATTTAAAGGCATTTTTTTGGTGCATTTCTATATAGACGAGGAGATTTTAATGGGCTTAGGAATGGAAATAGGTATCGACCTCGGTACCAGCAGTGTATTGATATATGTCCGTGGCAAGGGCGTTGTCCCCCTAGTTTGCCAGTAACAAGTAAATAAAAAACACTCAAAAGCAAGGAAATCCCTTGCTTTTCTTATGCTTTTAGGTTATAATTAGCGTGTCGGTAGATAAGGCGTTAGGAGGCTCATTATGTACGTCGAAGTAACTAAGA